>NZ_JAALCQ010000008.1:0-254314 GCF_011065555.1 Rubrivivax sp. JA1026
CTTCAGCCTGGCCATCCTGTGCAACGTGCTGGTGTGCCTGGCGACCTGGCTGTCGTTGGCCGCGCGCAGCGTGACCGACAAGATCGTCGCGATGTTCCTGCCGATCACGGCCTTCGTCGCCGCCGGCTTCGAGCACTGCGTGGCCAACATGTACTTCGTGCCCTACGGGCTGCTGGTGCGCTGGTTCGCGCCGGCCGGCTTCTGGGCCGAGCCCGCGGCGCAGGCCCGGCTGGCCACCGAGATCCCGGTGGGCCAGTACCTCGTCAACCTCGGCGTCGTGACGCTGGGCAACTGGGTCGGCGGCGCGCTGCTCGTCGCCGGCGCCTACTGGTGGCTGTACCGCCGCGGCGCCCGCGCCGGCCAGGCCGCCTGAGTGGAGGACGTGATGTCCGGATTCATCGACTACCAGGCCACCGCGCGCGACACCGAGCGTGCGCTGGTGCGTGCCGCTCTGGCGCTCGGCATCGACTGGCGCGACGCCGCCGCGGTGCAGGCCGTCGCCCGCGAGACGCTGGACCGCCGTCAGGGCCTGCGCCGCGCTGCCGCGCGGGTGCCGCACGGCCCCGAGCGCCAGCGCCTGAACCTGTGCGCGCTGGTCGTGCTGCGCCGGCGCATCGAGGTCGAGCACGACCACGCCGGCGCCTGCGTCGCCGGCCCGGCCTGGCGCGCGATCTCGCAGGCGCTGGACCGCGAGATCGACGGCCGGGCGGCGAGCGCCTGAGCGCTCGCCGTGGTGCTGGCGAGACACCCGCCGGATTTTCCGGCGAACGGTCGCCAGCGGCCCCCGGGCGGTCGCCTGGCGGGCGCCAGCGGCATTTTTCAGGGGTTTTCTCCGGCGGTTTTCCGGGTATTGGCCGGGGGCGCCCTCGGAGGAAACTCGACAGTCTCCCCGCAGGGGGTTATGTTGGGCTCAGAGATAACTCCGGCGAGACACCGGGTTGAAACCAGTCGAGGTCGAGATGTGCTGTGAATTCGAGGAAATGGCGATCGGGCTCGCGCGCAAGGCGCGGCGTTGTGGTGGCGAGAACAGCAAGCTCGTCCAGTCGCTGATGCGCCTGCTGCGCCAGCACGACGGCGGCCTGATGGCGCTGGCGGCGCGTTTCGACGCCGAAGGCTGCGGCGAGGCGATGCGCGGCTGGATCACGCACGGCGCCGACAACACGATGGACGGCAAGACGATGCGCCGCGCGCTCGGCGAGCGCCTTTACGACAAGCTGGTGCGCCGCCTCGACCTGGACCCGGCCGACGCCGCCCAGGTGCTGGCCGAGATCGTGCCGATGGCGGTGAACCGCCTGACGCCCGACGGCCGCATCGACGTCGAGCCGGCGCGCCCGGGCGTGCAGGGCTGGTTCGCGCGCGTCGTCGGCGCGGTCTGATCAGGCGAAGCCCAGCTTCTCCTTCAACTCGCCGAGCAGGCGGCGGCTGACCGGCACGCGCCGGCCGCCGTGGGTCACGATCTCGGCGCCGCCGAGCTCCTGGAACACGATCTCGAGGATCTGCTCCGGGTTCACGAGGTACTGGCGGTGGCAGCGCAGCAGCGGCGTGCGCTCCTCCAGCGTGCGCAGCGTCAGCTCGGTGAAGTGCTCGACGCCGTCGGTGCTGACGATGAACACGCCGGTGCCGGTGGAGTTCACGTACTCCACCTGCTCGACCTTGACCAGCTGCACGCGCTGGTGGCCGGGGCAGGGGATCTGGCGCAGCGGCGCCGCGAGCTTGGCCAGGTCGGCCGTCGGCGCGGCGTCGCGGCGCAGGCGCTGCAGCGTCACGTCCAGCCGCGCCGGGTCCACGGGCTTGAGCAGGTAGTCGAAGGCGTCCTGCTCGAAGGCCTTCAGCGCGTACTCGCTGTAGGCCGTCAGGAACACCACACGCGGCATCTCGTCGGGGTCGAGCATGCCCAGCAGCTCCAGCCCGCTGATCTGCGGCATGTTGATGTCGAGGAAGACGACGTCGGGGTGCAGGTGGTTGATCGCCGACAGCGCCTCGACGGCGTTGGCGCTCTGGCCGACGATGTTCACGTCGGGCACCCGGGACAGCAGGCGAGCGATCTCCTCGCGCGCCGGGGCTTCGTCGTCGACGATCAGGACGTTCATGCGGGGCTCACCGTTCAGAGGTCACCGGCCGAGACCGGCAGGCGCAGCGTGACCCGGGTCATGACCTCGGGCTCGCACTCGATGTCCATGCCGTAGCCGGCACCGTAGCGGTTGGCGATGCGGCGGCGCACCAGGTTGACGCCCAGGCCGTCGTTGCCTTCGGCCGGCGGCTTGTACAGGCCGGCATTGTCCTCGACATGCAGCAGCAGGTCGCCGCCTTCCTGGCGCGCCGAGATCCTGACCCGGCCGATGCCCAGCAGCTGCGAGGTGCCGTGCTTGATCGCGTTCTCGACCACCGGCTGCAGCGAGAAGGCCGGCAGGCGCATGTGCTGCAGCCGGTCGGGCACGTCGAACTCGACCTGCAGCCGGTCGCCGAAGCGGGCCTGCTCGATCTCCAGGTAGGACGAGACGTGGGCCAGCTCCTCGATCAGCCGCGCGTCCTCGCTCGGGCGCTTGAGGTTGCTGCGGAAGAAGGTCGACAGGCTGAAGACCAGCGTGCAGGCGCGTTCGGGGTCGCGGCGGATCACCGCGATCAGCGTGTTCAGCGCGTTGAACAGGAAGTGCGGGTTGATCTGGGCCTGCAGCAGCTTGATCTCCGACTGCGCCAGCATCTCGCGCTGGCGCAGGTAGCGCCCGGCGAGGATCTGGTTGGACAGCAGCCGGCCGATGCCTTCGCCGAGCGTGCGGTTGATGTTGGAGAACAGCCGGCTGCGCGGCTCGTAGAGCTTGATCGTGCCGATGACCTGGTTCTCCTCGTCGGTCAGCGGGATGATCAGGCACGAGGCCAGCGGGCACTTGGCGTGGATCGAGCAGCGGTACGGCACCTCGTTGCCGTCGGCGTAGACGACCTCGTTGCGCTGGATCGCCTGCTGCGTCAGCTTGGACTCGATCGGCGTGCCCGGCAGGTGGTGGTCGGCGCCGATGCCGGTGAAGGCGACGAGCTGGCGGGTGTCGGTCATCGCCACCGCGCCGACGCCGGTCTCCTCCTGGATGACCTTCACGACACGCGCCGCGCGCGCCGAGGCGTCGGGGTCGAAACCTTCGCGCAGCAGGCCCTCGACCCGCGCGGCGATGGCCAGCGCCTTGGTCGAGAACACCGTCGACTGGCGTTCGTAGAGCTTGCGCCGGTCGACGAGGATGCGCATGAACATGCCGGCACCCAGCGTGTTGGCCACCGCCATCGGGATCGCGATCTGCTCGACGAGGTGCCAGTTGGCCGGGTACTTCAGCATCAGCAGCAGGATCGCCATCTCGACGACGATCGACGCCAGCGTCACCAGCGCCACCGGCACCGGGCGGAAGACGGTCGCGGCCTTGCCGCGGCGGATCATGTAGAGGTGGTAGCCGCCGCCGATCAGGCCGCCGACGACGGTGGCGATGGCGCAGGGCAGGGCGGAGCTGCCGCCCAGCGAGTAGCGGTGCAGGCCGCCGGTCAGGCCCACCGCCAGCCCGACGACCGGGCCGCCGAGCACGCCGCCGAGCACCGAGCCGATGGCGCGCGTGTGCGCGATCGAGTCGTCGATGTGCAGCCCGAGGTAGGTGCCCATGATGCAGAACAGCGAGCAGACGACGTAGCAGGCCGTGCGCTGCGGCAGCCGGATCGTCACGTGCATCAGCGGGATGAATATCCGGGTGCCCGCCAGGAGATACGCCACGACGAGGTAGACGCAGGTTTGCTGCAGCAGCGTGAGGCTCAGCGCAACGAAATTCATGGAGAAAAGCCTCGGTCCCTCGAAATACGCCGGCAGCGCCGCGTCACGGCCCACAGTTTGGCAGCCGAAGGGGTTTGCGGCAACCGCTTCGAGTTATCCCGGCGAGATTTCCCCGGGGGTTCCTTCGGAGTTTTGCCGGGGCGGCCCCGCGTCAGCCCGGCGGTGGTGCCTGGCGTTCGCGAATCAGGGCCTCGAAGGCCTCGGCCGGCATCGGCCGGCCGTACAGCCAGCCCTGCGCCGACTCGCAGCCCGCGGCCAGCAGCGCCTCGCGCTGGCCGGGCGTCTCGACGCCCTCGGCCACGGTGTGCATGCGCAGCGTGCGCGCCAGGTTGACGATGGCCGCGACGACGCTCGCCTGGTGGCTGCCGCGCTCGATGCCGGCGACCAGCGAGCGGTCGATCTTCAGCGTGCCCGCCTGGAACAGGCTCAGGTGCGAGAACGAGGTGTAGCCGGCGCCGAAGTCGTCCAGCGCGATGCGCAGCCCCATCGCGCGCAGCCGCGCGATCTGGCGCGCCGAGCCTTCGGGGTCGTCCCAGGCCATGGTCTCGGTCAGCTCGAGCTCCAGCCAGGCCGGGTCGACCTCGTGCCGGCGCAGCAGCTCGCCCACCAGCTCGGCCAGCCCCGGCTGGCGCAGCTGCACCGCCGACAGGTTGACCGCCATGCGCAGCGGCGGCAGCCCGGCGAGCTGCCAGGCGCGCAGCTGGCGCAGCGCGGTGTCCAGCACCCAGCGGCCGATGACCGCGATCTGGCCGTTGGTCTCGGCCAGCGGCACGAACTCGGCCGGGCCGATCCAGCCCAGCTCCGGGTGCTGCCAGCGCAGCAGCGCCTCGACGCCGACGATGCGCCCGTCGGCGGCCTGGCACTGCGGCTGGTAGTGCAGCTGCATCTCGTCGCGCTCCAGCGCCCGGCGCAGCGCGTTCTCCACTCGCAGCGTGCGTGCCATCTGGGCCTGCATCTCCGCGGTGTAGAAGCTGAAGGTCGCGCGGCCGGACATCTTGGCGCGGTACATCGCCGCGTCGGCGAAGGCGAACAGCGTGTCGTAGTCGGCGGCGTCGGTGGGGAAGACGGCGACACCGATCGACGGCGTCACGGTGAGGTCGTGGCCGTCGAGCTGCACCGGCTCCTGCACGATCTGCAGCAGCTTCTGCGCGACGTAGCTGGCGCCGGTCGCGTCGGTGCTGGGCAGCACGAGCACGAACTCGTCGCCGCCGACGCGCGCCAGCGTGTCCTGGTCGCGCAGCGCCGGGCGCATGCGCTGCGCCAGCGCGACGAGCAGCCGGTCGCCGATCGGGTGGCCCAGCGTGTCGTTGACGTTCTTGAAGTGGTCCAGGTCGAGGAACATCAGCGCCACCGGCTCGCCGGTGCGCACCGCGATCTGCAGCGCCTGGCTGGCGCGCTCCTGCAGCAGCGCGCGGTTGGGCAGGCCGGTCAGCGGGTCGTAGTAGGCCAGCCGGCGCACGTTCTCCTCGGCGTGCTTGCGAGCGGTGATGTCGCTGAACGAGGCGACGTAGTTCACCGTGCGGTCGCCCTCGTCGACGACGCGGCCGATGGACAACCACTCCGGATACACCTCGCCGTTCTTGCGCCGGTTCCAGATCTCGCCTTCCCAGCGCCCGCGCGTCTGCAGCTCCTCCCAGAAGCGGCGGTAGAAGCTCTCGTCGTGCAGCCCGGACTTCAGCAGCCTCGGGTTCTGGCCGATGACCTCGCGCTCGGTGTAGCCGGTGATGCGCGTGAACGCCTCGTTGACGGCGACGAAGCGGCCGTGCACGTCGGCGATGGCCAGCGCCTCGTTGCTCTGCTCGAACACACGCGCCGCCAGCGACAGCTTGTTCATCGCGTCGCGCCGCGCGGTGACGTCGCGCTGCACACCGACGAACTGGGTGATCGTGCCGTCGTCGCCGCGCACCGGGACGATCTTCAGCTCGTTCCAGAACGGCGTGCCGTCCTTGCGGTAGTTCAGCAGCTCGCCGTGGAAGGGTTCGCCGCGCTCCATCGCCTCGCGCATCGCCAGCACCGTCTCGGGCGCGGTGCCCGGCCCCTGCAGCATGGCGCAGCTGCCGCCGAGCATCTCCTCGGCCGAGTAGCCCGTCAGGCTGACGAAGGCGGCGTTGACGTAGGTGGTGCGGCGGTTGGCGTCGCTGATCAGCACGCCCTGCGAGATGGCGTCGAGCGCGTTCTGGTGCAGCTTCAGCAGTCGCAGCACGGCGTCGTGCACGGCCTGCAGTTCGGCGTCGTTGGCGTGCCCGGAGGCGGAGCGCCCGGCGGTTGTCGGGCGTCCGGTCGGGACGCGGTGGGTCTGGGGCACCGGTTCGGTCTCTCGATTCATGACGCCGGCCCTGGCCTCGGGGGCTTGGGACGGCCGTGGAGCCCGATTGTCCGCCTCATCGGCGCCTCGTGCCGGCAAAAATCGATGAAATCGTGAGGATGCCGCGTGATCCGGCCGGTTGGTGCACCCCTTCGGTGCGCCGGCGGGCCGGTATCAGAAGGTGGTCCAGTCGTCCTCGCCGGCCGGCGCCGTGGCGCGCTCGGCACGCGGCCGGGCCGCGGGTGCCGGCGCGGCGACGGCGGTCGCACGCGGTGCCGGTGCCGAAGCCGTGGCCCGGGCGGGGGCCGCGCGCGGCGGCGTCGGCGCCGTGTCGGCGAGCGTGACACCGCCCGCGGCGAGCTTGAAGACGCCGACGACCTCGGCCAGGCGCGCGGCCTGCAGGCGCAGGCTCTCGGCGGCCGCTGCGCTCTCCTCGACCAGCGCGGCGTTCTGCTGCGTGACCTGGTCGAGCTGGCCGACGGCGTCACCGACCTGGCCGATGCCCGAGGACTGCTCGACGGTGGCGTTGGTGATCTCGCCGATCAGCTGGCTCACGCGCTGGACCTCCGAGACGATGGCCGTCACCGATTCGCCGGCCTCCTGGACCTGGCGCGACCCGACCTCGACCTTCTCGACGCTGGCGCCGATCAGGCTCTTGATCTCCTTGGCCGCCTCGGCCGAGCGGCTGGCCAGCGTGCGCACCTCGCCGGCGACGACGGCGAAGCCCCGGCCCTGCTCGCCGGCGCGGGCCGCCTCGACGGCGGCGTTGAGCGCCAGGATGTTGGTCTGGAAGGCGATGCCGTCGATGACGCCGATGATCTCGGCGATGCGCTTGGACGAGCTGCTGATGTCCTGCATCGTGGTCACGACGGTGCCGACGAGCTCGCCGCCGCGCGCCGCGGCGGCGGCCGCCGCCGCGGCCATCTGGTTGGCCTGCTGGGAGGTCTCGGCGTTCTGCTTGACGGTGCTGGAGAGCTGCTCCATCGACGCCGCGGTCTGCTGCAGGTTGCTGGCCTGTTCCTCGGTGCGCTGGCTCAGGTCGGCGTTGCCGCTGGCGATCTGCGAGGAGCCGGTGGCGATGCTGTCGCTGCTGGCGCGCACTTGGCCGACGACGCGGGCCAGGCTGTCGTTCATGCGGCCCAGCGAGCGCAGCAGATCGGCCATCTCGTCGCGGCCCTCGGCGTCGATGCGGCGGCTCAGGTCGCCGTCGGCCACCGCGCCGGCCACCTCGACGGCGCGGTGCAGCGGCCGGACGATCGAGCGCGTGATCAGCACCGCGGCGCCGATGCCCAGTGCGAAGGCCGCGACGACCATCACGATCAAGGCCAGCCGGGCGCTCGAATAGGTGGCTGCGGCGCGCTCAGCCTGCTGCTCGGACAGCTTGACGTTGTAGTCCCACCAGCGGCCGAGCGCGGTCTGCGCCGCCTCGTACGCCGGCGAGGCGCCGACGAACAAGGCCGTCGCCTCTTGGCCCTTCGCCGGGTCGGAGGCCATCTGGCGCGACACCGATTGCAGCGCCGGCCAGGCCGCGACGTAGGCACCCACGGTCTTGCGCGCTTCGCCGAGCAACTGCCGATCCTGATCGTCGGAGAGCAGCGACTTCTCGTAGCGGTCGAGTTCGGCGTTGACCGTCTTGTGGCGCTCGGCGATCAGTGCCTCGAGCCGGTCCATGTCGCTGGCCTGCTCCGACAGGATGTGCTGGGCCTCGTAGCGCCGGGCGTCGGCGAGCGCGATCACCATCGCATGTTCGGCCTCGTACGACGGCACGAGGTTCACGGCGTAGTAGGTCGAGTTGTCCGCCAGCCGCGACATCTGGAACGCCGCCAGCGCGGCCATGGCACCGAGCAGTGCCAGCAGGAGGCCGAAGGCGAGCGCCAGGCGCTGGCCGATCTTGAGGTGGGTGAGCATCGTGGTATCCGTCGTGTTGGGGCCCACTCGGGGCCTTGGCGCTGTCCCGGCCGTCCACCGGCCTGACCGCTATTTCGGCGCGACGTCCTCAAAATTGATTAGGAGTGCCCCCCGAGCGTGAGCAAGCTGACAGCAGCACCGTGCTCAGTCGCCTGGCGAGTTGCGCAATCTGCGGCCTGTAGCCGCGGTTTGTGCTACTAGATATTAGAAATGATTTTTATGATTCTGTTGTGCGCGGCGGCGTGAACGGCGTCACGCCGCCCCCGAGGGCGGCGTCCGTTCAGTGCCGATGAGCGCCGCCGCGCGGTGTCTGCACCCAGACGTTCACCTCGACGCTGCCGGCATGCTCGAAACGCAGCGTCAGCGGGAAACGCTCGCCGTCGCGCAGCGGCGCCGACAGGCCGAACAGCATCAGGTGGGCGCCGGCCTCGCCGTGGCGCAGCCGCACGCCGGCGCCGGCCGGCAGTTCCAGCGCCGGCACGGCACGCATGCGCATCACGTCGCCGTCCATCGTGCTGCGGTGGATCTCCACGCGTTCGGCGCGCGGCGTCGACGCGCCGAGCAGGCGGTCGGCCGTGCGCCCGCGGTTCTCGATCGTGCGGAAGTAGACCGCGCCGGTGGCCAGCCCGGCAGGCGTCGGCGTCGCGTACGGGTGGTCGATGGCGAGATCGCCGGCGCGTGCGCCGTGCGCCTGCGCGCCGCCGGCGCAGGGGGTGGCGGCCAGCAGCAGGACGAAACGGCGGCGCGTCAGGCGTCCGCGGCCGGGGGTGTCGTCGGCCTTCACGGCCGCATCTCCTTCAGGTCGGGTTCGCTCCAGATCAGTCGCAGCGCGAGCTGCGACAGGGAGGCGCCGGCCCCCCACTCGCGCCCGGTCTCCAGCGCCAGCGTCAGGCCCGGACGCCAGGTCCAGAGCGCCGCGGCGGTGGCGCGCTGGCGGCTGCCGGCGGCGTCGAAACCCGCGGCGCGCGCCAGCGACACGGTGCCGGCGCCGGCCAGCTTCTGGCGCGGCACCAGCCGCTCCAGGCGGCCGGCCAGCGTCCAGCCCGGCGCCGCGCGCCAGGCGGCGTCGAGCCAGCCACCGGCCACGCGTGAACGCAGCCCGGCGCTGCCGTCGGTGGCGTAGAGCTCGCCGCGCTCGCGGCGCAGCATGCCGGCGGCGGCCAGCGTCCAGTCGCCGGCGTCGTTCTCCCACTGCAGGCTGGCGGCGAGCACGTCGGCCGTGCCGTCGAAGCAGACACGCTGCTGCAGGCTGGCGCGGCAGTCCAGCGTGCCGTGGGTGTGCGCCGGCGCGCCGACGGTGGCCACCGCCGAGCCGCGTGCGTCGGGCTGGAACCGCGCCGCGCTCAGCTGCGCGTCGACGTGGCCCCAGCCCAGGTGCAGGCGCAGCGACGGCACCAGCGGGCCGTGTTCGCCGCCGGGGAAGACGCGGCCGCGCCACAGCCCGGCCTCGACACCGCGCAGGCCGTCGGCCAGCGGGTCGCGCCAGGCCAGCGCGGCGCCGTCGTCGATCCACTCGTCGTCGAACACGGCACGTTTGGCCAGCGGCGTCTGGACGAAGCGGTCGTAGTGGCCGGCACGGTCGATCACGCTGCCCAGGCGCACGGTGTCGCGGCCCAGCTGCAGCGTGTACTCGCCGCCGTGGCCGGCCCAGCGCAGGTGCAGCCCGGCGGCTTCGACGTGGGCGCCGTCGCCGTCGTGCCAGCCGATGGCCGCGGCGGCGCCGAGGTGGGGCGTGAAGCGCGCCGCGGCGTCCAGCGTCGCGTGCTCCAGCGTCAGGCCGCCGCGCTGGTCGTCGGGGGGGCTGCCGCGCAGCAGCACGCCGGGCAGCGTGGCGGCGGGCCAGCGATGGTCGGCATCGGCGGCGAAGACGGCGGCGGCGGCGCCGACGCGCCAGCCGGGGTCCTCGGGCAGCGGGTCGGCCCCCGCCTCGTGGGCCTGTGCGGCACCGGCCAGCAAGGCGGCGGCCAGGGCGCACAGCGCCTCAGTTCTGGGCGAACGGGTCGGCATGGTTCGGGTCGGTGAGGAAGTCGTGGTCGGTCAGCGTCTTCAGGAAGGCGACGATGTCGGCCTGTTCCTGCGCGTCGAGATCGATGCGGCTGACCAGCGGGTCCTTGTAGGGATTGGCGCGGCCGTCGCCGGCATGGGGGCCGGTGGCGATGTGGCGCCCGCCGGCGGCGTAGGTGGCGACGACCTCGGCCAGCGTCGCGATGCTGCCGTCGTGCATGTACGGTGCCGTGACCTCGACGTTGCGCAGGCTGGGCGCGCGGAAGGCGCCCATGTCGGCGGCCCTGGCGGTGAGTTCGAAGACGCCGCGGTTGTCTTCCGGATAGGCGCCGGTGCCGCCCAGGTTGTAGAGGCCGGTGTTGTGGAACGGCGTCTCCACGATGCGGCTGCGCGCGTGCACGATCTGGTCGTTGAAGTTGAAGCTGCCGTGGCAGTGGAAACACTCGGCCTTCTCGCCGAAGAACAGCTTCATGCCGCGCTGCTCGGTGTCGGACAGCGTGGCCTGGCCGGCCAGCCAGCGGTCGTAGCGGCTGCGGCCCGAGATCAGCGAACGTTCGAAGGCGGCGATCGCCTTGATGACGTTGGCCCAGCTGACGGGCTCGGCCTCGCCGGCGAAGACCGCGGCAAACCGCGCCGGATAGCCGGCGATGCCGCGGTCCTCGCGCAGGCGCTGCAGCACCGCGGCCTTGTTGGCGTCGTTGACGCCCATCTCGACCGGGCGCTCGCCGAACAGCGGCGTCTCCATCTGCCGCTCCAGCGTCACCAGCGACGGGTTGGCCCAGGTCAGCGTGGCGTTGTAGACGACGTTGGACAGGTGCTGCGCCGCGCGCGGGTGGGCTTCGCCGGTGGAGCCGACGGCGGTGGCGCGGCCGTCGGTGAAGGCCAGCGCCTGCAGGTGGCAGCTGCCGCAGGACTGCTGGCCGTTGCCCGACAGGCGCGGGTCGTAGAACAGGAAGCGGCCGAGCTCGACCTTGGCGGCCGACATCGGGTTGTCGGCCGGCACCTTGGGTTCCGGGAAGTGGGCCGGCAGCGTCCAGGTCCACGCGGCGCTGCCGCCGGTCTCCTCGCTGAGCGTCGTGCCGCCGCCGCCGCAGGCCGCGACGGCGGCCAGCACGACGGCAGCGGCGCCCGCCGCGATGACGGGGGCGCCGCGCTTCACTTGGCCACCGCCCGGAACAGCGTCTGGGCCGCGCCGCCGTCGACCGGCAGACCGCTGCCGCTGCCGTCGGCGTTCCAGCCGATGGCCAGCGCCTGGAACACCGCGGCGCACTCGGGGTCGGTGCCGCCGGACATGCAGCCCGGGGCACCGGCCTGGTTGCGCGTGATGTCGTTGCCGGCCAGCAGCGCACGCAGGTCGACGGCGATCTTCTGCGTCGCCGGGTCGAAGGCGGCGAGCGCGAAGTCCATGCGGTTGGCGGCGACGCAGGAGACGGTCTCGCCGTTGGCCGGGTTGCCGCTGCAGCCGGTCGAGCCCAGGTGCACGTAGAAGCTGTGTGCTGCCCAGGTGCCGGTGCTGCCGTCGGGGTCGACGACCTCGATCTTGGCGAACTTGCGCCCCGACTGCCAGCTCCAGGCCATGGCCTGCACGTCCAGCGGCGCCGGGGCCGAGGCGTAGTCGGTGTGGTTCAGTGGGAACGGCACGCCCATCGTCATCCTGACGCCGACGTAGTCGCCCGCGGGCACGGTGCCGGTGACGCTGGTGTGGGTTGCGCTCGTGCCGGCGCTGCAGCCGCCGCTGCCGTCCTCGAGGTCGATCAGCGTCACGGCGTTGCCGCCGGCGCTGTGGTTCCAGTCGTCGTCGGCCGGCAGGGTCAGCGCGACCTCCGTGCCATCGGCCTTCACCAGCTTCACGTTGGAGACGTAGAAGCGGAAGTCCTGCAGCTTGGCGTCGACGCCGCCGCTGCCCAGGCCGCTGACGGTGCTGCCGCAGCCGATCGGCGTGTTGCCGGCGACGGCGGCGAACTCGATCGTGACGGTCTTCGGCGTGTCGTCGTCGCTGCCGCCGCCACCGCCGCAGGCGGCAAGCGTGGCGAGGGCGGCCAGGGGCAGGGCGGAAAGAATGAAGCCTTGTCGGGTCATGGGAGTCTCGTGTTCGGATCGCGAGCCCGCGTGTCACGGGGCCGCGTGGGGGCGGGCTGCGGCGGACGTGCATGGCGGCCGCCGGCCGCGCATGTCGCGCTGGCCTGCAGCTCGTCCGGTGGGTCCTGTGGCGGTCAGTCCGCCGCGGGGATGCACGGGCGTGCGCCGCGCCGCTGGCTGCGGCGTACGGTGGCCCGTCGTTCGTTCAGCTCAGCGCGAACGGCGGCGCGCGCGGCTGGGCGCTGCGCCAGGCGTGCGCCGTGCTCGGCGCGTGCAGGAAGGCGGGGGGCAGGGTGGCGTCGCGGCCGGCGGGCGGCACGACGAGCCGGTCGGCCGGCGGCAGGCCCGGCGTGGGCGCGTGCAGCGAACAGAAAGGACAGTGCTCCAGACCATGGGCCTGGGCGGGCAGCGAGTCGCTGTCCTCGGCGCCGGCGGCGACCCAGCGCGAGCCTTCGGCGGTGCAGACCTCCACCCAGCCCGCGCCGCGAGAAGACTGCAGCGCATGCGAGATCGACGGTGCCAGCGCCGCGAACAGCAGCACCAGGCACGACAGCCAGGCGGTGATGCGGCGGTTGACGCAGGTCCACGACATTGCAAACAAGTGTACGCGGGCCCCGCCAGCGCGAACGGTGTTTGCGCTGTCGCAACCGAGTGCGCCGCTGCGGCATGCAGCGCGCGGCGCGAATCGGTGTTAGCCGGGCGCCGGGCCCGGCCCCGTTCAGCCTTCCAGCTTGGATAGGTCGCGCACCGCGCCCTTGTCGGCCGAGGTGGCCAGCAGCGCGTAGGCCTTCAGCGCCGCCGAGACCTTGCGCGGGCGCGGCTGCGCCGGCTTCCAGCCGAGCACGTCCTGCTCGGCGCGGCGCGCGGCCAGCGTCGCCTCGTCGACGAGCACGTCGATGCGGCGGTTCGGGATGTCGATGCGGATGCGGTCGCCGGTCTTCACCAGGCCGATCGTGCCGCCGGCCGCGGCCTCGGGCGAGCAGTGGCCGATCGACAGCCCCGAGGTGCCGCCGGAGAAACGGCCGTCGGTCAGCAGCGCGCAGGCCTTGCCCAGGCCCTTGCTCTTGATGTAGCTCGTCGGGTAGAGCATCTCCTGCATGCCGGGGCCGCCCTTCGGGCCTTCGTAACGCACGACGACGACGTCGCCGGCCAACACCCGGTCGCCGAGGATGTGCTCGACGGCCTCGTCCTGGCTCTCGACGACGTGCGCCGGGCCTTCGAAGACCAGCAGGCTGTCGTCGACGCCGGCGGTCTTCACGACGCAGCCGTCCTCGGCGAGATTGCCGTACAGCACCGCCAGGCCGCCTTCGCGCGAGAAGGCGTGCTCGATGGCGCGGATGCAGCCTTCGGCGCGGTCCAGATCCAGGCTGGGCCAGCGGCTGGCCTGGCTGAACGCGACCTGGCTGGGGATGCCGGCCGGGCCGGCGAGGTAGAAGGTCTTCACCGCGTCGCTGGGCGCGCGCGCGATGTCCCATTCGTCGAGCGCGTGCTTGAGCGTCGGCGCGTGCACCGTCGGCACGTCGGTGTGCAGCTTGCCGGCGCGGTCGAGCTCGCCGAGGATGGCCATGATGCCGCCGGCGCGGTGCACGTCCTCGATGTGGTACTTGTTCGTGTTCGGCGCCACCTTGCACAGCTGCGGCACCGAGCGCGACAGGCGGTCGATGTCGGCCATCGTGAACTCGATGCCGGCTTCCTGGGCGATGGCCAGCAGGTGCAGGATGGTGTTGGTCGAGCCGCCCATCGCGATGTCCAGCGTCATCGCGTTCTCGAAGGCCTTGAAGCCCACCGCGCGCGGCAGCACCGATTCGTCGCCGCCTTCGTAGTAGCGCCTGGCGAGTTCGACGACCAGGCGGCCGGCGCGCTTGAACAACTGCTCGCGGTCGGCGTGCGTGGCCACCACCGTGCCGTTGCCCGGCAGCGAGAGGCCCAGCGCCTCGGTCAGGCAGTTCATCGAGTTGGCGGTGAACATGCCCGAGCAAGAACCGCAGGTCGGACAGGCCGAACGTTCGACCTCGGCGACGGTCTCGTCGGAGACCTTGGGGTCGGCGGCCATGATCATCGCGTCGATCAGGTCGAGCTTGCGGAACTCGACGGTCTGCGTCGCCGGGTTGGCGAGCCGCGTCTTGCCGGCTTCCATCGGGCCGCCGGAGACGAAGACCACCGGGATGTTCAGCCGCATCGCGGCCATCAGCATGCCCGGGGTGATCTTGTCGCAGTTGGAGATGCACACCAGCGCGTCGGCGCAGTGCGCGTTGACCATGTACTCGACCGAGTCGGCAATGATGTCGCGGCTGGGCAGCGAATACAGCATGCCGTCGTGGCCCATCGCGATGCCGTCGTCCACCGCAATGGTGTTGAACTCCTTGGCGACGCCGCCGGCGGCCTCGATCTCGCGGGCGACGAGCTGGCCCAGGTCCTTCAGGTGCACGTGGCCGGGCACGAACTGGGTGAAGCTGTTGGCGACGGCGATGATCGGCTTGTCGAAGTCGCCGTCCTTCATGCCGGTGGCGCGCCACAACGAACGCGCGCCCGCCATGTTGCGGCCGGCGGTGGAGGTCTTGGAACGGTAGGCGGGCATGGGCGGCACTCGTGGCTGGGGTTGTCCTGGCGGCGACGGCCCCGCGCCGCGGGGCGGGCCGACCCGGGATTCTCGCGCAGGCCCGGGCGGCCGAAGAGGCCCCCCGGCCAGCGTTGACAACTCGTCAAGGCTGGGCGGACGGCGCCGGATGCGGCGCGAGCAGGCGCTCCAGCCGTTCCATGCGGTGCCGGTGCAGCGTCGTGATGGCGTAGAAGTTCTCCTGCAGCTGCGCCGAGCGGCCGACGGTCACCAGCACGCCGGCCTGCAGCTCGTCCTGCACCACGACCTCGGGCAACACGGTGAGCCAGCCGCTGTCGCGCGCCACCAGGCGCAGCATCGCCATGTCGTCGACCTCGGCGCGCAGGCGCGGGGCGACGCCGGCGGCCACGCACAGCGCGTCGAACTGCCCGCGCAGCGCATGGCGCGGCCCCGGCACGGCCAGCTCCAGCCCGCCGAGGTCCTCGGGCATGCGCAGGCTGCGCCCCTGCCAGGCCGCCGCCGGGCCGACGAGCGAGATCGCCTGGCTGCCCAGGAAACGGCAGTGCAGCGGCCGGTCGGGGTCGGCCGGCACCGCCTCGTTGGCGAGCACCACGTCGAGCTGGTGCTGCAGCAGGCGGCGCAGCAGCTCGTCGAGCATGCCGGACTCCAGCGTCAGCGTCACCGCCGGGTCGGCGAGCAGCGGCCGGATCCAGTTCTCCTGGTAGTTGCGCGACAGCGTCGCGACGCTGCCCACGCGCAGCCGCACCGTGCCCTGGCCGCGGCCCTGCAGCCGGCCCAGCAGGTCCTGGCCCATGCCGAAGATGTTCTCGGCGTAGGACAGCACCAGCTGGCCGGTGTCGGTCAGCACGAGGCGGCGGCCGGTGCGCTCGAACAGCGGCTCGCCCAGACGCTCCTCGAGCTGGCGGATCTGGCTCGACAGCGCCGACTGCGACACGTGCAGCTCCTTCGCCACCTGCGTCAGGTGCCCCGCCTTGGCGACACGCCAGAAGTACAGGAGGTGGTGGAAGTTCAGCTGCTCGACGTAAATCATTCTTTATAAAAGATCAAAACGTTCGCATCAATGAATTTTACAGAACGTGAGGCGGCCGGCACCATCGCCTGGCCTGTCTGCTGGAGACCCGACGATGAAGCTCGTGAGCCTGCTGTGGCCGGCCTGCAGCCTGCTGCCGGCCGTGCTGATGCTCGCCGCCGTGCCGCTTCGGCGTGACGCCGACGTGGCGGCGGCCTGGGCGCGCTGGCGGGTGCTCGCGGTGGCCGGCGTCGCCGCCGCCGCCGCCGCGCTGGGCCTGCAGCTCGCCGCCGGGCCGGGCACGGCCGCGCTGCCGCTGCCGGGGCTGGCCGTCACGCTGGCCGGCGCCTGGATGGCGCTGCTGGTGCAGCTGCTGGGCACCGTCATCGGCGTGTTCTCGTCGCGCTATCTGCAGGGCGAGCCCGGCCAGCCGCGCTACGTGGCCGCGCTCGCCGGCGTGCTCGCCGCGGTGCAGGTGCTGCTGCTGGCCGACCACTGGCTGGTGCTGATTGCCGCCTGGGCCGGCGTCGGCGGGTGCCTGCAGCACCTGCTGTGCTTCTATCGCGATCGGCCGTTCGCGCTGCTGGCGGCGCACAAGAAGCGTGTCGCCGACCGTCTGGCCGACGTCCTGCTGGTCGCCGCCGCAGCGCTGGCCTGGACCGAGGTCGGCTCCGGCTCGCTGTCCGATCTGGGGCGCCACCTCGAGGCCGCGGCGCCGTCGGCGGCGCTGCAGGCCGGCGCCGTCTGTCTCGTCCTGGCGGTCGTGCTGCGCACCGCGCTGCTGCCGGTGCACGGCTGGCTGATCCAGGTGATGGAAGCGCCGACGCCGGTGTCGGCGCTGCTGCACGCGGGTGTCATCAACCTCGGCGGCTACGTGCTGATCCGCTTCGCGCCCTGGCTGGACGCGGTGCCGCTGGCGCGCTGGCTGCTGGTCGGCATCGGCCTGGCCACCGCGGTGCTCGCCGGCCTGGTGATGCTGACGCGCGCCAGCGTCAAGGTGCGGCTGGCCTGGTCGACGGTGGCCCAGATGGGCTTCATGGTCATGGAGTGCGGCCTGGGCCTGTACACGCTGGCGCTGCTGCACCTGCTCGGCCACTCGCTGTACAAGGCGCATGCCTTCCTCGCCGCCTCCTCGGCCGTCGACACGGCGCGGCTGCGCACGATGCACGGCGGCGCCGAGCCGGCGCTGGCCAGCCTCGTCGTCGCGCCGCTCGCGTCGGCGGCGGTGATCGCCGGCCTGCTCGCGCTGCAGGCCGAGCTGGTGCCGGTGCCGGCCTGGCCGTGGTGGTGGAGCGGCGTGCTGGCGCTGGCCTGGGCGCCGCTGTTCTGGCAGCCGGCGAGCCGGCATCCCGACGCTCCCGGGGCGCTGCACGGCGCGCTCGCCGGTGCCGCCATGGTGGCCGCGCTGGCGGCGGCCACCGTCGCCGGTCACGCGCTGCCGCTGGGCCCGGTTGACACGCCCGACGGGCCGGCCGGCGTCGTGGCGCTGGCCGGCCTGGCGCTGCTCTACGCGAGCCTGGTGCTGTTGCACGCCCGCCCGGCGGCGCTGGCCTTCTGGCGCCGCTGGAGCTACGCCGGCTTCTACGTCGACGAGGTCGCGACACGCGCCGTGCTGCGCCTGTGGCCGACCCGCTGGACCGCCGCCACCGATGGACCCGAGACGAGGATTCCGTGATGCAGACCCTGCTGGCCCCCGGCACCGAACCGTCCGCCCACCGCGAGCCGCCGCGGCCGTCCGACGCCGACGTCGACCGGCGCATCGACGCCGCCTGCGCCCAGGCCTGCCGCGCCATCGCGCCGGCCTGGCCGCTGGATCGCGCCATCGCCGTCAACCCGCACTGGGAGCGCATCGGCAGCAGCGTGCGCCGCGTGGCCGCGCGGCTGGCGGTGCTGGGCGACATCCGTGTCTTCCCGCCGCGCGAGCGGCTGCGCGAGGCCTGGGCCTCGGGCCGCATCAGCGCCGCCGACCTCGACGCGGCGCTGGCCCGGCACCCCGACGCCCGCGCCGCCGGTCTCGACGCCGCCCAGGCCGTGGCGGCCCTCGACCGGGCGCCCGGGCTGCCCCGGCTGCCGCTGCTGATCGACGTGCTCGACGACGATCCGCAGGGCCGGCGCCGGCTGTCGTGGCGCCAGGCCGTCACCCACCAGGTGAGCCAGGTCTGCGCCGCCTACTTCGACCGCCACCAGGCCGACTGGCAGCCCGAGCGCCCGGGCGGGCTCTACGCCTTCTGGCGCGACACGCTGACCCACGACCACGGCATCGGCGCGCTGATGGGCCTGCCCGAGCTGGCGCGCGGCCTGGCCGCGCTGCCCGCCACGCGCGTGCAGGCCGAACGCTGGGTGCTGCGCCGGCTCGGCCTGGCCGAGAAGGCCTGGGCCGACTACCTCGAGGCGGTGCTGCTGACGGTCAACGGCTGGGCCTCGTGGTGCGCCTATCTCGCCTGGGAGGCGCGCCTGGCCGGCCGCGACGACGAGCACCTGCGCGACCTGCTCGCCATCCGCCTGGCCTGGGGCGCGATCCTGCTGGAATGCCGCGACGACCGCGCGGCGCAGCGGGCTTTCGTGGCGCTGCAGGTGGAGTGGGAAGGTGCGCCCGGGCGGCTGCAGCAGGCCGAGGACGCCTTGCGGGTCGACGAGGTCTGGCAGCTCGCGTACGAGGCGGGCTACCAGCGCGACCTGGCCCGCCGGCTTCGTGCCGTCGCGCCGGCACCGGTCGAGCCGGTGTCCGCGGCGGGCATCGAAGTCCAGGCGGCGTTCTGCATCGACGTGCGCAGCGAGCGGCTGCGGCGTGCCGTCGAGTCGGTCTGGCCGGCCGTGCAGACGATCGGCTTCGCCGGCTTCTTCGGTCTGCCGGTGGCCTACACGCCGCTGGCCACCGAGGCCCGGCGCCCGCAGCTGCCCGGGCTGCTGGCGCCGGTGCTGGACGTGAGCGAGCGTGTGGCCGCCACGGCGGCCGACTTCGGCCCGGCGGGTGACACGCTGCAGGCCCCGGCGCGCCGGGCGCGGCTCGGGCGCTTCGCGGCGGCCGGGCGCTGGGGCGCCGGCACCGTCTGGCCGAACGCGGCCTTCTCGTCGGTGGAGGCGGTCGGGCTCGGCTACCTGGGTCGCTTGGCGCAATGGCTGCGCCCGCCGGCGGCCGCGCGGCGCCCGCTCGACGGTGCCGGCCACGCGCCGCGCTACCGGCCGCTGTGCCGGCCGGTGCTGGCTGGCCTGGACCTCGGCGCGAAGGTCGAGCTCGGTGCGCGCGTGCTGCACACGATGGGGCTGGACCGCGGCCTCGCGCCGCTGGTGCTGCTGGTCGGCCACGGCAGCCAGAGCGCGAACAACGCGCAGGCCGCGGCGCTGGACTGCGGCGCCTGCTGCGGCCAGACCGGCGAGGTCAACGCGCGCGTGCTGGCGCGGCTGCTCAACGAGCCGGCGGTGTGCGCGGGCCTGCGCGCCCGGGGCATCGCCATGCCGGCCGACATGGCCTTCGTCGCCGCGCTGCACAACACCACCACCGACGAGATCGAGGGGCTGGACCTGGACCTGCTGGACGCCGCCGCGCGGGCCCGCTGGGCGCGCCTGCAGGCGGTGTTCGTGCAGGCCGGCGACCAGGTGCGCCGCGAGCGTGCGGCGGCGCTGGGGCTCGATGCCCGGCGGCCGCACGCGGCCCTGCTCGAGCAGCTGCGCCGGCGCGCCAACGACGGCGCGCAGACCCGGCCCGAGTGGGGCCTGGCCGGCAACGCCGCCTTCCTCATCGCGCCGCGCTCGCGCAGCCGGGGCGCCGCGCTGGACGGCCGCGTCTTCCTGCACGACTACGACCCGGCCCACGACGCCGACGGCAGCGTGCTGGAGCTGCTGATGACCGCGCCGATGCTGGTCACGCACTGGATCAACTGGCAGTACCACGCGTCGACCTGCGACCCGCAGCGCCTGGGCAGCGGCAACAAGCTGCTGCACAACGTCGTCGGCGGCCGCATCGGCGTCTTCGAGGGCAACGGCGGCGACCTGCGCATCGGCCTGGCGCGGCAGTCGCTGCACGACGGCAGCCGCTGGCGGCACGAGCCGCTGCGGCTGACGGTGGTGATCGACGCGCCGGCCGCGGCCATCGAGCGTGTGATCGCCGGCCACGCCGCCGTGCACCGGCTGGTCCACCACGACTGGCTGCACCTCTGGCGCTTCGCCGACGACGGCGGTTTCGAGCGTTACGTGCGCGGCTGCTGGAGCATGGTCGCGGACTGAACGCGCCGCGTTCAGCGCTGCCGCCGGCGCCGCTTCCAGAGCACGTTGAGCCGCCAGACGGCCGAGACCACGAAGTAGGTCGTGATGCCGACGCCGGTGGCCATCAGCGCCAGCCCCAGCAGCAGCGGCTTGCCGACGCCGAGGATGCGCCCGACCGCCTGCTGCCACCAGCCGGCGTCGGCGTCGGGCTCGACCTCGGCCTCCACGAGCGCCGGCGGCGGCTCGGGCTCGCCGAGCACGGCGCTGCCCAGGCGCCAGGCGGCGTAGTACAGCGGGCCGAAGGTCAGCGGATTGGTCACCAGCGTGCTGGCCACCGCGGCCGGCACGTTGGCGCGCAATGCCACGGCGGCTGCCGCGCTCAGCGGGATCTGCGCCAGCGGCACCAGCAGGCCGAAGAAGAAGCCCAGCGCCATGCCGAGCGCCAGGCCGCGCCGGCTCAGGTGCCACAGCCGCGGGTGGTGCAGTGCCGGGCCCAGCCAGCGCAGCCAGCGGTTGGCGCGGATCGACTCGGCGTCGGGCAGCCAGCGTCGCAGCGGCTTCACGCGCCGGCCTCCCCGGCACGGCGCGCCGCCGCGCGCGCGCCACGCCCGCCCTGCAGCGTGTGGAACAGCTCGGCGCGTGCCGAGCGCGTGATCGCCAGCACGCAGGGGTGGGTGATGCGCCGCTCGACCGAGATCGCGTAGAAGTCCTCGCGCACCTCGTCGATCGTGCCGACGCAGCGCACCTGCAGCCGCGACTGGATCTCGTCGGCCAGCACCGCCGGCGCGAGCAGGTAGCCCACGCCCTGGCGGCCGAACTCCTGCGCCAGCGCGCTGTCGTCGAACTCGGCCACCACGCGCGGCCCCAGCCCCTGGCTCTCGAACCAGGCGCGCAGCCGCTGGCCCACCGCCGTGTCCTCGCCGGGCATCAGCAGCGGCGCGCCGTCCAGGCAGGCGGGGAAGGGCGGCTCGCCGCCGGCCAGCAGCGACGGCGCCGCGAAGACGCCGATCGCCGAGCCGCCCAGGTGGTGGCTGAAGGCCTTGACGCTGACCGAGTGGGGCACCGGCGCGTCGGCGATCACCAGGTCCAGCGTGTGCATCGCCAGCTCGGACAGCAGCCGGTCCAGGCGCCATTCGCGGCAGACGATGCGCACCGGCTGCGCCACCTTCAGCGCCGGCTCGACGAGGTGGTAGGCGATCGACTTGGGCACCGCGTCGGCCACGCCGACGCGGAACTCGAGCGTGCGGCCCTTCAGCGTGCGCTCGCGCACCGCGGCCTCGAGTTCGGCGCCCAGCGAGAAGATCTCGCGCGCGTAACCCAGCGCCAGGTGGCCGGTGTCGGTGAGTTCCAGCCGCCGGCCCACCTTCTCGAACAGCGGCCCGCCCAGCCGGTCGGCCAGCAGCTGGATCTGGCCGCTGATCGTCTGCGGCGTCAGGTGCAGCTGCCGGCTGGCCGCCGCCACGCTGCCGGTCTCGGCGACTTGCAGGAAGTAGTGCAGGTGCTTGTAGTTCACGGCGGGCGCGTTCTCCCCTGGGCCGGCCGGTGCTGCGGCGCGGGCGTCATCAGATTTGTGCGACGGTTCGGCCGCGACCCATCGAGTCTACGTTCGAGCGCGAGGCGCGCCGCGTGTTCCGTCCGGGCCGCTCGGCGGCGGCGTTTGCGGGCCCTTCAGCCCAGCAGCGCGCCGGCCGCCGCGCCCAGCGCGACGACGATCACCGGCGACACGCGGCCCCAGGCCAGCAGCCCGAAGGCCGCCAGCGCCAGGCCGAAGTCGGCGCGGCTGCCGATGGCGGTGGTCCAGACCGGGTCGTACAGCGCCGCCAGCAGGATGCCGACGACCGCGGCGTTGACGCCGGCCATCGCCGCGCGCACCGCGTCACGCCGGCGCAGCGTGTCCCAGAACGGCAGCGCGCCGACGACGAGCAGGAACGCCGGCACGAAGATCACGACCAGGAACACCAGCCCGCCGACCCAGCCCGCGAGCGGCCCCTGCGCGACCGCGCCGAGGTAGGCCGCGAACGTGAACAGCGGCCCGGGCACCGCCTGCGCCGCGCCGTAGCCGGCGAGGAAGGCGGCGTCGTCGACCGCGCCGGACGGCACGACGGCGGCCTGCAGCAGCGGCAGCACGACGTGGCCGCCGCCGAAGACCAGCGCGCCGGCGCGGTAGACGCCGTCGACCAGCGCCCAGCCCGGTGAGCCGGTGGCCGCGGCGAGCAGCGGCAGCCCGAGCAGCAGCGCCGCGAACAGCGCCAGCGCCGCGACGCCGGCCGCGCGCGGCACGCGCCAGACCGCCTGCGGCCCCGGCGGCGCTGGCGGCAGCTTCAGCAGCCGCCAGCCGACGAGGCCCGCGGCGACGATCACCGCCAACTGGCCCGGCGCCGACGGCAGCGCCAGCGTCGCCAGCGCGGCCAGGAGGGCCAGCGCCGCGCGTGGCCGGTCGGGGCACAGCGTGCGCGCCATCGTCCACACCGCCTGCGCGACGACGGCCACGGCCACCACCTTCAGCCCGTGCACCGCGCCCGACGCGGCGAGGCCGGGGTGGCCGGCGATGCCGTAGGCGAATGCGATCAGCGCCAGCGCCGACGGCAGCGTGAAGCCCAGCCAGGCCATCGCCGCGCCGGCCCAGCCGGCGCGCAGCAGCCCGAGCGCCATGCCGACCTGGCTGCTGGCCGGGCCCGGCAGGAACTGGCACAGCGCGACGAGCTCGGCGTAGCTGCGTTCGTCCAGCCAGCGGCGGCGGCCGACGAACTCGGCGTGGAAGTAGCCCAGGTGCGCGACGGGGCCGCCGAACGAGGTCAGGCCGAGCTTCAGGAAGGCCAGCAGCACCTCGACGGCGCTGCCGTGCCCGGCCCGAGTCGGCGACGGCATCACGGCGCTGGTGCGTGCCGCGCGCCGTGCCGGCCGCTCAGTGCGTGCGGCCGGTGCGTCCGGCCAGATCCGTCCCGCTGATGCCGGCGAACAGCTGCGCGGCCTTGACCTTGATCTCCAGCAGTTCGTCGGCGCTGACCGAGTACTGCCCGGAGGTGCGGTTGACGGTGACGCCGAACTCGACGTCCTTGCCGGCGTTGGACAGCGTGCCGCTGGTGAACTCGTAGTCGTCGCGCTCCCAGGGGTGGCCCTGGGTGGCGACATCCCAGTCGTGGTACTCGATGCGCCCGATCTCGCCGCTGGCGAGGTTCAGGCGAGCGCTGGCGGTGACGACGTCGTCGGCGAGTTCGTCGGTGAGGGTGATCGGCACATGCAGGTCCATGGGGGGATTGTCCGCTGAATCGGGGGCAGGGCGGCGAAGGGGATGGCGGGGCCGTGAAGGGAGGCCGGCCGTACCGCTCGCGCTGTGACCGCGGAGCCGGGGTGCAAACCTGATCGCCGATCGCCCCCGCCTGCTCGTCCTCCGCAGGCCACTGGGCGACGCAAGATGGACGGCGCAGCGGGGTTTGCAAGCGATGCGCGCGTCGTGTACCTCAGGAGGCGCGGCTCGCGGCCCGGGCCCGGGAGACCATCGACTTCACCTCTGGCGTCATGTTGGTCGGGACCAGAGTGGTCTGCGGGTGCGCTCGCTGGAACACCCGGAACACTTCGTCGGCGAACGCCTGGCCGATCTCGGCGACGCCAGCAAAGTCCAGGATCACCGTCTGAAAGCGATCGAACCGCATCGTCAGGCGCTTGGCCTGAGACCGGGAGACCAGCTTCTCGCCTTCGTGCTGAGCCAAGCGAACCGGCACGATCGTCTTGGCGAAGGTGTATTCGTCGGGCACGGCGAACTTGTCGAACACCTCTCGCGTGGTGCGCGTGCTGTCGTTGGCCAGTTTCATGAGCACCGTGGTCCCCGGTGCATCCCCATTCGATTCGAGCAGAACATCGGCCTCGTCCGAGTCGTGCGCGAAGTGCAGTCGCCCGGACCGGATGTCGAAGCAGTCGAACACCTTCGACGAGAAGAAGATGCCTTCGCCCGAGTGGTTGTCGGGATCGGTCGTGAACTTCCCCTTGGCCAGCTCGAGGATCGCCTCTCGCTGGTCGAACAGCCCAAGCGCCCTCTGGATGCGCAGGAAGATCCCTTCGCCATCGTCCACGACCCAGGCCTGCGTGAACAACCCGTTTCGTCGCATGCGGATGTGCACCTGCGGCGATCCGGAGTGATCGACGGCGTTGTTGATCATCTCCGTCATGCCGTAGCGCCAGACATCGCGCACGTTCTCCGCGAGATCGGCCACCAAAGGGTGCAGGTGCTGTTGCCACACCCTGTCTTCCGATAACCCGACACGGTCAAAACTCTGCCGAACCTCCTTCAAGGTTTGCAGCTCGTAGCGAACGCCGGCCCCGTGCCCCTCTCGTCCCAGCAGCCCAGCCTTCATGGCCTTCTGGAGTCGCGCGCTGGCCGCTTGACGCGAGATGTTCAGGGCACTCGCCAGCCTCCCCGCAACATTGCGCGGGTCCTCGTCGACGAGCCGAAGCATGAGGGTCGTGTCTGGGCTGTTCATGCGCGAATGGTAAAGCGGCGACGGAATAATTGGAAAGTTCTTGGCTAGAAAAGGTAAAGTACGCGTCGCCGGTTCAGGGCGTGCGCGTGCGCAGCACCTCGCTGCGCCCACGGAGGCAACGTTGCATCAGGGATGGTGGAGCGTTCGCCGACGCAGCGGCCGTCCCGAGAGCGAGGATCTCGGTCGGACGCACTTGAATCGTCGGTCTGCGCGAACGGGCCGCCGACGCGCAGCCAGAGATGATCGGACGGGACTCGTCCGCTGCCGCTGAACTGTCTGCCAGGGCTGGCCGTATGGCAGGCGAGGCCTCAAGGGCGTCCCGAGTGCCTGTTGCCATTGGATGTCTGGCGGAAGCGGTGAGATTCGAACTCACGGACGGTTGCCCGTCGCCGGTTTTCAAGACCGGTGCAATCGACCACTCTGCCACGCTTCCAGGGTCGTCCGGCCTTGCGCCGGAGCCCTCGATTCTAGGTCGGCGCGCGGCCCTTCGGCGCCGGTTCAGGCGCCCGGCCGCTGCGCCTGGCTGCAGCCGACCTGCACCAGCTCCTGCCGGCCGCCGTCGACGCGCACCGCGCTGAGGCGGCCGCCCCAGACGCAGCCGGTGTCCAGCGCCATCAGATCGGGCTCGACCACCAGGCCCAGCGTGCTCCAGTGGCCGAAGGCGATCGGCTCGCCGGTGGTCTTGCGGCCGGGCACCTCGAACCACGGCATCAGCCCCGGCGGCGCCTCGGCGGCGCCGTCCTTGGTCTTGAAGTCCAGCGTGCCGTCGGCGCGGCAGAAGCGGATGCGCGTCAGCGTGTTGACGACGAACCGCAGCCGGTCGGCGCCTTGCAGGCCGTCGTCCCAGCGCGCCGGCTCGTTGCCGTACATGCGCTGCAGAAAGGCCGGCAGGGCCGGGCCGCGCAGGCAGGCCTGCACCTCGGCGGCCAGCGCCAGCGTCCTGGCCGTGTCCCACTGCGGCACGACGCCGGCGTGCACGCACAACCAGCCGGCCTCGACGTGCGCCAGCGGGCGCTGGCGCAGCCAGTCGACCCAGGCGTCGGCGTCGGGCGCGGCCAGGATCTCGCCCAGCGTGTCGTTGCGGTGCAGCGGCCGCACGCCGTGCGCCACGGCCAGCGTGTGCAGGTCGTGGTTGCCCAGCAGGCAGACCGCGGCGTCGCCGAGGTCGCGCAGCCGGCGCAGCACGGCCAGGTTCTGCGGGCCGCGGTTGACCAGGTCGCCCAGCACCACCAGGCGGTCGCGCGAGGGGGAGAAGCCGATCTCGGCGAGCAGGCGTTCCAATGCGTCCGCACAACCCTGCACGTCGCCAGCGAAGAAGATCATGGCGCGGATTCTGCTACGCTCGCGCGCCTCCCCACAGCCCGTCGCCGCCGTGTCGCGGCGGCTCTAATGGACGTTTCGCTTCTCGTCTTCCTCATCCTGCTCAACGGCGTTTTCGCCATGTCGGAGATGGCGCTCACCGCGTCACGCAAGATCCGGCTCCAGGTGATGGTGGAAGACGGCGCCCCCGGCGCCCGGGCCGCGATGGCCCTTCACGACGACCCCACGCGTTTCCTGTCGGTGGTGCAGATCGGCATCACCTCCATCGGCATCCTCAACGGCATCGTCGGCGAAGCCGCGTTCTCGGCGCCGCTGGGCGACTGGCTGATCACGCTCGGCGTGCACGAGCACAGCGCACGCATCGGCGCCACGGCGATCGTCGTCGTGCTGATCACGATCGTCACGATCATCTTCGGCGAACTGGTGCCCAAGCGCCTGGGCCAGCTCTACCCGGAGACGGTGGCGCGCCTGGTGGCGCGGCCGATGACCTGGATCTCGCTGGCCGCGCGGCCGCTGGTGCTGCTGCTGTCGGCCTCGACGCAGGCGGTGCTGCGCCTGCTGGGCATCCGCGAGGACACGCAGCGTGCCGTCACCGAGGAGGAGATCGCGGCCAGCCTGGAGGAAGGCCTGGACGCCGGCGTCATCGAGGCCCAGGAGCACCAGATGGTGCGCAACGTCTTCCGCCTGGACGACCGCCAGATCGGCTCGATGATGATCCCGCGTGCCGAGATCGTCTGGCTCGAGGCCGACGCCCCGATCGACGAGGTGCTGGCGCAGATCGCCGAGCACGGCCACTCGCGCTACCCGGTGTGCCGCGGCAGCCTGGACGACGTCATCGGCGTGCTCGGCGCGCACGTGCTGCTGCAGCCGCTGTCGCGCGGCGAGACGCCGCAGCTGCAGACGCTGCTGACGCCGCCGGTCTTCGTGCCCGAGACGCTGTCGGGCATGGAGCTGCTGGAGCACTTCCGCCAGTCGCGGGCCGACCTGGTGTTCGTCGTCGACGAGTACGGCGCCGTGCAGGGCGTGATCTCCGAGCGCGACCTGCTCGAGGCGATCACCGGCGAGTTCGGCAACCAGACCGACGAGGACGCCTGGGCCGTGCGCCGCGAGGACGGCAGCTGGCTGATGGACGGGCTGATCCCGGTGCCCGAGTTCAAGGACCGGCTCGAGCTGAAGGACCTGCCCGACGAGGAGCGCGGCCGCTACAACACGCTGGCCGGCATGGTGATGCTGCTGCTGGGCCGGCTGCCGAAGACGGCCGACGCCGTCAGCTGGCAGGGCTGGCGCTTCGAGGTCGTCGACCTCGACGGCAAACGTGTCGACAAGGTGCTCGTCTCGCGCACCGACAACACAGGAGAGAACGAATGATCATCCCGCTGCTGCACCGCAAGCCGGTGCCGGTGGACCTCAAGGAGCACCGCGCGCTGAAGCTGGCGCTGCCGGTGACCGACTGGAGCGTCGCCGCCGACCTCAACTCGTGCTTCATCGCCGCGATCGAGTTCGTCGACGCCGCGCGCGACTACCCGATCTTCTTCGTGCGCACCGGCAACGACGACGACGGCAAGGCGGCCATCGCGCCGATCGCCGTCTTCGGCCTGCAGCCCAAGCAGAACCTGTTCCTCGAGCAGGGCCGCTGGCGCGCCGACTACATGCCGGCGTCGCTGCGCGGCTACCCGATGTGCCTGGGCCGGATGGACGCCGAGAACTTCGCGGTCTGCTTCGACTCGGCCTGGAGCGGCGTCGGCACCGACGACGGCGTGCCGATGTTCGACGCCGACGGCAAGCCCGGCGAGGTGCTGCAGAACGCGCGCGCCCAGCTCGAGGCGCTGGAAGGCGAGACGCAGCGCACGCGCGTGCTGTGCCGCCGCCTGCGCGACCTGGACCTGCTGCGCCCGATGCGCTTCGACGCCACGCTGCCCGACGGCAGCAAGCTCAGCGTCGACGGCTTCCTGACGGTGGACAACGAGAAGGTGCAGGCGCTGGACGCGGCCACCACGCACGAGCTGCTCAAGAGCGGCCTGCTCGGGCTGATCTACGCCCACTTCGTGTCGCTGGGCCACATGCGCAAGCTGCTCGACTGGCACCTGCAGCGCCAGCCCGCCGCCGCGCCGGCGGACGCCCCGGCCGCTCCCGCGGCCTGAGCCTTCAGGCGGGCGCGCCGGCGGCGGCCGGCGCCGCCTCGCCGAACATCAGCGCCTCGACGCGGCGCGCGTCGTTGCTCTCGCGGATGCGTGCGAAGGCTTCGCCGGCCTCCGGAAAGCGCCGCCGCATCAGCCCCAGCCACTGCTTGAGCCGCCCCGCGCGGTGGCGCGGCTCGACACGCGCGCTGACGCTCGCCCAGAAGCGTCGCAGCTCCGGCTGCAGCGCCGCCCAGCCGGGCACCGGCTCGCCGCGGATCGCCCGCGCCAACCCCGGGTCGGCGACCATGCCGCGGCCCAGCATCAGCGCGTCGCAGCCGCTCTCGGCCAGGCAGCGGCGCGCGTCGTCCACCGTCCAGACCTCGCCGTTGGCGACCACCGGCAGCGCCACCGCCTCGCGGATCTCGGCGATGCGGTGCCAGTGCGCCGGCGGCCGGTAACCCTCGGCCTTGGTGCGTGCGTGCACCACCAGCTCGGCGGCGCCGCCGTCGGCGATCGCGTGCGCGCAGTCCAGCATGCGCGACGTGTCCAGGTGGCCCAGGCGCATCTTGGCCGTCACCGGCACGGCGGCCGGCACCGCGCGCCGCACCGCGGCGACGATGGCATGCACCAGCTCCGGCTCGTCGAGCAGCACCGCGCCGCCGCGATGGCGGTTGACCACCGGCGCCGGGCAGCCGAAGTTCAGGTCGATGCCGGCCGGCGACAGCTCGGCCAGGCGCGCGGCGTTCTCGGCCAGGCAGACCGGGTCGCCGCCGAGCAGCTGCGCGCGCACCGGCGTGCCGGCGGCGGTGCGCCCGCCGGCCAGCAACTCGGGGGCGATGCGCGTGAACACCCGCGCCGGCAGCAGCTGGTCGGTGACGCGGATGAACTCCGAGACGCAGAGCTCGACGCCGCCGACACGCGTCAGCACGTCGCGCAGGCTGCAGTCGAGCAGGCCCTCCATCGGGGCGAGCAACAGCCGCGGGGCGGCGGCGGGCGGGGCAGGGCGGGGGCTCATCGGGGCGCGGATGATGCCGCAAGCGCCGCCCCCGTGCCCGCGTCCGGTGGCCGGTACCGATCACAATCGCCGCTTTCGTCCTGCCGCCGCGTGCGGCCTGCCGCCGATGTCCGTCCAGCTGAAAAAACCTGCCGCCTCCGCCATCCCCGTGCGTGTCGTCGACCGCGCCGGCCTGGCCGCCCGCCTCGACGCCGCGCCCGCGGCCACGCGCCGCTGGCTCGAGGCCACCGGCTTCAGCGCCGCGCCCGACAGCCACGTGCTGGTGCCGGCGGCCGACGGCGCCATCGCCGAGGTCTGGGCCGGCGTGCGCGCGGCCGATCACCCGTGGGCGCTGGCGGCACTGCCGCGGGCGCTGCCCGAAGGCCGCTATCGCCTGTCGCCCGACGGGCTGGAGCTGCCGGCCGAGGTGGCGGCGATGTCCTGGGAGCTGGGCGCCTACCGCTTCGACCTGTACAAGCCGGCCGCGCGTGCGCCGGCGACGCTGCAGCTGCCCAAGAGCGCGGCCGCCCAGCGCGGCCTGCTGCTGGCCGCGGCCATCGCCTCGGTGCGTGACCTGGTCAACACGCCGGCCGAGCACATGGGCCCGGCCGAGCTGGCCGAAGCCGTGAAGCTGGTCGCCGAGCAGCACGGCGCCGAGTTCCGCCAGACCGTCGGCGACGCGCTGCTGAAGGCCGGCTTCCCGGCGATCCACGCCGTCGGCCGCGCCGCTGCGCGTGCGCCGCGGCTGATCGAGCTGCACTGGGGCGACCCCAAGCACCCGCAGCTGACGCTGGTCGGCAAGGGCGTGTGCTTCGACACCGGCGGGCTGGACATCAAGTCGCCCGACGGCATGCGCCAGATGAAGAAGGACATGGGCGGCGCGGCCAACGCGCTGGGCCTGGCGCAGCTGGTGATGGCGCTGGGCCTGCCGGTGCGGCTGACGCTGCTGATCCCGGCGGTCGAGAACGCCATCGCCGGCAACGCCTACCGCCCCGGCGACGTGATCCGCACGCGCAGCGGCCTGCACGTCGAGATCGGCAACACCGACGCCGAAGGCCGCGTGATCCTCTGCGACGCGCTGGCCTGCGCCGCCGAAGCCCAGCCCGATCTGCTGATCGACCTGGCGACGCTGACCGGCGCTGCGCGCGTGGCGCTCGGCGCGCAGCTGCCGGCGCTGTTCTGCCGCGACACGGCCACCGCGCGCGAGCTCGTCGACCTGGGCCTCGCGCTGCACGACCCGCTGTGGCACATGCCGCTTTGGCGCGACTATCACGGCGGCATCGAGAGCGAGATCGCCGACATCGTCAACACCGGCCGCGGCCCGCAGGCCGGCGCGATCAACGCCGCGTTGTTCCTCGAGGACTTCGTGCCGCCGGCGCTGCCGTGGCTGCACGTCGATCTCTACGCCTGGAACGACACCGCACGCCCCGGCCGCCCGGCCGGCGGCGAGGCGCAGACGCTGCGCACGCTGCTCGCCTGGCTGGAGCGGCGCTACCGCTGACGCTGCGGCTCCGCCTCAGGCGCGCGCTGCGCCCCCGCCGGCCGCGCGCCGCGGCGCGGCCACCAGCCGCAGCGCACGCGCCGGCGCCATGGCCACACGCGGCAGCACCGGGCGCACGGCGCCGTCGGCCGGCGATGCCGGCGCGGCGCTGCGTGCCGCGGCGGCCGGCGCCTGCAAGGCCCGCCCGAGCAGCGTGTGCACCCCCGCCTCGCCCAGCGCGTGGGCGAAGGCCTGCCAGCGCTGGTTGACGCGCCGGTCGGCCCAGGCGTCTTCCAGCGCGCGGCGCACCGCCAGCGGCTCGGTGCCGGCACGCGCCTCCAGCAGGCGGGCGGCCAGCGCGCCGGCCAGCAGCTGCAGGTCGTGGCGCAGCGCGTCGCCGCCGGCGGCCGGCAGCAGCGCGGCCAGGCGGCGGATGCGCTCGCTCCAGCCGGCCGACACGAACTGCAGCGTCACCAGCGCCTGCAGCTGCTGCACGGGGTTGACGACCTCGGCGCCCGGCGGCGGCAGCACGCGCAGCGGCACACGCACCGCCTCGGTGAAGGGCATCGTGGTCGCGAAGCTGGCCAGCACCGCCAGGCGCCAGCCCTGCGCCGGCGTCAGGCCGCCGGGGGCGTCGGCCAGCCCGGCGTCGGCCTGCACCGCGCGGCGCAGCAGCGCGCCGGCGTCCAGGCCCTCGAGTGCGGCGGCGGCCTGGGTGCACAGCATCGCCAGCCGGCCGGGCGTGTAGCCGGCCGCGGCGTTGAGCCGGGCCACCACCGGCGCATCGTCGCCGCCGGCGGCGCCGCCCAGCGCCCGCCGCGTCACCGGGCAGTGCGCCGTCTCCAGGGCCGCCAGGTGGCGCAGCGTGAGCCGTGCCGGGTCCAGCGCCTCGCCCTGGCGCCAGGCCGTGGTGCGCAGCGCCAGCCAGCGCCGCACCAGGCGCGTGGCGGCCAGCGTGCGCCGGCCGAAGACGGCCTTGCCGGCGCGCCAGCCCTGGCCGATCGGCGTGCCGTCGAGCAGCAGGCCCGGCGGCGGCACGAGGCCGTGGCGCGCGTGGTCCCACCCCAGCTCGAAGCCGGCACGGTCGCTGGCCTGGGCCTGCAGGTCGAAGTCGAGGATCGCCTGGTTCATCACGGTCTCCCGGTGCGCGCCGGGCCCGATGCCCGACGTTGGAGACAGTGTGCGGCGTCAGTGGCTCATGGGCCGAGCCACTACTGTAAAAACATTCAGTTGCCGGCCCGGCGACGCCACCACCCGGCCAGGCCCAGCACCAGCGTGACACCGGCGAGGTCGGCCAGCACGTCGGCGGGCTCGGCGCTGCGGCCCGGCACGACGGCCTGCACCAGCTCGATCAGCACGCCGTAGCCGGCGAGCGCCGCGGCCAGCGTGGCGGCACGCGCCGCCGGCCAGCCCAGCCGCGCGGCCAGCGCCATCACGGCGAAGGCCAGCGCGTGGTTGGCCTTGTCCCAGCCGGTGTCGGCCTGCGGTGGCGGGTGCGGCGTGAACGCCAGCCAGGCGACGCCGCACACCGACAGCAGCAGCGTCAGGCGCCAGGCCAGGCGGGAGGGCGGGGCGGATTCCAGTCAGCGGTCCTTGCGCAAGACCCCGGTCGGCGCGGCGTTGCCGCCGAGGAGGAAGACAGTGTAGACGCCGTAGGACTGCAGGCTGGCCTCGGTCAGCGTGTACAGGTAGTCGCCGCCGGTGGAACTGGTGACGTCCACGCGGGCGTCGCTGTTCGTCGTCGCGGTGACGAAGCTCGAGGCCTGGCCCGGCGAGACGTCGTTGACGAGCGCGGCGTAGTCCACCGACAGCGTCGTGGCGCCGCTCGTCGCCGCGGCGTTGACCAGCCGGATGCGGTAGCGCGACGAGGCGGTCGGCAGCCGGTTGTCGTCGCTGACCAGACGGTAGGCGGCGTCGCTGCCGGCGCTGCCGTAGGCCAGCAGCGTGTAGTCGGCGCCGGGCTTGAAGGTCTGCGTCGTGGTGCCGACCACGCTGCCGGCCACCCGCACCGTCAGCTCGGCGCTGCCGGCGGCGATGCGCTGGTAGCTGCCGACCGACGGCGAGACCAGCGTGGCCAGCGTGCCGCCGTCCAGCGACGCGCTCACCGTGCCGCGCGCCTCGGCGCCGGCGATGACGCGGATGCGCGCCTGGGTGTTGCGCGCCTGCGCCAGGCCGCCCTGCTGCACCAGCACGGCGCCGTTGACGAGCACGCCGCCGCTGCCGGCGGTGATGACCAGCGTCGCGTACTCGGCTTCGTTGATCGTGATGCCGGAGACGTCCAGGCGCACGTCGTCGGGGTCGCCCGCCGTCGTCACGCGCAGGCGGTAGGTGCCGGCGCCGACGTCCTTGTAGCTGCCCAGCGTGGCGGCCGAGACGCTGCTGGCCAGCGCGCTGGCGTCGGCGAGGTCGGCGTCCTGCTGCGTCAGGTAGACGTCCAGCGAGCCGGCGTCGGTGGTCGCGTTGTAGACGCGCAGCTGGCCGTAGCCGTCGTCGATGTCGTCGGTGTCCTCGTCCTCGGGCAGCGTGATGAACTTCAGCGCGCCGCTGCGGCCCCAGACGATGCCGGTGTAGTGCTTCTTCTTGGCCAGCGTGTAGCTGCCGGTGACCAGCGCCGCGCTGCTGCCGGTGGCACGCACCTTGATCGTGTAGCTGTCGGCGTCGAACGAGCCGTAGTCGGTGATCGTGTCGGCGGCCACGGCCGAGAACTCGGTCGTGCCGTCGAGGTCGACGTCGATCGAGTCGACGTCGGTGCTGGCGTTGAACACACGCAGCTGGGCGGGCCCGCCGCTGCTGCCGCCGCCGCCGCAGGCGGACAGCAGCAGGGCGGAGGCCGCGAACAGCAGGGCCAGGCCGCGCCGCGTGATCGGGGAAAGCGTCATCGTCGTTCCTTCGAGGGTCCGGCGCCCGGCATGGCGCCGCGGGGCGATTGCAGCGCCCGCGCGCGACGCGAACATTGCCTGCGTGTTGCCGGCGGCGACGCACGATGACGCCGCGTGTCGGCCTGCCTCGGGGCCGCGAAACGGAGCGTCAACGCTGCGCTACATGCAGCAACACGGCGCCGCTAGGCTGCCGCCGATGGACACCACCCCGCACCACCTCTTCGTCGTCGAGGACGACCCCGCGATGCGCGACATGCTGTCGGCCTACCTGGAGCGCCAGGGGCTGTCGGTGACGGCGATGGCCAGCGCCGAGGAGATGATGCGGCGCATCCACCGCCGCCGGCCCGACCTGATCGTGCTCGACGTGATGCTGCCCGGCGAGTCGGGTGTCGACGCCTGCCGCCGCCTGCGCGCCGAGGGCGACCGCGTGCCGATCATCCTGCTGACGGCGCGCACCGAGGAGGTCGACCGCGTGCTCGGGCTGGAGATGGGCGCCGACGACTACCTCGGCAAGCCGTTCTCGGCGCGCGAGCTGCTGGCGCGCATCCGCGCCGTGCTGCGCCGCAGCGGCACGCTGCCGGGCGTGCCGCTGGCCGGCGAGCGCGAGGTGCGCATCGGCGCGCACACCTTCGTGCCGGCGACACGCAGCCTGCACGCCGTCGACGGCGAGCTGCGCGTGCTGTCCACCGTCGAGTACTCGATCCTCGCCGAGCTGGTGGCCAACCCGCAGGTGCCGATCTCGCGCGAGCGCCTGCTGTCGGTGTCGCACACGCGCGGCGAGGAGCTGCTGGCGCGCACCGCCGACGTCGCCGTGATGCGGCTGCGCAAGATCGTCGAGCCCGACCCGGCGATGCCGCGCTACATCCAGACCGTGCGCGGCCACGGCTACATGTTCGTGCCGCACCTGCAGCGCCTGGCCGCGGCCTGAGGTGGGCGCCGCCACCCCCGGCACGCTGGTCGGCCGGCTGACGGCCGGCGTCGCGCTGGTCGGCGCGCTGGCCTTCCTGACGCAGGCGCTGGTGCTGCACCTGTGGCTGCAGCCGGTGCTCGACGAACTCGGCCACGAGACCGCGGCCCACGCGGCGACGATCGCCACCGCGCTGGCCGCTGCCGCGGCGCCCGACCGTCCGGCGCTGGCGCGGCGGCTGTCCGGCGATCGGGTCCAGGTCGGTGTCGCGCCGCCCTGGGCGCCGGGCGGCGACGAACCCGGGCGCGACGGCCCGGCCGACGCCGGCGCGCCGCGGCCGGCGGTGCCGGCGCTCGTCGAGCCCGGCGGCAGCGCCGCGCTCGACGGCATCCGGCGAGAGCTGCAGCGCCGCCTCGGGCCCGACGCGCAGGTCCACCGCGGCCCTGGGCCGGCGGGCGCGCGCACGCTGCTGGTGGGCATGACGGTGGACGGCCAGCGCTGGTGGCTGGAGTTCCACGACCGGCTGCCGCGGCCGGTGCTGTTCGAGACCCTGCTGGCCTGGCTGGCGGTGCTGTCGGCGCTGGTGTTCGGCGCGCTGCTGCTGTCCGCGCGTTATGTCGCGCGGCCGATCCGGCGCCTGGCCGACGAGATCGCGCGCCAGCGCGCGCCGCTGGCGCCGATCGCCGAGCACGGCCGCGGCAGCGAGGAGCTGCGTTCGCTGGCGGCTTCGTTCAACTCGCTGGTGCGGGTCGCCGAGGCCGGGCGGCAGACGCGCCAGAACCTGCTGGCCGGCCTGTCGCACGACCTGCGCACGCCGCTGGCGCGGCTGCGCCTGCGCGCCGAGACCCAGTGCGAGCCGGCGGTGGCCGACGCGCTGGTCGCCGACCTGGGCTCGCTGGAGCGCATCGTCGACCAGTTCCTGGCCTACGTGCAGCTCGAACGTGCCGAGGCCGTGGGCCGCGCCGCGCCGCTGGCGCGCAGCGTCGAGGACGTGGTGCGCCGCCATGTCGAGCACGGCGACCCGGTGGAGGCCCGGATCGCGCCGATCGACTGGCCGGTGGCCGACCTGGCGGTGCAGCGGCTGGTCGGCAACCTCGTCGACAACGCGCTGGCCTACGGCCGCGCGCCGGTGCGTGTCGAGCTCGTCGAGCACGAGGGCGGGGCGCTGCTGCGTGTGCTCGACCACGGCCACGGCATGAGCGCCGCCGAGTTCGAGCTGGCGCGCCAGCCCTTCGTGCGCCTGTCGCCGGCGCGCAGCGGCCAGGGCCATTGCGGGCTGGGGCTGGCGATCGCCGCCGAGATCGTGCGCCAGTGGGGCGGCGAGCTGCGCCTGGCGCCGGCCGGCGTCACGACCGGCATCGAGGCGACGATCCCGCGGCGCTGACGGCGCCGCCGCGCAACACGGCGTCATCGACGGCCCGATTCGGCACGCTGTTCGGCGCATCACGCCGGCCCGGTGCGGCCGACGATGCGCAGCGTGGCGGGCCGATGCCGCCGCCCAAGGAAACCCATGACCCGAACCATCCCCCCGGCCGTCCCGTCGGACGAGCCTGCCCCGTCAGCCCCGGCCGCGGCCGCCGACGACGAGGCGGCGCTGGCCGCGCTGCTCGACGCCTTCCGCAACGGCCGCAGCCCGGCCGCGCGCATCGCCGGCCGTCTGCGCCGCGTGCTGGCCGAGGGCGGCGACACGCCATCGCCCCCGCCGCGCCCCGGCGGCGCGCGTCCGTCCTAGACTTGCGGCCCCCGGCCCACGAGGCCGGCATGGAGCCGCGATGGGTGCACCCGAATCCCTTGAATCCCCCGATCTCGACCCGCAGGAAACGCGGGAATGGCTGGAAGCGCTGCAGGCGGTCGTCGCCGACGCCGGGCCCGAGCGCGGCCTGTATCTGCTCGAGCAGCTCGAGCGCCAGGCGCAGCAGCTGGGCGTCGTGCCGCACGTGCCGCCGTATTCGGCCTACCGCAACACGATCCCGCTGGAGCGCCAGGGCGCCTATCCGGGCGATCTGCGGCTGGAGGAGCGGCTGCTCGCCGTGCTGCGCTGGAACGCGCTGGCGATGGTCGTGCGCGCCAACGAGGCCTACGGCGAGCTCGGCGGTCACATCGCCAGTTATGCCTCGGCCGCCGAGATCTTCGAGGCCGGCTTCAACCACTTCTTCCGCGGCAGCGCCGACGGCCAGTCGGGCGACCTCGTCTTCTTCCAGCCGCACTCGGCGCCGGGCATCTACGCCCGCGCCTTCCTCGAAGGGCGCTTGAGCGAGCAGCAGCTCGCCAACTACCGCCAGGAGATCGCCGGCCCGGGCCTGTGCTCGTACCCGCACCCCTGGCTGATGCCCGAGTTCTGGCAGTTCCCCACCGGCTCGATGGGCCTGGGGCCGCTGAACGCCGTCTGGCAGGCGCGTTTCATGCGCTACCTGCAGGCGCGCGGGCTGCTGCAGACCGAGGGCCGGCGCGTCTGGGGCGTGTTCGGCGACGGCGAGATGGACGAGCCCGAGTCGATCGCCGGCCTGACGCTGGCCGCGCGCGAGCAGCTCGACAACCTGTGTTTCGTCGTCAACTGCAACCTGCAGCGCCTGGACGGCCCGGTGCGCGGCAACGGCCAGATCATCCAGGAGCTGGAGTCGCTGTTCAAAGGCGCCGGCTGGAACGTCGTCAAGGTGCTGTGGGGCAGCGACTGGGACGCGCTGTTCGCGCGCGACACGCAGCACGTGCTGCTGAAGGCGCTGGCCGGCACCGTCGACGGCCAGTACCAGACGCTGGGTGCCAACGACGGCGCCTACAACATCGAGCACTTCTTCCGCGTGAACCCCGAGGTGCAGCGGCTGGTGGCGCACATGAGCCCGGCCGAGATCGACGCCTTGAAACGCGGCGGCCACGACCTGCGCAAGCTGCACGCCGCCTTCGCCGCCGCGCAGGCGCACCGCGGCCGGCCGACCGTCATCCTGGCCAAGACCAAGAAGGGCTACGGCATGGGCGGCGCCGGCGAGAGCCGCATGACGGCGCACCAGGCCAAGAAGCTCGACGTCGAGGCGCTGAAGGCCTTCCGCGACCGCTTCGCGCTGCCGCTGGACGACGCCGACGTCGCGGCGCTGAAGTTCTACAAGCCGGCCGACGACAGCCCCGAGATGCGCTACCTGCGCGAGCGCCGCGCCGCGCTCGGCGGGCCGCTGCCGCGGCGCAACCCGGCCGCGCCGGTGCTGCCGGTGCCGCCGCTGGCGGCCTGGGGCAGCTTCGCGCTGGACGCCGACGGCAAGGAGATGAGCACGACGATGGCCGCCGTGCGCCTGCTCGGCGGCCTGCTGAAGGACCCGGTGCTGGGCCCGCGTGTCGTGCCCATCGTCGCCGACGAGGCGCGCACCTTCGGCATGGCCAGCCTGTTCCGCCAGATCGGCATCTACGCGCCGGGCGGCCAGCGCTACGAGCCCGAGGACGCGGCCTCGATGCTGTACTACCGCGAGTCGGCCGACGGCCAGCTGCTGGAGGAAGGCATCAACGAAGCCGGCGCGATGAGCTCGTGGATCGCCGCGGCGACGAGCTACGCGGTGCACGGGCTGCCGATGCTGCCGGTCTACATCTACTACTCGATGTTCGGCTTCCAGCGTGTCGGCGACCTGATCTGGGCCGCCGCCGACCAGCGTGCACGCGGTTTCCTGTTCGGCGCCACCGCCGGGCGCACGACGCTGGGCGGCGAAGGCCTGCAGCACCAGGACGGCTCCAGCCTCGTCGTCGCCGCCACCGTGCCGACCTGCCGCGCCTGGGACCCGGCGCACGCCGGCGAGCTGGCGGTGATCCTGGAGCATGGCCTGCAGCGCATGCTGGTCGAGCAGCACGACGAGTTCCACTACGTCACGCTGACCAACGAGAACGTCGCGATGCCCAGCCTGCCCGAAGGCGTGCGCGACGACCTGCTGCGCGGGCTGTACCGGCTGGAGACCCACGGCGACGGCCCGGTACGGCTGCGGCTGATCGGCTCGGGCGCGATCCTGCGCGAGGTGCAGGCGGCGGCGCGCACGCTGGCTGCCGAGCACGGCATCGCCTGCGAGGTGTTCAGCGCCACCAGCTTCGCCGAGCTGGCGCGCGAGGCCGCCGAATGCCGGCGGCTGGACCGCCTCGAACCGCTCGCCGAGCCGCGTGTGTCGCACGTCGAGCGCCTGCTGGCCGGCGATGCGCCGGTGGTCGCGGCCACCGACTACGTGCGCGCCTGGCCGCAGCTGATCGCCGAATACGTCGACGCACGCTATGTGACGCTGGGCACCGACGGCTTCGGCCGCAGCGACACGCGGCGGCGGCTGCGTGAGTTCTTCGAGGTCGACGCGGCGAGCATCGTGCAGGCGGCGCTGCAGGCGCTGAGGACGCCGCGGCGGCGCTGAAAACGACGACGCCCGGGTCGCGGCCCGGGCGTCGTCTGCCGGAACCGGGCCTCGCGGGGCCCGTCCGGCCTTACAGCCCCTGCGGGGTCAGCGCGTAGGGCAGCAGCGGAACCAGGCTGATGGCGAGAATCGCCAGCAGGGCCAGCCGGTCCAGCTGGCGCAGTTCGGTCTCTTTGGCAATGGCAGTTTCGTGACGCATGGCAGTTTCTCCGACGGTAGTGAAGAGGGACGCTAGAGCAGACAAACGCGCCGGTCATTTGGTGACTGCGCAGTCGCGAACTATACCTAGCGTTCCTGTCGGGTTCTCGGCGCCCTCTCTTTCCCGTTGGTGGTGTGCGGGTATCGGGCCTGCTGCCGCGTGGCCCGCCGTGCCTGGGAAAGCGAGCTGTTGCACGAGGCTCTTGCGGGAACCTCGGCAAACCGTGCTATAGTGGCGGGCTTACGCCGCCGGTGTAGCTCAGTTGGTAGAGCAGCGCATTCGTAATGCGAAGGTCGGGAGTTCGACTCTCTTCACCGGCACCACATTCGGCCCCGATCCCTCCTAGGACAAGCACTTAGGGCGGCATCGGGGCTTTGTTTTTGTGTCACTCGCCTGTGTCAGTCAACCTCTTGACCGACGAAGCAGACGACGTGCGCGAACCTGGCCTGTACCGGCGCGGCTCCATCTGGTGGGGCCGAGTGGTCATCCCGAAGGATCTCCAGCATCTGTTCGGGTCGACGCCCCTGCGGCGCACCCTCAAGACCGAGAGCAAGGCCGAAGCGCGACTGAGGCTGCTTCGTTTCCGCTCCGCCGCCTTTCAACACTTCGAGGACGTCCGCGCCGGGCGTGCTAAGCCTGATCGGGATGGCCTGACGGGCTACGAGGAGCGGGCGCCCCTGACGATGGGCGAGGTCGAGCGTGCCTTGGGTGAGGTCGTGCTGCGGACGATTGAGGAAGAGAGCCGCGGTGCGTCGCTCTGGGACAGAGACCGGCGGCAGAACGCCGTGATGGCGGCAGATGCAGGCCTCGATGCCCTGGAGTGGGCTACCCGCGACGACAAGTGGAGTTTGGCGGGGCCGCTGCTGGCCGATGCGCTCCGAACCCATGGCGTCGCGCTGAGCGATTTCCCGACAGGCTGGCGCGACCGCCTGATCAACGCGGCGTGTGACCACTACCAAGTGCTTCAGCACCTCTTGCTAGAGGTCGCGGCCGGCCCGGCAGTCGACTACCCCGAGCGCGAGGCCTACCGGAAGCGCATCCGCAGGCTCGCCGAGCCCGAGCCCCAGGCGGCCGCCAAGGTGGTGACGCTGGAGTCGCTGGTCGAGCAGTGGGCGGGCAAGCCTGGGCGAAAGAAAGATACGGCTCGGAAGGTGCGCCGTGCAGCCGATCTCTTCCGTGCCTACTGCACCGAGAAATGCGCCGAGGGGAGCCTGTTGGTCCAGCGGGTGAACTTGGTCACCCGCAAGCACGCCCAGGGCTTCGCAGACTGGCTGGGTCGGCGCGGCATTTCTGCCAAGACCGCGCGTGACCATCTGGAATGGGTACGGTCGCTCTTCCGCTTGGCCCTGGGCGATCAGGTCATCGAGGTGAACCCGTTCGAAGGCGTCAAGGTCGACGGCAAGCTGACTTCGCCGTTTCGAGAAGGCTTCTCGCTGGCAGAGATCGCGCGGCTCTTCGGCGGGCTGCTGTTCCAGCAATACCGGCTTCCCAGCGCCAGCAAGGCGGGCCTGGACGCGGCTTACTGGGTGCCGTTGCTGGCGCTGTACACCGGAGCCCGACTCACCGAACTGTGCCAGCTCCGGGTCGATGACATCGTCATGGAGGACGGCCTGCACGCGCCTGCCAGCGTCCCGGTCTTGAAGATCCGGCCGGCCCCGACGGGAGACGAAGCACCGGAGCAGTGGGTCAAGACCGCTCCTTCCATCCGGAAGGTGCCGATACACCGGGAATTGATCCGCCTCGGGTTCGTCGAGTACGTGGACGCCATCCGGGAACTGGGCGGGGAGCAACTGTTCCCGGCCATCGCTGTTCCGGAGAACTACCGAGCGGGCAGCTACTTCTCGACTTGGTACTCGGGCTACCGTGCTTCCCTGGGCTTCGAGAAGGGCGCCGGCAAGGATGCACACAACCTGCGGCACACCGTCCGTTCACGTCTTGCGGCGGCTTCAGTCCCTGACGAGGTCATCGACCTCATCATCGGGCACAGCCCAGGGGGGTCCACCGGCCGCAGGGTCTACACGCATGCGACCGAGGCGCTCGCCGAGTGGGTCAACAAGCTGACCTACCCGACCTTGCAGCTCCCCCGGGTCTACGTCCGCCCCGCATGGACACCCAGCGGGGGCCGGGCCGGCGCTTCCGGGGCGTCGGCGTCCCCTGAGCCCAGGCCAGCCGGCCGGCGATCCAGAGCATCGGGCCAGAGGTCGCGCGAAGCGTCCCGCCTGGGTGCCACGACGGGCCTTCCGCCGCAGCGCAGGGCGGCCGAGGGGGCCTCCGACGTGGGTCGGGCCTAGCCCGCCCTCCCCGCTGAAGAGTTCGGTCGGGCGACAGTGAAGACTGGGGGGACTTAAAGGTTTCCTGTAGGGCGACCTATTGGCTCCCCGTGGTCTCCTATTCAGGTTCTACCGGGAGAGATGACCAGTAGATATAAACCTAAGAGGAACTCCAAAGGGAACCTCTTGGTTGCGGCGAAGCGGGGAGGTCGGCCCCTTGAGGCAGGCGTCGGCATCCCGGACTTGGTGATCTCCGGAGATTCGCGGAAGCACTTTTGCCGCCGTCTTCGACGCCACTCCCCCCGTCGCCTCCAGCAAAGCCCAGGGCCGGTCGCCTGGACGGATGGCCCCCGGGGGGAGGTCGATGCCGGCGGATGCCCGTCTGGGCCGAATACAGCCCCTTAGGGCCTCGATCTCTGGTCGGGCAAGGGTTGGGTACTGGGGCGCCATCTTCGGCGCTCTATGCGGCCCGAAGGTCGTGGCGGCTGGCGCTCGGTCTGCCGGAGCCCGATGTGCTTTCCCCCGGCGAGGAGAGTCCGAGGCGGTGCTAAAGGGCACGCTGGGCCAGAAGTTCTAAGTTCTGAGCCGGGCCGACGGGAGCCCTCTGAGATGGCTCAAAAGGTACTTGATCGCGGCTTGTGAGCTGGTTCAGAATGCGTCCGTATCTTCTGATCCGCTCCGAGGATGGCACGCATCGCTTACTACCGGGTCTCGACGGCCGACCAGAGCATCGAAGCTCAAAGGGCCGCAATGGGTGGCGGCTTCGACCGCGAGTTCAAGGACGAAGGCATCAGCGGGGCCGTCCCGGCCGCCCAGCGCCCCGGCTTCGCTGACCTGCTGGGGTACGTCCGAGAGGGCGACTCGGTCCACGTCTACGCGGTGGATCGCCTGGGGCGCGATGCCCTGGACGTTCAGGCCACCGTGCGGCAGCTCATCAAGCGGGGCGTGTCCGTCGAGGTCCGCGGCCTGGGCACGATGGGCGAGGGCGTCGGCGAACTGATCCTGGCCGTCCTGGCCCAGGTGGCCGACATGGAGCGCCGCAGGATCGCCGAGAGGACCGAGGCGGGCCGAGCGACCGCGAGGGAGCATCTGGAGCGCACCGGACGCACGCACCGGGGCAAGGTGAGCCTGGGGCGGCCCAAGGAGGCCGACGCAGCCGCAGTGGCTCGCTGGCGAACGGAGAACGGAGCCAGCATCGCGGTCACCGCTGCTCACTGGGGCCTCTCGGCGAGTACGGTTAAACGGTACTGCGCGGAGATTAGCCAAGTGGCTTAGGCACTGAGCGTCGATGCCCTGTTGAGTCGGCAGACGTAACCCCAGCCAAAGTCGCGTACCGCTACTGATGAGGTGCCCTCTTAATCCATAAGAAGGCGGCGTAGGCAAGCAGTCCAATTGCAACGGGGATTGCGGCTATTAGTGCAGCTTCGCCAGCTTCAAAGCCGTACCTGTCCGCGAATATGAGATACCAGCCGCCGACGCTGGCGCACCAAAGGCCGGTCGCTGCTACTATCGCGCGGGCGTTTCGCTTCTGCAGCAAACTTCTTAGCATTTTCATGCGGCTGGCCGCGCCCCAGATTATCCAGGCTGCGCCAACGAGGAGAATCGTTAGGATGGCGTCCCAGTGCAAGCTCCACCCTGTCAGGATTACCGCTAAGCCCGCTGACCATATTCCGCCTATAGAGTATTCCCGTCGCTCCAGTAAACTCTGATCCGCCCTGCCGGGATAGAACTGCTTTAGGATCTCGATCTTCTGGTCCCGGGCGATCATCCAAGCGCCGTAAGGAAAAATGTAGGCGATTAGGAAGATTCCGTAAATCGTGTTGTCGTTCATGACTTGGCGGCTTTTTATGGAGGCCTGCCCGTGCTGAGCCTGCTCGCGCGGGGCGGCATTGAGCTACTGCGGATACTGATTGCACAAGCACGGTCGCCGCAGGTCAATCGTCCCAGTGCGGGGGCGTCGCTAGGTCGGCGCCACAGGTGAGTCAAGGCATCTGATGTATGGGTGCAGGATGCTTGCGCGAGGCCCTGTTTTTTTTGCCACCTCGGGCACGCGCTCCTGCTTTTGCCCCTGGCTTCCCCTCCGTGAGCCAGCTAGACTTCCTGTGTCACAGGTCTGTGTCACTGACAGCCCCGTGTGACAAGCTAAGTACTTGATTCTTAAGGATAACGGGCGCTGCGTCGGGGAGTTCGACTCTCTTCACCGGCACCAGACAGCAAAAGGGCCTGGCTTTCAGCCAGGCCCTTTTTGTTTGTCTCGGGCCTCGGCGGCGCGGGGTCAGCGCAGCTCGTCGAGCAGGGCCAGGCCGCCGTCGCGGGCGGCGCTGCGTGCCGCGTCCAGCGTGCGCAGCGTGGCCGCGACGTTCATCGCGTTCGGATAGCGCCGGGCGACGAAGGCGCGCAGCAGACGGTCGGTCGACGCGTCGTAGACCTCGACGGCGTAGCTCAGCGAGCCCGACAGCGTGCCCTGCTCGTTGTTGGCGCTCTTGATCGTGTTGCGGATCAGCCCCAGCGGCAGCAGCTTGGTCAGCGTCGCCAGCACCGGCGTGTTCTTCTCGAAGCCGGTCAGCGTGACACGCACCGCCAGCGTGCGCGGGCCCGGCCGTGCGACCAGCGTGTAGCGGCGGCCGAGCGCCGCCGCGAACGAGGACTGCAGCGCCGCCAGCACCTCGCGCTTGTCGTCGTCGCTGGCGTCGTGAAAGCCGGCATCGTGCCCGGCGTACAGCGCCACCGGCGTCAGCATCACCTGCGAGTAGTCGGCCCAGCGCGTGTCGGGCGCGCGGTAGGACAGCGGCTGGCGCGTGTCGGCAAGGCCGTCGCCGGGGGCGAGTTCGGCGGCCGAGGCCAGCGCCGCGTGCGGCGGCACGACCGCCCGGCTGGCGCAGCCGGCCATGGCGGCGGTGGCGGCCAGCACGGCCAGCACGCCGAGCGAACGTGCGCTGCGGCGCAGGACAGGGCTGTGGGTCGTCGTCGGGGTGGGCGCTGCGGCGCGCGCCGCAGTCTGCCCCGCTCCCGTGACCGTCGCGTGGCTGGCGTTCAGACCTTGCGGACGACGACGCTGCCGATCGAGTAGCCGGCGCCGAACGAGCAGATCACGCCCAGGTGGCCGGCCGCCAGGTCGGCGCGGTGCTCGTGGAAGGCGATGATCGAGCCGGCCGACGCGGTGTTGGCGTATTCGTCCAGGATCAGCGGCGCGATGTCGTCGCCGACCTCGTGGTCGACCAGCTTCTTCAGCACCAGCTGGTTCATGCCGACGTTGGCCTGGTGCAGCCAGAAGCGGCGCACCGCGGTCGGCTCGTGGCCCAGCGCGCCCAGGTGCGCGGCAATGTGCGCCGCGGCCATCGGCACGACTTCCTTGAAGACCTTGCGGCCTTCCTGGCGGAACTTCTTGTCGCGCGCGTCGGGGTCGGTGTCCTCGGCCGAGTTCATGAAGCCGAAGTTGTTGCGGATGGCGTTCGAGAACTTGGTCGCCAGCTTGGTGCCCAGCACCTCCCAGCGGTCGGCCGAGGTGGCGGTGTCGGCGGCTTCGACGACCAGCGCGGTGCAGACGTCGCCGAAGATGAAGTGGCAGTCGCGGTCGCGCCACTCGATGTGCGCCGACGTGATCTCCGGGTTGACGACGAGCACGCAGCGCGCGCTGCCCGACTTCACCGCGTTGACCGCCTGTTCGAGCGCGAAGGTCGCCGACGAGCAGGCGACGTTCATGTCGAAGCCGTAGCCGCCGGCGCCGATCGCGTTCTGGATCTCGATGGCCATCGCCGGGTAGGCGCGCTGCATGTTCGACGCGGCGCACAGCACCATGTCGACGTCGGCGCCGGTCTTGCCGGCCGCGGCCAGCGCCTGGCGCGCGGCGTCGGCGGCGATCTCGGCCATCAGCGACAGCTGCTCGTCGGGCCGCGGCTCGAAGCGCGGATACATGCGCGCCGGGTCCAGCACGCCGTCCTTCACCAGCACGTAGCGCTGCTTGATGCCCGAGGCCTTCTCGATGAACTCGACGCTGGACGAGGCCATCGGCTGGCGCTCGCCGGCGGCGATGGCCTCGGCGTGGCGTTCGTTCTGCAGTTCGGCGTAGCGGTTGTAGGCCTCGACCAGCTCGGCATTGCTGATGACGTGGGGCGGGCGGTACAGGCCGGTGCCGCTGATGACGACTCGGGTCATGGGTGTGTGTCGGGGTGATGAACGGGCAAACGCGCCAGTGTAGAGCGTGGGCACCGCTGCGGTGCGCGGCCCGCGCGGTGTGCGGGCTCCGGAGCGCGGCCGGCGTGGCGCCGGCGTCTCAGAACGGGCTGGCTCGCCTCAAGCCAGCCCCGTGATCGACTCCCGGAAGCGCTTGAGCGAGATGCCGAACAGCACCGCGCCGATCGCCGCGATCGCCAGCAGCTGCGGCCAGACGACGTCCAGCCCGGCACCGCGGTAGAGCACCGCCTGCGCGGCCGAGACGAAGTGCGTCGTCGGCGCCGCCAGCATCACGTCCTGTACCAGCGCCGGCATGCTCTCGCGCGGCGTCACGCCGCCGGACAGCAGCTGCAGCGGCAGCAGCACCAGCACCAGCAGCATGCCGAAGCGCGGCATCGAACGCGCCAGCGTCGCCAGGAAGATGCCCAGCGAGGTGGTGGCAAACAGGTGCAGCGCCGCGGCCAGCAGGAAGACCGCGATCGAGCCTTCGACCGGCACCTGCAGCACCCGCTGCACGACGAAGGCCAGCGAGAACCAGGCCGCCGCCAGCACCACCAGCCCCATCGACCACACCTTGGCGACCATGATCTGCGCCGGCGTCACCGGCATCACCAGCAGGTGCTCCAGCGTGCCGTGCTCGCGCTCGCGCAGCAGCGCCGCGCCGGTGAGGATGATCGACAGCATCGTGACGTTGTTGATCAGCTCCATCAGCGAGCCGAACCACATCGACTCCAGGTTCGGGTTGAAGCGCATGCGCAGCGCCAGGTCGACGCCGGTGGCCGCGCCGCCGCGCTGGCGGGCGACGAACTCGGCCACCTCGGTGGCGACGATCTGCTGCACGTGGCCGCCGCCGGTGAAGGCCTGGCTGATGCGCGTGGCGTCGATGTTGAGCTGGATCGCCGGCTGGCGCCCGGCGAGCACGTCGCGCTGGAAGCCCGGCGGGATGTCGAGCACGAAGGTGGTGCTGCCGCGGTCCAGCGCCGGGTCGACCTCGGCGATCGTCAGCGGCACCGGCGGGCGGAACTGCGGCGGGTAGAAGGCCTGCGTGATGCGCTGCGACAGCGGCGAGTCGTCCTCGTCGACGATGGCGATGGTGGCGTTGTGCAGCGGCTCGGGCATCGCGGTGGCCGCGGCGTAGATCGCCATCGTGAAGCAGTAGGCGATCAGCACCAGCATCATCGGGTCGCGCAGCAGGCTCCAGAACTCCTTGATGCCCAGGCGGTAGACGGTGGCGAACCAGGCTTTGTTCATCACCGCTCCTGCTTCTTCAGCAGCACCAGGGCCAGCCCCAGCACCACCGGCACGGTGACGGCCAGCGCCCAGTACGACGGCGCCAGGTCGGCCACGTCCAGCCCCTTGGCGAAGATGCCGCGGCTGATCGTCAGGAAGTGCGTCGCCGGGTAGACGCTGCCGATCGCGCGGCCCAGCCCTTCGAGCGAGCTGGTCGGGTGGATCAGGCCGGAGAACTGCACCGCCGGCAGCACGGTGCCGATGATGGTGACGAACATCGCCGCGATCTGCGTGCGCGTGAAGGTCGACGCCAGCAGCCCGAAGCCGGTGGCGATGACGACGAACAGCAGCGCCGCCAGCGCCAGCGACACGAAGCTGCCGGTGATCGGCACGCCGAAGACGGTGACCGCCAGCACGCACATCAGCACGAAGTTCAGCATCGCCAGCAGCACGTAGGGCAGCTGCTTGCCGAGCAGGAACTCGGCGCGTGTGACCGGCGTGACGTAGAGGTTGACGATCGAGCCCAGCTCCTTCTCGCGCACCACCGACAGCGCGGCCAGCATCGCCGGGATCATCAGCAGCAGCAGCGGGATCACCGCCGGCACCATCGCCGGCAGGCTGCGCACGTCGGGGTTGTAGCGGTAGCGCAGCTCGATCGAGCTCGGCGCGGCCAGCGTCGCGCCCAGGCGCTCGCGGGCCTGGGTCGCCAGCCACTGGCGGTGCATGGCCTGCACGTAGCCGCGCACGGTCTCGGCGCGTGTCGGCATCGCGCCGTCGACCCACACGCCCAGCGTCGGCGTGCGCCCGCGCAGCAGGTCGCGTTCGAAGCCGGGCGGGATCTCGACGGCCAGCGCGATCTCGCCGGCGCGCATGCGGCGGTCGATGTCGTCATGACCGGCCAGCGGCGGTTTCTCGATGAAGTAGCGGCTGCCGGCGATCTGCAGCGCGTAGTCGTGGCTGAGCACGGTGTCGTCGCCGTCGAGCACGGCGAACGGAAGGTCCTCGACGTCCATGCTGATGCCGTAACCGACGATGAACATCAGGATCGCCGTGCCCAGCAGCGCCAGCGTCGCGCGCACCGGGTCGCGGCGCAGCTCCAGCGCCTCGCGCGAGCTGTAGCTCAGCAGCCGTCGCAGGCTGAACCAGGCGTGGCGCCGGGGCGCCGCCGCCGGCACGGGCGGCGGCGTGACGGCCGGCTGCGGCGCGGCGGGCGCGGGCGCCGCGGCGTCACCGCCGCCGGCTTCGCGCAGCCAGGCGATGAAGGCCTGCTCCAGCGTCGCCGCGCCGCGCGCCTCGCGCAGCGCCTGCGGCCGGTCGCTGACCAGCACGCACCCGGCGTGCATCAGCGAGATGCGGTCGCAGCGCTCGGCCTCGTTCATGAAGTGCGTGGAGATGAAGATCGTCACGCGGTCGCGGCGCGCGAGCTCGATCAGCAGCTCCCAGAAGCGGTCGCGCGCGATCGGGTCGACGCCCGAGGTCGGTTCGTCGAGGATCAGCAGCTCGGGCCGGTGCACCATCGCCACCGCCAGCGACAGGCGCTGGCGCATGCCCAGCGGCAGAGTCTCGGGCAGCGTGTCGGCTTCGGCCTGCAGGTCGAAGCGCTCCAGCATCTCGTCGACCCGCTCGGCGATCGTCTCCTCCGGCATCTGGAACAGCCGCGCGTGCAGCACCAGGTTCTGGCGCACCGTCAGCTCGCCGTAGAGCGAAAACGCCTGCGACATGTAGCCGACGCGCCGGCGCGTGCCGATGTCGGCGGCGTCGACCTCGTGGCCGAAGAGCCAGGCGCGGCCTTCGCTGGCCGGCAGCAGGCCGGTCAGGATCTTCATCGTCGTCGACTTGCCACAGCCGTTGGAGCCGAGGAAACCGAAGATCTCGCCCCGGCGGATGCGGAAGTCGACGTGGTCGACCGCGGTGAAGTCGCCGAAACGCATCGTCAGCCCCTGGGCCTCGATGGCGATCTCGTCCTCGCCGCCTTCGGCCAGCGGCGGCACCTCGACGGCGCGGTGGCCGCGGCGGCGCTCCTCGGGCAGCAGGGCGATGAAAGCCTGTTCCAGCGCCGCGCAGCCGGTGCGCGCACGCAGCTCGGCCGGCGTGCCGGTGGCCAGTACGCGGCCGCCGTCCATCGCCACCAGCCAGTCGAAACGTTCGGCCTCTTCCATGTAGGCGGTGGCGACGACGACGCTCATCTGCGGCCGGTCGGCGCGCAGCGAGTCGATCAGGTCCCAGAACTGGGCGCGCGACAGCGGGTCGACGCCGGTCGTCGGCTCGTCCAGGATCAGCAGGTCCGGGTCGTGGATCAGCGCGCAGCACAGCGCCAGCTTCTGCTTCATGCCGCCGGAGAGCTTGCCCGCCGGGCGGTCCAGGAAGGGCGCCAGGCCGGTGGCCGCGGTCAGCGTGTCGATGCGCCGGCGGCGCTCGTCGGCGCCGTGGCCGAACAGCCGGCCGAAGAACTGCAGGTTCTCCTCGACCGACAGCGTCGGGTAGAGGTTGCGCCCCAGCCCCTGCGGCATGTAGGCGATGCGCGGGCAGGCGGCGCTGCGGTGCGCGGCATCGGCCATGTCGCCGCCCAGCACCTGCAGCCGGCCCTGCTGCAGCGCGCGCGCGCCGGCCACCAGCGACAGCAGGCTGGACTTGCCGACGCCGTCGGGGCCGATCAGCCCGACCCGGCAGCCCGCCGGCAAGGCCAGCGACACGTCGGCCAGCGCCTGCACCGCGCCATAGGCCAGCGTCAGGCCTTCGGCGCGGACGACGGGCTCGGTCACGGCTTGACCTTCGTCGCCAGGTGTTCGGGCCAGGGCTGCGCCGGGTCGGTGCGCACCCAGGCGACGCCGGGCAGGCCGGTCTTGACCTGATCGCGGTAGCGCTGCAGCAGCTCGGGCGCGATGCGCGCCTTCACGCGGAACATCATCTTCTGGCGCTCGCTGGCCGTCTCCACCGTCTTCGGCGTGAACTGCGCGGTGCTGGCGACGAAGCTGACCTGCGCCGGGATCACCGCGCCGGGCGCGGCGTCGAGCACGATGCGCACCTCCGAACCCAGCGCCAGCCGGCCGGCGGCGGCCTCGGGCACGAAGAAGGTCATGTAGACGTCGGCCAAGTCGACGAGGTTGAGCACCTTGCCGCCGGCGCCGACCACCTCGCCCGGCTGGGCGACGAGGAACTGCACGCGGCCGGCGCGTGGCGCGACGAGCACCGTGTCGTCGAGCTCGGAGCGGATGCGCGCCACCGTGGCGCGCGCCGCCTCGACGGTCGCCAGCGCGCCGTCGACCTGGGTGCGTGCGGCCGCGGCCGCGGCCTCGGCGGCGGCGACCTGGGCGCGCGCGGCGACCAGCGCCGCCTGCACGCCGCGTACACGCGCGTTGTCGTCGTCGACTTCCTGCGCCGACGAGGCACCTTCGGCCTGCAGCGAGGCCGAACGTTCGCGCCGGCGCGTCGCCGCGTCGAGCTCGCTCTCGCGCTGCGCGACCTGGGCCTCGGCGGCGCGGCGGTCGGCTTCGCGCACCGCGACCTGGGCGCGGGCGCTGGCCACCGTGCTCTCGGCCTGCGCCAGCCGCGCCGTCGCCTCGTCGTGCTGGGCCTGCAGCGAACTCGTCTGCATCGTCGCCAGCGGCTGGCCGGCGCGGACGAAATCGCCTTCGGCGACGCTGATGCGTTCCACCCGGCCGGCCATCTTGGCGGCGACGTCGATCTCGGTGGCTTCGAGGCGGCCGTTGCCGGACACCAGGCCGGGCTCGTCGCCGTTGCCGCGCGCCTTCAGCGCGAGCACGGCGACCGCGGCCACCACGGCGGCCAGCACGATCCAGGTCGAGTACTTGCGGAGTGCTGCGTTCATGGCGTGAGGTGATCCGGTTCGGAAGAAGGAGTGGCGGCCGTGCCGCCGCCCAGCGCGGCGAACAGCGCGACGCGGGCGGCCAGCGCGCCGCGGCGCGCCTGCACCTCGGCCTGCTGCGCGGCCAGCAGGTCGCGTTCGGCGTCGAGCACGTCGAGGAAGCTGGAGGAGCCGGTGTCCCAGCGCAGCCGCGCCAGCCGGGCGCGTTCGCGCTGCGCGGCGAGTGCGTCGCCGGCGATGAGCACCTGCTCGTCGACCCAGTGGCGCGCCGACAGCGCGTCGGCCACGTCGCGGAACGCCGCCTGCACGCTCTTCTCGTACTGCGCGACGGCGATGTCGCGCCGCGCCTCGGCGAGATCGAGGTTGCGTGCGCGCAGCCCCCAGTCCCACAGCGGCAGCGCGATCGACGGCGTGAACAGCCATTGCCGGCTGCCGGCCTCGAACAGCCCCGACAGCTCGGCGCTGGCGTTGCCCCACTGGCCGGTCAGCGTGACCTGCGGGAAGAAGGCGGCCCGCGCCGCGGCGACACTGGCGCGGCTGGCGCGCAACTGGGCCTCGGCGGCGACGAGGTCCGGCCGGCGTTCGAGCAGCGTCGCCGGCAGCCCGGGCGCCAGCGGTGCGAGTGCGGCCAGAGTGTCCAGGCGCGGCAGCGGCTCGGGCAGCACCGGCCTCGCGCCGGCCAGCAGCGCCAGCGCTTCCAGCTGCGCGGCGCGTTCGCGTTCCAGCGTCGCCACCAGCGACTGCGCCTGCGTCAGCAGCGTGCGCACCTGCAGCAGCGTCAGCTTCGAGCTCGAGCCGACCTCGACGCGGCGGCTGGTGATGCGCAGGCTCTCGCGGCGGCTGGCCACCGTCTCGCGTGCCAGCGCCAGGCGTTCGTCCAGCTCGCAGAGGCCGAAGTAGCCGTCGGCGACCTGGGCGACGAGCTGCAGTTCGACGGCGCGGCGTGCGGCCTCGCTGGCCAGCCAGCGTTCACGCGCGCTGTCCGACAGCGCGCGCAGGCGGCCGAAGAGGTCGACTTCCCAGCTCGAGAAGCCGAGGCCGGCGCTCTGCGCGCCGGCCGTGCCGGCCTGGCGCGTCAGGCTCAGGTCGGCCGGCGTGTGGTAGCGGATGCCGCGCGACTGCAGGCCGATCGTCGGCCCTTCGTCGGCGCGCTGCAGCCCGTAGCCGGCGGCGGCTTCGTCGACGCGCCGCGCGGCGATGCGCAGGTCGCGGTTGTTCGCCAGCGCCTGGGCGATCAGCGCCTGCAGGCCGGGTTCGGCGAAGTACTCGCGCCAGCCCGGCACGGTGGCGCCGGCGTCGGCGGCGCGGATCACGCCGGGCGGCGCGGCCGGCGGCACCGGCGGTGCGCCGCGGTCGGGTGGTGCGGCGCAGCCGGCGGCCAGTGCGGCGAGCGCCAGCGCGGCCAGTGGCCGGCGCGGCACGCGGCGGGGTACGGCATCCGCCAGGGTTCGGATCATGCGAAGTCCTTCCTCGGAGATGGATCTTAGCGACTCATGAGTCGTTAGTGAACCGTGGCCCTGGCCGCGAGATAACATTGCGCGATGGAACCCGCCCAGGCCCCCGCCAGCGCGCCGCGCCGCCGGCTGTCGCCCGAGGTCCGCGTCCAGCAGATCCTCGACGCGGCGCTGGTGGAGTTTTGTGAACGCGGCTACGGCGACACGCGCATGGACGACATCGCCCGCCGTGCCGGCCTGTCCAAGGGCGGGCTGTACGCGCACTTCGACAGCAAGGACGCGGTGTTCGAGGCGCTGCTGCGGCGTTCGCTGGCGATGCCTTCGCTGGAGGGCATGCCCGAACCCGACGCCCGCGTGCCGACACGCGAGTTCGCGGCCTGGCTGGTGGACCGGCTGTACGCCCAGATCGCCGACCCGGCCGGCCTGCGCGTGCTGTGGCTGATGATCGCCGAGCGCGAGCGTGTCGGCCATCTGCTGGAGCTCTGGGACCGCCAGGTCATCGGCCCGTACGAGGCGGTGCTGCAGCGTGCGCTGGCCGCGCGCGAGGCCGCCGGCGCCACGCCCAGCGTGCTGTCGCGGGCGCCGTGGCTGGCGCTGTCGCCGCTGATCCACGCGACGATGCGCGAGCTCGTCATCCGCGCGCCCGGTGCGGCCGAGATGGCGCAGTGGCGTCAGGCCCACGAGGACCTGCTGGTCGAGCTGCTGGACCCGGCGTCGCGGCTGGCGCGCTGAGCGCCGCGGCGCACCGCCGGGCCGCCCTTATCCTCCGCCGCCATGCTTGCACCGCTGCCGCTGGACGTCGCCACGACCTGGGTGCTGGTCGGACTGATCCACCTCGGCCTGGCGGCCGCGGTCTGGACCGTGCTGACCGGGCGCCACGACCGCCGCAGCACGCTGCTGTGGTGCGCCGGCTCGGCGATGGCCGGCGTGATGATGCTGGTCTACGCCGCGCGCGGGGCGCTGCCGCACCTGCCGGCGATCGTCGCCGCCAACATCTTCGGTTATGCCGGCTTCGCGCTGCGCTGGGCGGCGCTGCACCGTGAACGCGAGCGGCCGCTGCCCTGGGGCATGCTGGCGGCGCTGGTGACGCTGGCCTGCACGGCGGTGCCGCTGCTCGACGCGGTCGACCCACGCTGGCGTGTGCTCGGCAACCTGGCGTTCAACACCCTGGCCTCGCTGGCGCTGTGGCACGAGGCGCGGGCCTTGAGCCGTGCGCGGGCCAGCCGCAGCGCGGCGATGGTGGGCTGGGCCTACGGGGTCGTCGCGCTGCTGCTGCTGGCGCGGCTGGCCGCCGTCTTCAGCGGCCTCGGCGCCAGCCCCAGCCAGCTGGCGACGGCTTTCGACACCGAGCTGCTGCTGCTGGCCTGGATGCTGACGGCGCTGTGGGCCAACCTGGGTTATGTCGGTTTCGCGATCGAGATGGCCGAACGCCGGGCGCGGCTGCGCGGCGCCCAGCTCGCCGAAGTCACCGAGCAGCGTGAACTGGCCGAGCAGCAGGCGCAGGCGTTGCGTGCGCTGTCCGACGAGCGCCAGGAGCTGCTGCGCGTGATCTCGCACGAGGTGCGCCAGCCGCTGCACAACGCCCAGGCCGTGCTGCAGGGCGTGGCCGACGCCATGCACGGCGCGGTGCCGGCGGTGCCCGGGCTGGACCGCGCGCGCCGGGTGCTGCGCGAGATCACGCGTTCGCTGGACAACACGCTGGCCGTGTCGACGCGGATGATCGAGGACCGCGCGCCGCCGCTGCGCGACACCGATCTGGACATGCTGGTCGGCCTCGTGCTCGGCGACCTGCCCGAGGAGGAGCGCCCGCGGGTGCGCCTGCAGCGCGACAGCGCCGTGCGCACCGCGGCGATGGACGTCGGGCTGATGCGTCTGGCGCTGCGCAACGTGCTCGCCAACGCGCTGGCCTACGCGACGCCGGGCACGCCGGTGACGCTGCGCATCGTCGACAGCGAGGAGCCGCTGGCGGTGGTCTTCGAGGTTGCCGACGAGGGGCCCGGCATCGCGCCGGCGCTGCTGCCGCGGGTGTTCGAACGCGGCGTGCGCGGCCGCCACGACGTGCACGGCCAGGGGCTGGGGCTGTTCATCGTGCGCCGCGCGCTGCAGCTGCAGGGCGGCACGGCCGAGGTGCGCAGCGATGCTGGCGGCAGCGTCTTCACGCTGACCGTGCCGCAGGGGCAGGAGGACGGCGGCTGACGCGCCGCCGCCAAGGCCTCAAAGCGACTTCAGCGGCGCGCGGAAGACGTAGCCGATGCGCGGCTCGGACTGCAGCGGCACCAGGCTGGTCGAGGCCTTCTCGATGCGCCGGCGCAGACGGTAGATCGTCGCGTGCAGCGTGTTGTCCAGCGTGCTGGTGTTGTCGCGGCCCAGGCGCTGGATCAGCGTGTCGCGTGTCACGACGCCGCCCTCGGCGTCGAGAAAGCAGCGCAGCACCGTGAGGTCGGTGTCGCTCAGCTCGACCCGGGCGCCGTCCGGGGCCTGCAACTGCGCGGCGCGCAGGTCGACGACCCAGCTCTGGTCGCGCTGGCCGCGCATCACGGCGCGGCGCTGCAGCGCGCGGATGACGAGCAGGATCTGCTCCATCGAGACCGGCTTCTCGAGGTACATGTCGGCGCCGGCGTCGACGACGGTGGCGAAGGTCGACGCGCCGACCTTGCCCGAGACGACGAGCACGCCGGCGTCGGTGCGCCGGCGCAGGATGCGGATCAGCTCCTCGCCGACGACGCCGGGCAGCATCAGGTCGATGACGTAGAAGTCCCAGCCGAACGGCGATTCGCTGGCCAGCAGGTCGTTGCTGTCGGCGAACACCCGGACCTCGACCCCCTCGCGGCGCAGGAAGGCGGCGAAGGTGTCGGTGAAGTCGGCGTCGTCGTCGACGAGGGCGATCGTCTTGGGCAGCATGGTCTGGAGGGGCGGGCCGGTGAGCGTCACCGGGAAGTCTAGTGCCCGCCCGATCAGGAATACCTAGAACAGGGGATTGTCAGGCTTCACTCGGTTTGCTGGTGGTAGGCGGTGACGCGGTCGACCTCGTTGCGCGAGCCCAGCATCACCGACACGCGCTCGTGCAGCTTGCACGGCACGACGTCGAGGATGCGCTCGCGGCCGTTGGTCGCCGCGCCGCCGGCCTGCTCGACGAGGAAGGCCATCGGGTTGGCCTCGTAGAGCAGGCGCAGCTTGCCCGGCTTCTCGGGCTCGCGCTGGTCCCACGGGTACATGAAGATGCCGCCGCGCATCAGGATGCGGTGCACGTCGGTGACCATGCTGGCCACCCAGCGCATGTTGAAGTCCTTGCCGCGCGGGCCGGTCTTGCCGGCCAGGCATTCCTCGACGTAGCGGCGCATCGGCGGCGCCCAGTGGCGCATGTTGGACATGTTGATCGCGAATTCCTTCGTGTCCTCGGGAATGCGGATGTCCGACTGCGTCAGCACCCAGGAGCCGGTCTCGCGGTCCAGCGTGAAGGCGACGACGCCGTTGCCCACCGTCAGCACCAGCTGGGTCTGCGGGCCGTAGATGCAGTAGCCGGCCGCGGCCTGGTGCTTGCCGGGCTGCAGGAAGTCGTCCTCGCTGACGCCGCGCGTGTGGCCGACCTTGCGCAGCACGCTGAAGATCGTGCCGATCGAGACGTTGACGTCGATGTTGCTCGAGCCGTCCAGCGGGTCGAACAGCAGCATGTACTCGCCCTGCGGGTAGCGGTTGGGCACGACGTGGATCGAGTCCATCTCCTCGCTGGCCATCGCCGCGAGGTGGCCGCCCCACTCGTTGGCCTCGATCAGCACCTCGTTGCTGATGATGTCCAGCTTCTTCTGCACCTCGCCCTGCACGTTCTCGCTGCTGGCCGAGCCGAGCACGTCGCCGAGCGCGCCCTTGTTGACGGCGATCGCGATGCGCTTGCAGGCGCGTGCGACGACCTCGATCAAGAGGCGCAGCTGGCCCGGGATCATCCCGTGCTCGCGCTGCTGCTCGACGAGGTACTGGGTCAGGCTGACGCGCTTCATTGCTGGGCCTCCAGCGCGCGGCCGAGCACCTCGCGCACGTCGTCGCTGAGGTCGGGCTTGGCGGCCACACGCGCCAGCGCCTCGCGCGCGGCGCTGCGGTAGGGCTCGGCCAGCGCCGTCCAGCGGTCCATCACGCGCGCCAGGCGGGCGGCCAGCTGCGGGTTGATCGGGTCGATCTCCAGCAGGCGCTCGGCCCAGAACACGTAGCCGGCGGCATCGGCGCGGTGGAAGGCGGCCGGGTTGTTCATGCACAGCTGGAAGATCAGGCTGCGTGCGCGGTTCGGGTTCTTCAGCGAGAAGTCCGGGTGCTTGAGCAGGGCCTTGGCGCGCGCGAACGAACGACCGTGGCCGGCGCCGACCGGCTCGCTGGCCTGGGCCTGCAGCGCGAACCACTTGTCGACGACCAGCGGCTCGCCGCCGGCGATGGCGTGGAAGCGCTCCAGCGCCGGCTCGGCCAGCTCGGAGTGCGAGTGCACCAGCGCGGCCAGCGCGCCGATGCGGTCGGTCATGTTGCTGGCGTCCTTGACACGCTGGTAGGCGCGGCCCGGCCACACCGGGTTGCCGCTGCGCACGGCGTGCAGGCACAGCATGGCGAGCGCCAGGTTGGCGAGCGCGCGGCGGCCGGCCTGGGCCGGCGTCGGCGCGTAGCCTTCGTGCACCAGGTTGGCCTCGAAAGCCTCGGCCCAGTCGGCGTGCAGCGTGCTGGCCAGCTGTTCACGGAAGTGCTCGCGCACGGCGTGGATGCGCTGCGGGTCGAAGGTGGCCAGTTGCTCGGCGACGTAGCCTTCGCTGGGCAGCGTCAGCGCCAGTTCCTTGAAGGCCGGGTCGAGTGCCGGGTCGCGCAGCACGGTGCGCATCGCCTCGACGAAAGCCTCGTCCAGCGTCACCGGCGCGGCCTGTTCGACCGCCGCCAGCAGGCGCGCCAGCGCCAGGCGCTGGCCGGCTTCCCAGCGGTTGAAGGCGTCGCTGTCATGGGCCAGCAGCGTCAGCAGCTCGGCGTCGCCCAGGCCGTCGTCCAGGATCACCGGCGCGCTGAAGCCGCGCAGCAGCGACGGCACCGGTTCGGCGTCGACGTCCTCGAAGACGAACTGCTGCTCGGCGCTGTCGAGCACCAGCAGGCGCTCGGCGGCCAGCGTGCGGCCGTCGCGGCCCAGCAGCGCGGCCAGCACCGGGATCACGAAGGGCTGCTTGGTCGGCTGGCCGGGCGAGGGCAGGGCGGACTGGGTCAGCGTCAGCGTGTAGCGGCGGGCTTCGGCGTCGTAGACGCCACGCGCCTTCAGCCGCGGCGTGCCGGCCTGCGAGTACCAGCGCTTGAAGCTCTCCAGCCGCGTGGCGAGCTCGCTGCCGGGGTTGGCGTCGGCGATCGCCTGGGCGAAGTCGTCGCAGGTCACGGCCTGGCCGTCGTGGCGCTCGAAGTACAGCGTGATGCCGCGCTCGAAGCCTTCACGGCCCACCAGCGTCTGCATCATGCGCACGACTTCGGAGCCCTTCTCGTAGACGGTGGCGGTGTAGAAGTTGTCGATCGCGGCGTAGCTGTCCGGGCGCACCGGGTGCGCCATCGCGCCGGCGTCCTCGGGGAACTGGCTGGCGCGCAGCGCACGCACGTCCTCGATGCGCTTGACGGCGCGCGCGGAAGGCGAGCCGGCCATGTCCATCGAGAACTCCTGGTCACGGAAGACCGTCAGGCCTTCCTTCAGCGACAGCTGGAACCAGTCGCGGCAGGTGATGCGGTTGCCGGTCCAGTTGTGGAAGTACTCGTGGCCGACGACGCTCTCGATGCCGGCGAAGTCGACGTCGGTCGCGGTGGCGGGGCTGGCCAGAACGAACTTCGTGTTGAAGATGTTCAGGCCCTTGTTCTCCATGGCGCCCATGTTGAAGTCCTCGACCGCGACGATCATGAAGCGTTCGAGGTCCAGCGGCAGGCCGAAGCGGGCTTCGTCCCAGACCACCGAGGCCACCAGCGAGGCCATCGCGTGCTCGGTCTTGCCGAGGTCGCCGCGGCGCACGAAGACCTGCAGCAGGTGCTCCTTGCCGGCGCGGGTGCGGATCTTCTGCTCGCGGCAGACGAGATCGGCGGCGACCAGCGCGAACAGGTAGCTGGGCTTGGGGAAGGGGTCGTGCCAGACGGCGAAGTGGCGGCCGCCGTCCAGTTCACCCTGCTCGACGAGGTTGCCGTTGGACAGCAGCACCGGGTACTTCTTCTTGTCGGCGCGCAGCGTCACCGTGTAGACCGCCATCACGTCGGGACGGTCGAGGAAGTAGGTGATGCGGCGGAAACCCTCGGCCTCGCACTGCGTGAAGAAGCCGCCACCCGAGGTGTACAGGCCCGACAGCTGGGTGTTCTTCTCGGGGCTGCAGGTGTTGCGGATCTCGAGCACGAACTGCTCGCCGGCCGGCGGGTTGTCGATGACGAGCAGCTTGTCCTCGTGGCGGAACGACACGCTCTCGCCGGCGGCCATCACGCGCAGCACGGTGATGTCCTCGCCGTGCAGCTTCAGCGGCTGCGGCTCGGCGGCCGGGTTGCGCTCGATGTGCAGCTTGCTCGAGACGATGGTCTTGACGGGGTCCAGGTCGAAGCAGAGCTCGACCTTGCGGATCCAGTACGCCGGGGCGGCGTAGTCCTGGCGGTGCACGACGGTGGCGGGGCCTTCACGCATGGTGGGGTTCTCGCGGGATGAAAGTGGTCGGGTCGACGCCAACGAAATCGGGGATCGTGGCGAGGAGGTTCGGATAGCCGTCGAAGGCGCTCGGCGGCAGGGTGGTGGCCAGCGCCACGGCGTCCATGCCGGCGCGGCGCGCGGCTTCGACGCCCAGCGGCGCGTCCTCGAAGACGAGGCAGTCGGCCGCGGCGACGCCCAGGCGGCGTGCGGCTTCGACGAAGATGTCCGGGTGCGGCTTGCCGCGCAGGCCGTCGGCGGGGCTGGCGACGGCGTCGACAAGGCGGTCGAGCCCGAAACGATCGAAGGCGATCTTCAGGTTGACCGCCGGCGACGCGGTGCAGACGGCGAGCTTGAAGCCCGCCGCGCGCGCCTGCTGCAGAAAGGCCTGGGCGCCGGCGACGTACTGCAGCGCGCCGGCCGCGGCTTCGCGGTACAGCGCTTCCTTGCGTTCGGCCAGCGCCGCGCGTTCGGCCGCCGGCATCGCCGGGAACAGGCCCGAGAGGACCTCGTCGTTGGCGCGGCCGGCCGTCTGCTCGAAGAAGCGGGCGTCGTCGAACGGCAGGCCCAGCTCCGCGTGCCAGCGGCCCCAGGCCTGCTGGTGGATCGGCATGCTGTCGAGCAGCGTGCCGTCCATGTCCAGCAGCAGCGCGGCGTAGCGGCGCGCCGCCATCACAGGCCCTGCTTCAGGCTGGCCTCGATGAACGGGTCGAGGTCGCCGTCGAGGACCTTCTGCGTGTTGCTGATTTCCACGCCGGTGCGCAGGTCCTTGATGCGGCTCTGGTCGAGCACGTAGCTGCGGATCTGGTGGCCCCAGCCGACGTCGGTCTTGCTGTCCTCGAGCTTCTGCTGCGCTTCCATCTGCTTGCGCATCTCGTGCTCGTAGAGCCGGCTGCGCAGCATGGCCCAGGCCTCGTCGCGGTTGCGGTGCTGCGAACGGTCGTTCTGGCACTGCACGACGATGCCGGTCGGGATGTGCGTCAGGCGCACCGCCGAGTCGGTCTTGTTGATGTGCTGGCCGCCCGCGCCCGAGGCGCGGAAGGTGTCGGTGCGCACGTCCGCCGGGTTGATCTCGATCTCGATCGAGTCGTCGACCTCGGGGTAGACGAAGAGGCTGGCGAAGCTGGTGTGGCGCCCGCCCGCGGAGTCGAACGGGCTCTTGCGCACGAGGCGGTGCACGCCGGTCTCGGTGCGCAGGTGGCCGAAGGCGTAGTCACCCTCGATCTTCAGCGTCGCGCTGCGGATGCCGGCCACGTCGCCTTCGGTCTCTTCCATGACCTCGGCCTTGAAGCCCTTCTTCTCGCAGTACTTCAGGTACTGGCGCAGCAGCATGCTGGCCCAGTCGCAGGCTTCGGTGCCGCCGGCGCCGGCCTGGATGTCGATGAAGCAGTTGCTCGGGTCCGCCGGGTTGGCGAACATGCGGCGGAACTCCAGCCGCTCGACGATCTCACGCAGCGCGTGGGCCTCGACCTCGATCGCGGCGATGCCGTCGAAGTCCTCGTCGGCCTTCGACATCTCGTAGAGCTCGAGGTTGTCGGACAGGTTGCTGGCGAGGTGGTCGATCGTGCCGACGACGTCTTCCAGCGACTTCTTCTCGCGCCCCAGTTCCTGGGCGCGCTTGGGTTCGTTCCAGACGCTGGGGTTCTCCAGCGCGGCATTGACTTCGTTCAGCCGCAGAGCTTTGCGGTCGTAGTCAAAGATACCCCCGGAGCTGCTCGGTGCGGGCACTCAGGTCGGCGAGCAGCGTGCCGATCGAGTTGATGTGTTCGATGTCCATGTGTCTTCTTGGGATTGGCGCCCAGCGGGCGCAAACAGCCATTTTCTCATGCCGATGTGCACAGGCACGCATCGGGATCTGCCGGAGATCCCCCGAGGAACGAGACCAGCCGCCGCGCCAGCGCCTCGGGCTGGTCGTGGTGCACCATGTGGCCGCAGGGCGCGAGACGCTCGCGTTCCAGCCGCGGCACGACGGCCAGGCGGGACTCGAAGTCCTCGCGCGGGTAACGGTGGCCCCACCAGGTCTCGAACTCGCCGCGGTCGCCTTCGACGAAGAGCAGCGGCGAGGTGATGCGGCGCCAGGTCGCGACCGCCTCCTCGCGCCGGTACAGCATCGGGTTGACCCGTTTGTGCGCCGGGTCGGCGAGCAGCCGCCGGCGGCCCTCGGGCGTCGGCGCCGACCACTGCCTCGCCAGCCAGGCCGCCTTGTCGGCGGGCAGCAGCGGGTTGTTCTTCCTCAGCCGCGCGGCGACCTCGGCGCCGTCGGCGTAGTCGCGCAGCACCGGCGCCGTCTTCAGCTCGTCGAGCCACTGCACGAGGCGCGCCGGTGCGTCCTCGGGCGTGGTCGCCGGCAGGCCGTAGCCTTCCAGGTTGACGAGCCGGCGCACGCGCTGCGGGCGCAGCGCGGCATAGCTCATCGCGACGTTGCCGCCCATGCTGTGGCCGAGCAGGTCGACGGCGCCGTCGGGCGCCAGCGCGTCGAGCAGGGCGTCGAGGTCGGCCAGGTAGTCGGGGAACCAGTAGGTGTCGGTCGGCGGCGCCTCGGTCAGGCCGAAGCCGCGCCAGTCGGGCGCGAAGATCTGGCGCTCGATGCCCTCGGCCTCGGCCAGCGCGTCGACCAGGAACTGGAACGAAGCGCCGCAGTCCATCCAGCCGTGCAGCAGCACCAGCGGCCGCGTGCCGGCCGGCGCGCTGTCGCCCCAGCGGCGGACGTGGCAGCGCAGGCCGCGCAGCGCGACGGTCTCGGCAGCGGGCAGGCGGCGTGGCGTGTAGCAGGCGGTGTCCATGCGGCCGATGCTAGGCGCCGCGCGGCCGGCGCGCCGGTCCTGCACGCGACAATGCCGCCATGACCACGCCCGCCTTCTCCCTGCGCCCGGCCGAGCGGCGCGACCTGCCGGCCATCACCGCGCTGATCCGCGAACTCGCCGAGTTCGAACGTCTGTCCCACGTCTGCCAGGCCACGCCGGAGGCGCTGGAGCCGCATCTGTTCGGCGAACGCCCGGTGGCCGAGGCGGTCGTCGCCGAAGGCGGCGGCGAGGTCATCGGCTTCGCGCTGTTCTTCACCAACTTCTCGACCTTCATGGCCCGGCCCGGGCTGTACCTGGAGGACCTGTACGTGCAGCCGGCCTGGCGCGGCCACGGCATCGGCCAGGCGCTGCTGGAGCACCTGGGCGCGCTGGCGGTCGAGCGCGGCTGCGGCCGCTTCGAGTGGAGCGTGCTCGACTGGAACGAGAACGCGATCGGCTTCTACCGCCGCATGGGCGCGACGGTGCTGCCCGACTGGCGCATCTGCCGCGTCAGCGGCGAGGCGCTGCAGCGCTTCGCGCGCTGATCAGGCCAGCGCCAGCTGCATCAGCTCGTCGGCCGTGAACTCGCGGCCGAAGGCGTGGTCGCCGACGACGCCGGAGACCGTGTGCACACGCTCGGCGGTGTCGACACGCTGCGGTGCCGGCAGCGGCCGGCCGCCAGGGCCGATCAGGCAGGCGACGATCGGCGTCGCCACCGTCGGCCCGCGGCCGACGACGACGCCCATCGCGCCCGACACCAGGCGCACGAAGCAGCCCGGCGGGTAGATGCCGAACTCCTTGACCAGCGCCAGCGTCATCGGGTGGCCGGGATCCTGCATGAACATCTGGCGCCCGGCGATGTCGGCGGCCAGCGCGCCGCGGTGGCCGCGCGCGGCGAGCTTGGCGGTGTAGGTGTCCACGCGCCGCACCAGCGAGGCGATCTCGCCGACGTCGCGCATGCCGGTGGGGTAGCCGCTGCCGTCCTCGGCCTCGTGGTGGCGCTCGACGGCCTGCAGCCAGTGGCGGTCGGTGATGCCGGCCTGCTCCAGCATCTCGCGCCCGCGCAGCGGGTGGCGCAGCAGCGCCGCGTGCTGCGCCGGCGTCAGCGGCGTGCGCTGCTCGGCGAGTTCGCCCTGCAGCTCGAGCATCGCCAGGTTCATCGTCAGCGCGACCTTGAACGTGCGTTCGAGGGCCTCGGCGTCCCAGTGCAGCCGGCGCGCGACGAGGTAGGCGGTGATCGCCGCGCCGACCGAGCGCCGCACGCCGTAGGCCGCGCGGTCGCCGCCTTCCTGGCGCAGCACCTGGAAGATCGCCAGGTCAGGGTCGCGTTCGATCAGCGCCAGCACCGGCTGCGCGGCGCCGTCCAGCGCATCGCGAAAACCCGGCGCCGGCGTGGCCTGCAGCACCTCGGCGACGCGGCCCAGGCCGTCGCGCCAGAAGCTCGGCAGCTGCTCACGCGGCAGCTGCGCCAGGCGTTCGCGGTCGCCTAGCAGCTCGGTCAGGTCGACGAGCGCGCCGCGTTCGAGCAGCGCCTGCAGCTGCGCCGGGGTCGCGACGCGGTGGCCGCGCGCCAGCAGCAGCGTGAGGTCGGCATTGCGCACGTTGAAGGGCAGCGGCTGGCCGACCTGGATGCGGTGCGCGACGGTGGCGAGAGCGGTGTAGGACATGGGGGTCCGGTGTGTTCTTCGGCCGCGGCACTGACGGGCAGCCTGGGCCTGCTCTGGAGGCATTTCGGCGCCGCGCCGCCGAACTTGACCGTTCTCGGTGTTGAACCGGGTTCGCGCCGCGACGGGCTGCTCCTAAGCTGGGCCGATGCACGACACCGTCCCGGGCGATTCCACCGATTTCCATGATTTCCTGCACCGCGCCTGGCGCTGGCAGGTGCCCGACGAGTTCAACATCGCCCAGGTCTGCTGCACGCGCTGGGCCGCCAGTGGCCGCAACGCGCTGCGCTGGGAAGACGAGGGCGGCGCCGCGGGGACGCTGGGTTACGCCGAGCTCGAGGCCCAGGCGCGGGCTTTTGCCGCCGGGTTGGAGGCGCGCGGGGTGGGGCGCGGCGACCGCGTCGCGATCGTGCTCGCCCAGCGCCCCGAGACCGCCGTCGCGCAGATGGGCGTGGCGATGCTGGGCGCGGTGGCGATGCCGCTGTCGGTGCTGTTCGGTCCCGAGGCGCTGGCCTGGCGTCTGGCCGACAGCGGGGCGCGTGTGGCGGTGGCCGACGAGGCGACGCTCGCGCACCTGCTGCGCCTGCGCGCCGAATGCCCGGCGTTGGCGCTGATCGTCGGCGTCGGCGCGGCCGAGGGCGATGCCGACTGCGGCTGGCGCGCGCTGCTGTCTGGCGGCGCGGCCGGCTTCGAGCCCGTACGCACGCGTGCCGACGACGCCGCGGTGCTGATCTACACCAGCGGCACCACCGGCCCGCCCAAGGGCGCGTTGATCCCGCACCGCGCCCTGCTGGGCAACCTGCCGGGTTTCGTCTGCAGCCAGAACGGTTTCCAGGGCGACGCGGTGTTCTGGAGCCCGGCCGACTGGGCCTGGACCGGCGGGCTGATGGACGCGCTGCTGCCGACGCTGTATTTCGGCCGCGAGATCGTCGCCTTCCGCGGCCGTTTCCAGCCCGAACGCGCGTTCGAGCTGATGCAGCGCCACGGCGTCACGCACACCTTCCTGTTCCCGACGGCGCTGAAGGCGATGATGAAGGCGGTGCCCGCGCCGGCCGAGCGTTATGCGCTGAAGCTCGAGGCCGTGATGAGCGCCGGCGAGGCCGTCGGCGACGCCGTCTTCGCCTGGTGCCGCGACGCGCTGGGCGTGCTGGTCAACGAGATGTTCGGCCAGACCGAGATGAACTACATCGTCGGCAACTGCGCGCGCAGCGTCGACGAGGCCGGTCGCGCCGTGCCCGGCTGGCCGGCGCGCCCCGGCAGCATGGGCCGCGCCTACCCGGGCCACCGTGTCGCCGTGATCGACGACGAAGGCCGCGAGTGCCCGCCCGGCGTGCCCGGCGACGTCGCGCTGCATCGCCTGGACCGCCACGGTGACCCCGACCCGATCTTTTTCCTCGGCTACTGGCGCAACGACGCCGCGACCCGCGCCAAGTACACCGGCGACCCGGCGGCGAGCTGGTGCCGCACCGGCGACACCGCGGTGATGGATGCCGACGGCTACCTCTGGTACCAGGGCCGCAGCGACGACGTCTTCAAGGCCGCCGGCTACCGCATCGGGCCGAGCGAGATCGAGAACTGCCTCGTCAAGCACGCGGCGGTGGCCAACGCCGCGGTCGTGCCCAAGCCCGACGCCGAGCGCGGCGCGGTGGTCAAGGCCTACGTCGTGCTGGCGCCGGGCGTGCAGGGCGACGAGGCGCTGGTCGGCGAACTGCAGCAGCACGTGCGCGAGCGCCTGGCGCCGTACGAGTACCCGAAGGAGATCGAGTTCATCGACGCGCTGCCGATGACGACCACCGGCAAGGTGCAGCGCCGCGTGCTGCGGTTGCAGGAGGAGGAACGGGCGCGCCGGGGCGGGTGAGGCGCGGGGCGCGGAAGACAACGGAAGACGGGGTCAGGTCCCGCAGGACCTGACCCCGGACTGCCTCGGCCTGCCTCGGTTCAACGGGGTCAGGTCTCGCGAGACCTGACCCCGGCCTTTCTGACCCCGGCCTTTCGCGTGAGACCTGACCCCGGCCTTGCTGACGCCGGCCCTGCGTGCGGCGAACCTCCGCGCGGCGAGGCACACTCTCGCCGATGGACACCACGACCCTGGGCCGCGACGGCCCCCGCGTCTCGAGGATCTGCCTCGGGACGATGACCTTCGGCGAACAGGTGGGCGAAGCCGACGCCCACGCCATCCTCGACCGTGCCGTCGAACTCGGCATCGACTTCCTCGACGCTGCCGAGATGTACCCGGTGCCGGCACGCGCCGAGACCCAGGGCGCGACCGAGGCCATCATCGGCCGCTGGCTGGCCGCGCGGCCCGGGCTGCGCGATCGCCTGGTGATCGCGAGCAAGGTCGCCGGGCCGTCGCGCAACATGGACTGGATCCGCGGCGGCGCGCTCGACCTGGCGCCGGCCGACATCGTCGCCGCCTGCGACGCCAGCCTGGCGCGGCTGCAGACCGACGTCATCGACCTCTACCAGATCCACTGGCCGAACCGCAACGCGCCGATGTTCGGCGGCCTGTACTTCGACCCGGCCAAGGACCGCGAGCAGACCGGCATCCGCGAGCAGCTCGAAGCGCTGGCCGGCCTGGTGAAGGCCGGCAAGGTGCGCCACGTCGGCCTGTCCAACGAGACGCCGTGGGGGCTGCTGGAGTTCGTGCGTCTGGCCGAGCAGCACGGCCTGCCGCGGGTGGTCAGCGTGCAGAACCCGTACGCGCTGGTCAACCGCAGCGTCGACAACGGCCTGGACGAGGCGCTGCACCGCAGCGGTGTCGGCCTGCTGGCGTATTCGCCGCTGGGTTTCGGCGCGCTGACCGGCAAGTACGACGCCACCGGCTTCGAGGCCGCGCCGGCGGCCACCGGCCGCCTGGCGCAGTTCGCCAGCATGCGTTTGCAGCGCTGGGCGCGTGACGAGGCGCTGGTCGCGGCGCGCGAGTACAACGCGCTGGCGCGCCGCCACGGCCTGACGCCCACGCAGCTGGCGCTGGCCTTCTGCTACCGCAGCTGGCGCGTCGCCAGCACCATCATCGGTGTCACCAGCATCGCCCAGCTCGAGGAGGACGTCGCCGCCTGGTCGGTCGAACTGTCGCCCGAACTGCTGGCCGAGATCGACGCGATCCGCTGGCGCCACCGCGACCCTGCCCAGTGAGCCCATGGCCAAGAAGAACGCCCATGTCAGCGAGACGCCGGCGACGCAGTTCCTGCGCCGTGCCGGCATCGAGTTCAGCGAACACGTCTACGACTACGTCGACCACGGCGGCACCGCCGAGTCCTCGCGCCAGCTCGGCGTGGCCGAGCACGAGGTCGTGAAGACGCTGGTGATGCAGGACGAACACGCCCACCCGCTCGTCGTGCTGATGCACGGCGACCGCCAGGTCAGCACGAAGAACCTGGCGCGCGAGATCGGCGCCAAGTCGGTCGAGCCCTGCAAGCCCGAGGTCGCGCAGCGCCACAGCGGCTACCTCGTCGGCGGCACCTCGCCGTTCGGCACGAAGAAGACGATGCCGGTCTACGTCGAGGCCAGCGTGCTGGAGCTGCCGCGCATCCTGATCAACGGCGGCCGCCGCGGTTTCCTCGTCGGCATCGACCCGCGTGTGCTGCCCGGCGCCGTCGGCGCCCGGCCGGTGCACTGCGCGCTCGCCGGCTGATCAGCCGGCCATCGCCGCCGACAGCGCCTCGGGCGTCACCGGCTTCATCAGCAGCGGGATGCCGTCGGGCAGCGGCCCGAAGCGCTCCAGCGACGCGCCGGTGTGGCTGGTCGCCAGCACGATGCGCATCTTCTGCGTCGCCGGGTTCTCGCGCAGCTTGCGGATCATCTGCAGGCCGTCGAGGCCAGGCAGGTCGATGTCGGTGATCAGCCAGTCCGGCACGTCGCGGCCGGCGTCCAGCAGCGCGGTGAAGCCGTCGGCGAAGACGCGCAGCCGGGCGTCGGGGCGCAGGTCCGACAGGTGTGACTCGATCAGCGCCGCGGTCACCGGATCGTCCTCGACCAGCATGATCGACTCGACGCCGTCGGCGGCCTCGAAACGCGCACGCCGTTCGGCGACCATGCGTTCGACGGCCTCGGCGTCGAGGCGGCGATGCCCGCCCATCGTCTTCCAGGCCGGCAGGTGACCGGCGTCGACCCACTTCTGGATCGTCTGTGGCGATACCCCGAGGCGCTCCGCCGCCTGGGCCGTCGTGATTGTTTTTCGTTGCATTCGGCGCTGCCGGGTTGTCGTCGAAAAATGGGCTCTCGGGGCATCCTCCCGCCCGATGACATGGCTCCGGGGCGGCAGTCCCCGGCCTGTCGTCATATCTTCGCGAGCCTGGCGCCGATCATCTCACGAATGACCGGATGGTCGACGCGCCGGGCGAGTGGATGCAGCAAACAATGTACCCGCCCCGGCCGGCTCGCGTTGTCGCCGCGGCGTCGCCGTCGCGCGGGGAGCGGGGCCGCCGGCGACCTTACACTTGCGCCCCATGTTCTCGCTTCCTGCGGCGGCCGCGATCCTGGCCGCCTACTTGCTCGGTTCCCTGTCCTTCGCCGTTCTGGTCAGCCGCACGATGGGGCTGGCCGACCCCCGCAGTTACGGGTCGGGCAACCCCGGCGCGACCAACGTGCTGCGTTCGGGCAACAAGAAGGCGGCGCTGATGACGCTGCTGTTCGACGCGCTGAAGGGCTATCTGCCGGTGCTGGCCGTCGTGCTGTTCGGTGCGCGCTGGGGCCTGGCGCCGACGGTCGCGGCCTTCGTCGGCCTCGCGGCCTTCGTCGGCCACCTGTGGCCGGTGTTCTTCCGCTTCCAGGGCGGCAAGGGCGTGGCCACGGCCGCCGGCGCGCTGCTCGGCCTGAACCCGGCGCTCGGCGCCGCGGTGCTGGCGGTCTGGCTGCTGGTGGCCTTCACGACGCGCTACTCGTCGCTGGCCTCGATCGCCGCGGCCTTCTGCGCGCCGCTGGTGCAGGCGCTGGTCTGGGGTGTCGACCTCTCGATGCTGGCCATCGTCGGCATGAGCCTGCTGCTGGTCTGGCGGCACGAGGGCAACATCCGCAAGCTGCTGGCCGGCACCGAGTCGAAGATCGGCCAGAAGGCGGCGCCGGCGGCCTCGCACACCAAGGCGTCGGCGCATCCGCCGCGTCACCTCCACACCTCGCAACCCAAGTCCGGCCACGGCCGGAAAGGACACCGCAAATGATCCAGCGCTTCGACGTCGGCCCGCGCCTGTCGGAAATGGCCGTGCACAACGGCGTCTGCTACCTCGCCGGCCAGGTGGCCGCCGACGACACGCAGGACATCGCCGGCCAGACGCGCCAGGTGCTGGCCGCGATCGACGCGCTGCTGGCGCGCGCCGGCAGCGACAAGTCGCGCCTGCTGATGGTGCAGATCTTCATCGCCGACCTGGCCGACTTCCCGGCGATGAACGAGGTCTGGGAAGCCTGGCTGCCGGCCGGCGCCGCGCCCCCGCGGGCCACCGTGCAGGCCGCGCTGGCGCGCCCGGGCTGGAAGGTCGAGCTGGTGGTCACCGCCGCGCTCTGACACCGTGGCGTCGCGCCGGCGCACACATCTGCTTGCAGATCGCTGAATCCGCAACGGCTTAAGGCGCCCGGGGGAGGGTCGTAGATCGGGGCATGCACCCCGTGAACACCTCCCGGCATCTCGTCGCGCTGGCCTGTCTGCTGGCGCTGGCCGCCTGCGGTGGCGGCTCCGACGGCGATGATGCCGCCGCAGCCGACGCGGCTGCCGTCGACGCTCTCGCCGACAGCGAACTCGCCGCCGCCTCGGCGCTGCTGGACACCCGCTCCGACGCGCTCGCCTGGGACGCAGCCGACGCCGCGCCCGATGCCGATGCCGATGCCGATGCCGATGTCGACACCCAGGCCTCCGGCGACACCGCCGCCGCCCGGGTGACGGCGGCGGCCTTGCGGCGCCCGAAGGCACCGGCAGCGCCGCCCCCGCCGGCCACCAGCGCGACGGTGTCCGACGCCGAGCGCATCGCCGCGGCCAAGGCCACGGCCGCCAGCACCCGCAACGCCTGCGCCCAGGCACGCCCGTTCTACTGGGAGATCGGCAATGCCGCCGGCCGCCAGGTCAGCGGTTCGGTGGCCGACGCCGGGACGACGGCGCCGAAGTCGACGCTGCCGATCAGCATCGCGTCAGCCTCGAAGTGGCTGTACGGCGGCTACGTCGCGCAACTGCGCGCCGGGGCGCTGACGGCCAGCGACCGCAAGTTCCTGTCGATGAGCTCCGGCTATGCCTCGCTCGGCAGCTGCAGCGGCCTGGCCAGCGTTGACGCCTGCCTCGCGTCGGGCAGCAACGGCGTGTACACCCCGGCCTACGACGGCGTGTTCAAGTATGACGGCGGCCACATGGAGAAGCACGCCAGCCTGGTCGGCCTGGGCGCGCTGACGACCAAGGCGCTGGCCACCGAGTTCAAGGCCAAGCTGGGCAGCGACATCGCGCTGTCGTTCTCGCAGCCGCTGATGGCCGGCGGCGCGGTGATCTCCACCGACGCCTACGCGCTGTTCCTGCGCAAGATCCTCGGCGGCAAGCTGCAGATGAAATCGCTCCTCGGCAGCGGCCCGGTCTGCACCAACCCCGCCACCTGCGCCAGCGCGGTGTACGCGCCGCTGCCGCTGAGCGAGAGCTGGCACTACTCGGTGGGCCACTGGGTCGAGGACGACCCGAAGGTCGGTGACGGCGCGTTCAGCAGCCCGGGCGCCTTCGGCTTCTACCCGTGGATCGACGCGACGAAGACCCGCTACGGCATCGTCGCGCGCGTGGCACCCAACGGCGCGCTCGGTTCGGTGAACTGCGGCCGGCTGATCCGCACGGCCTGGGCCAGCGGCGTCGCGCAGTAAGTCAGAGCCCCAGGCGCGACAGTTCGCCGCGGCCCTGGCGCACCAGCACCGGGTCCTCGGCGGTCATGTCCAGCACCGTCGTCGGCTCCATCGGGCAGGCGCCGGCGTCGATGATCGCCGGCAGCAGCTTGCCCAGCCGGTCCTGGATCTCGTCGACGTCGTTCAGCGGCTCGTCGTCGCCCGGCAGGATCAGCGTCGTCGCCAGCAGCGGCTCGCCGTAGACGGCCAGCAGGTCCTGCGTGACCTGGTGGTCGGGCACGCGCAGGCCGATCGTGCGCCGCGAGGGGTGCGACACGCGCCGCGGCACTTCCTTCGTGGCGTCGAGGATGAAGGTGTAGGGCCCCGGCGTGCCGAGCTTCAGCAGCCGGTACTGGCGGTTGTCGACACGCGCGTAGTTGGCGAGTTCCGACAGGTCGCGGCACAGCAGCGTCAGCAGGTGCTTGTCGTCGATGCCGCGCAGCCGGCGCAGCTGTTCGGCGGCGGCCTTGTCGTCGAGCCGGCAGACGAGCGCGTAGCTCGAGTCGGTCGGCACGGCGAGCACGTCGCCGCCGCGCAGCAGCTCGGCGGCCTGCTTCAGCAGCCGCGGCTGCGGGTTGTCGGGATGGACCTCGAAACGCAGCGTCACCGGGTCTCCTGTTTCAGGCGACGACGACCGGGATCTTGCCGATCTTCGCCTGCCATTCCTGCGGCCCGGTCTGGTGGGCGCTGGTGCCGCCGGCATCCACCGCCACCGTCACCGGCATGTCGACGACGTCGAACTCGTAGATCGCCTCCATGCCCAGGTCGGCGAAGCCGACGACCTTGGCCGCCTTGATCGCCTTGGACACGAGGTAGGCGGCGCCGCCGACGGCCATCAGGTAGGCGCTCTGGTTGTCCTTGATCGCCTGGATCGCCACCGGGCCGCGTTCGGCCTTGCCGACCATCGCGATCAGGCCGGTCTTCTCCAGCATCATGCGGGTGAACTTGTCCATGCGCGTCGCGGTGGTCGGGCCGGCCGGGCCGACGACCTCGTCGCGCACCGGGTCGACCGGGCCGACGTAGTAGATGACGCGGTTGGTGAAGTCCACCGGCAGCGGCTCGCCGCGTTCGAGCATGTCCTGGATGCGCTTGTGCGCCGCGTCGCGGCCGGTGAGCATCTTGCCGCTCAGCAGCAGCGTCTGCCCCGGCTTCCAGCTCGCCACCTGCGCCGGCGTCAGCGTGTTCAGGTCGACACGTTCGCTCTTGTTGTAGTCGGGCGCCCAGTGCACGTCGGGCCACAGGTCCAGGCTCGGCGGCTCCAGGAAGGCCGGGCCCGAGCCGTCGAGCACGAAGTGCGCGTGGCGCGTCGCGGCGCAGTTCGGGATCATCGCGATCGGTTTGCTCGCGGCGTGCGTCGGCCAGGTCTTGATCTTGACGTCCAGCACCGTCGTCAGGCCGCCCAGGCCTTGCGCGCCGATGCCCAGCGCGTTGACCTTCTCGTAGAGCTCGATGCGCAGCTCTTCCAGCTTGTTGGCCGGGCCGCGCTGCAGCAGCTCGTGCATGTCGATGTCGTCCATCAGCGACTCCTTGGCGAGCAGCGCGGCCTTCTCCGCGGTGCCGCCGACGCCGATGCCCAGCATGCCCGGCGGGCACCAGCCGGCGCCCATCGTCGGCACGGTCTTCAGCACCCAGTCGACGATCGAGTCGCTGGGGTTGAGCATGTAGACCTTGCTCTTGTTCTCGCTGCCGCCGCCCTTGGCGGCCACCGTCACGTCGACCTTGTCGCCGGGCACGACCTCCATGAAGACCACGGCCGGCGTGTTGTCGCGGGTGTTCTTGCGCTCGAAGATCGGGTCGGCCAGCACCGACGCACGCAGCTTGTTGTCCGGGTGGTTGTAGCCGCGGCGCACGCCTTCGTCGACGGCGTCCTGGATCGAGCCGGTGAAGCCTTCCCACTTCACGTCCATGCCGATCTTCAGGAACACGTTGACGATGCCGGTGTCCTGGCAGATCGGGCGCTTGCCTTCCGCGCACATCCGCGAGTTGGTCAGGATCTGCGCGATCGCGTCCTTGGCCGCCGGGCTCTGCTCGCGCTCGTAGGCGCGTGCGAGGTGGGCGATGAAGTCGGCCGGGTGGTAGTACGAGATGTACTGCAGCGCGGCGGCGACCGATTCGATCAGGTCGGCCTGGCGGATCGTCGTGGTCATGGGCGGGTCGTCCGTTGGGTCAGTCGTTGGCGTGCTGGGCGTGCACCATCACGCGGTCGGCGAGCGCGATCGCCAGCGCCGAGAACAGGAAGGCGATGTGGATCACGGTCTGCCAGATCAGCACCTTCTCCGAGTAGTTCGCGGCGTTGATGAAGGTCTTCAGCAGGTGGATCGAGCTGATGCCGATGATCGCCGTGGCCAGCTTCACCTTCAGCACCGAGGCGTTCACGTGGCTCAGCCACTCGGGCTGGTCGGGGTGGCCTTCGAGGCGCAGCCGCGAGACGAAGGTCTCGTAGCCGCCGACGATCACCATGATCAGCAGGTTGCTGATCATCACGACGTCGATCAGCGCCAGCACGACCAGCATGATGATCGTCTCGTTGAGGCCGGTGACCTCGGTCTCGCTCTTGTAGCCGATGTTCTTGACCAGCAGCTCGAGCGCGTGCTGGTCGCCGAAGGCCGCCTCGATGAGGTGGACCAGTTCGACCCAGAAGTTGAAGACGTAGACCGCCTGGGCGAGGATCAGCCCCAGGTACAGCGGCAGCTGCAGCCAGCGGCTGGCGAAGATCAGCGCTGGCAGGGGCCCCAGCTTCGGGACCGCGCCGGTGTTTTCAGGCTTCATGAGAGGGGGGAAGGGCGCGAATGCGCGATGACGTAAATTGTAGTTCGCGCCTTGAGCGCGGACAGACCCGCTTCACGGCGCCGGACGGGAGAGTAAGCGGTTCGTAAGAGCCCTTGCCTACCTTCCGAGCCATCGGTCGACACCGAACCGAGCCATCAAATCTAGGAGACTGACATCATGTCGAGCGCCGACGCTCCCACCGAGTACTCCCTCTACCCGCCGCCGGCCGACGCCGTCGCTCGCGCTCACGTCTCCGGACAGGCTGCCTACGACGCGCTGTGCGCCGAGGCCGAGGCCGACTACGCGGGCTACTGGGCGCGTCTGGCGCGCGAGCTGATCAGCTGGAAGACGCCGTTCACGCAGGTGCTCGACGAGTCCGACGCGCCGTTCTTCAAGTGGTTCGCCGACGGCACGCTGAACGCCTCGTACAACTGCCTGGACCGCAACATCGAACGCGGCCTCGGCGACAAGACGGCGATCGTCTTCGAGGCCGACGGCGGCGAGGTGCGCCGCGTCAGCTACCGCGAGCTGCTGGCCATCGTCAGCAAGATGGCCAACGGCCTGAAGTCGCTGGGCGTGAAGAAGGGCGACCGCGTCGTCATCTACCTGCCGATGGGCGTCGAAGGCGTGGCCGCGATGCAGGCCTGCGCGCGCATCGGCGCCACGCATTCGGTGGTCTTCGGCGGCTTCTCGGCGCAGTCGCTGCGCGACCGCATCGAGGACACCGGCGCGGTGGCCGTCATCACCGCCGACCAGCAGCAGCGCGGCGGCAAGTCCCTGCCGCTGAAGACCATCGTCGACGAGGCGATCGCGCTGGGCGGCTGCGGCAGCGTCAAGCACGTCGTCGTGCACAAGCGCACCGGCGCCGACATCCCGTTCGACGCCTCGCGCGACCTGTGGCTGGCCGACCTCGTGGCCGGCCAGAGCGAGGTCTGCGAGCCCGAGTGGGTCGAGGCCGAACACCCGCTGTTCCTGCTCTACACCAGCGGCTCGACCGGCAAGCCCAAGGGCGTGCAGCACAGCACCGGCGGCTACCTGCTGCACGCGGCGCTGACCACCAAGTGGACCTTCGACCTGAAGGAAGACGACGTCTTCTGGTGCACCGCCGACATCGGCTGGGTCACCGGCCACACCTACATCACCTACGGCCCGCTGGCGCTGGGCGGCACCGAAATCGTCTTCGAGGGCGTGCCGACCTTCCCGGACGCCGGCCGCTTCTGGAAGATGATCCAGGACCACAAGGTCAGCATCTTCTACACCGCGCCGACGGCGATCCGCTCGCTGATCAAGGCCGCCGAGGCGACCGAGGCGGTGCACCCGAAGAACTACGACCTGTCCTCGCTGCGCATCCTGGGTTCGGTCGGCGAGCCGATCAACCCGGCGGCCTGGGAGTGGTATCACAAGCACGTCGGCGGCGGCCGCTGCCCGATCGTCGACACCTTCTGGCAGACCGAGACCGGCGGCCACATGATCACCCCGCTGCCGGGCGTGACGACGCTGGTGCCGGGTTCGTGCACGCTGCCGTTCCCGGGCATCCAGGCGGCGGTGGTCGACGAGACCGGCAAGGACGTGCCCTGGGGCCAGGGCGGCATCCTGGTCGTCAAGAAGCCGTGGCCGAGCATGATCCGCACGATCTGGGGCGACCCGGAGCGTTTCAAGAAGAGCTACTACCCGGCCGACTTCCACGGCAAGTACTACCTGGCGGGCGACGGCGCGATCCGCGACCCGAAGACCGGCTACTTCACGATCACCGGCCGCATCGACGACGTGCTCAACGTCTCGGGCCACCGCATGGGCACGATGGAGATCGAGTCGGCGCTGGTCAGCCACACCGAGCTGGTCGCCGAGGCCGCGGTCGTCGGCCGTCCGGACGACACCACCGGCGAGGCGATCTGCGCCTTCGTCGTGTTGAAGCGTCCGCGCCCGACCGGCGACGAGGCCAAGAAGATCGCCAACGAGCTGCGCAACTGGGTGGCCAAGGAGATCGGCCCGATCGCCAAGCCCAAGGACATCCGCTTCGGCGAGAACCTGCCCAAGACGCGCAGCGGCAAGATCATGCGCCGCCTGCTGCGCTCGATCGCGCGCGGCGAGGCGATCACGCAGGACACTTCCACGCTCGAGAATCCGGCGATTCTCGATCAGCTGTCGCAGACGAACTGATCCCTCGGCCGGCGTGTGGAAAGGGGCTCCTCGGAGCCCCTTTTTCCTGTCCGCGTTCAGCGCATCGACAACACCCAGGCGGCCAGGCGGCGGGCCTCGTCGGGCGTGACCTTGGGGTTGGCCGGCATCGGCACCGGGCCCCACACCTTGGCGCTGCCCTCGCGGATGCCCTGCGCCAGGCGCTGCGGCGCGTCGGCCTGGCCGGCGTAGCGCGCGGCGATGTCCTTGAACGGCGGCCCCACCCGCTTGGCGCTGACGTCGTGGCAGCCCATGCACAGGCGCTTTCGCGCCAGGTCCGCGTCGGCGCGTGCCGGAGTCGACGAGCACAGTGCGATTGCGCAAAGCGTCATCACGATGGCTCTCATCGACGGCTGAGCTTCGGCTACAGTCATCGTCAGCATGGTAGCGGGTCGCCGGAGAGCGAAGAATGTGGTTCCTGGTCATCGGGCTGGTGCTGCTGGGCCTGTCCCTGGCCGGCATCGAGCCCGTCTCGGAGTGGCACTGGGCGTGGATCGCGCTGCCTTTCGGCGCGGCCGCGGCCTGGTGGGCCTTCGCCGACGCCTCGGGGCTGACGCGGCGGCGTGCCGAGGAGAAGATCGAGGAACGCAAACGTGCCCGGCGCCAGCGCGACATCGACGCGCTGGGGCTCAACCCGAACCAGCAGAAGCATGTGCACGAACTGCGTCGCGGGGGTTCTTCCGGCTCGGCCGGCAAGGAGCCGCGGCGGCGCGAGCCGGGTCTATGAGGGGCGAACGCACGTCACCGAGGTGACGGTCCGCCGGAACCGGGGGCCGACGCATGGGCGTCGGCCCTCGATTCCTTTTCCGGCCTGATTCACGCCCGCGTCAGGGTGGCCTTCGATGGCGACGGCACAATCGCCGCTCTCCGCCACGACGACACGAAAGGCCGCTCCCGATGCTGGTGCATCCGCAATTCGATCCGGTCGCGATCGCGCTCGGACCGGTCCAGATCCACTGGTACGGGCTGACCTACCTGGTCGCCTTCGGGCTGTTCCTGCTGCTGGCTCGGCTGCGCGCGGCGCAGCCGCAGTTCGTGCAGGCCGGCTGGACGAAGCAGGACGTCGAGGATCTGCTGTTCTACGGCGTCGTCGGCGTCATCGTCGGCGGCCGCCTGGGCTACGCGCTGTTCTACAAGCCGGGCGAGTATCTCGCCAACCCGCTGGAGATCCTGCAGGTCTGGAAGGGCGGCATGTCCTTCCACGGCGGGCTGCTGGGCGTCATCGGTGCGATGGCGCTGTTCGCGCACCGCAAGGGGCGGCCCTTCCTGCAGGTGACCGACCTCGTCGCGCCCTGCGTGCCCACCGGGCTGGCCTCGGGGCGCATCGGCAACTTCATCAACGGCGAGCTGTGGGGCCGCGCCGCCGACCCGTCGCTGCCCTGGGCGATGGTGTTCCCGCAGAGTGCCAGCCTGACGCCGCGGCATCCGTCGCAGCTCTACCAGTTCGCGCTCGAAGGGCTGCTGCTGTTCGTCGTGCTGTGGCTGTACGCGCGCCACCCGCGGCCCACCGGGCGTGTCTCCGGCGCCTTCCTGATCGGCTACGGCTGCCTGCGTTTCGTTGCCGAGTACTTCCGCGAGCCCGACAGCTTCCTGGGCCTGCTGGCGCTGAACATGAGCATGGGCCAGTGGCTGTGCGTGCCGATGGTGCTGGGGGGCGTGTTCCTGTGGGTCTGGTCGGGCCGGGCGGTAGGATCGGCGCGATGAGACAGATCTTCCTCGACACCGAAACCACCGGCCTGTCGGCCGTCGACGGCGACCGCCTGGTCGAAGTCGGCTGCATCGAGATGCTGAACCGGCGCCTGTCGGGCCGCACGCTGCACCACTACCTGAACCCGGAGCGATCCAGCAACCCCGAGGCGGTGAAGGTGCACGGCCTGACCGACGAGTTCCTCGCCGACAAGCCGCTGTTCGCTGCCGTCGCCGACGAGTTCATCGAGTTCGTGCGCGACGCCGAGCTGATCATCCACAACGCCGCGTTCGACGTCGGCTTCCTCGACGCCGAACTCACCCGCCTGGGCAAGCCGCGCCTGGTGGAGCTGGGCTGCACGATCACCGACAGCCTGGTGATGGCGCGCGAACTCTTCCCCGGCAAGGCGAACTCGCTGGACGCGCTGTGCAAGCGGCTGGAAGTCGACAACAGCAACCGTGCGCTGCACGGCGCGCTGCTCGACGCGGGGCTGCTGGCCGAGGTCTACATCCGCATGACGCGCGGCCAGGACTCGCTGGTCATCGACGACGCGCAAGAGGGCGGCACGGCTCTCGAGGTGGCGGCCATCGACCTGTCGCAGTTCACGCTGCCGGTGCTGGTGGCGAGCGACGAAGAAGCTGCCGCGCACGAGGCCGTTCTGGCCGAACTCGACAAAGCGAGCAACGGACGCACCATCTGGCGCCAAACCATGGCATAATGCGAGGCTCACCGGCGCTGATCGCTGTTCTTCAGAGGTCAGGCCAGCCGGGCGGTTAGCTCAGCGGTAGAGCACTGCCTTCACACGGCAGGGGTCGCAGGTTCGAACCCTGCACCGCCCACCAAGACAACACGCAACGCCACCTTCGGGTGGCGTTGTCGTTTCCGGTCCGCGGGTTGAACGAATCTCGACGATGCAGCGTGACATCCAAGCCGGCCCCGCCTGCGGCCGCGTGACCCTGCTGGGCGCCGGCCCCGGCGACCCCGAACTGCTGACGCTCAAGGGCCTGAAGGCGCTGCAGGGCGCTTCGCTGCTGCTTTACGACGCGCTGGTCAGCGACGAGATCCTGGCGCTGGCGCCGGCGTCGGCCGAGCGGCTGTACGTCGGCAAGCAGGCGTCGCGGCACGCGCTGCCGCAGGACGAGATCATCGCCCTGATGCTGCGCCTGGCGCGCGAGGGCCGCTCGCTGGTGCGGCTGAAAGGCGGCGACGGCTACATCTTCGGCCGCGGCGGCGAGGAGGCGATCGCGCTGGCCGAAGCCGGCGTGCCGTTCGACGTCATCCCGGGCCTGAGCGCCGCGCAGGGCGCGGCGGCAAGCGCCGGCATCCCGCTGACGCACCGCGATCACGCCGCGGCGCTGGTCTTCGCCACCGGCCATCTGCGCGCCGACGGCCAGGGCATCGACCTGGACTGGGCGGCGCTGGCGCGGCCGCGGCAGACGCTGGTCATCTACATGGGCGTCGGCACGCTGGCGCTGATCTGCCGCGAGTTGGTCGCCCACGGTCTGCCGGCCGACACGCCGGCGGCCGTCGTCGAACGCGCCACGCTGCCCGACGAACGCTGCATCACCGGCACCGTGACGACGCTGCCGCAGCTCGCGCTGGAGCAGCGGGTGCGCACGCCGGCGCTGATCGTCGTCGGCGGCGTCGTCGGCCTGCGGCCGCTGCTGCAGCGCAAAACTCCGGCTGCGCCGGACGCCGCCCCATAAAATCCGGCGCTTGCCTCGCCCAGGGTGTCTGCCCTGACGACCGCTGGCGCCCCGCAGGCCGTCGTGCCGGGGCGCGCTATTCGATCGGTTGGCTGCGGCTGCCGTATTAGCCGATGGCTCGATCCACAGAACAACCCGCTCCGTCCCCGCTGTCCGCCCTCTGGTTCGCGCCGCACCGGCCGCTGTTCCTGATGGCCGGGCTGTGGGCGCTGGCGGCGCTGTTCTGGTGGCAGTGGGGCTGGTGGTGGTGGCCCGGGCTCGGCATGCCGACGCTGGGCACGCCGACCGTCTGGCACGTGCACGAGATGGTGTTCGGCTTCGGCGGCGCCTCGGTCGCGGCCTATTTCCTCACCGCGGTGACGAGCTGGACCTCGCGGCCGATGATCGCCGGCCGGCCGTTGATGCTGCTCGTCGCCTTCTGGGTCGCGGCGCGGCTGGTGATGCTGCAGGCCGAGCGCCTGCCGCTGGCGCTGCTGCTGGCGCCCGGCGCGCTGTACTTCGGCACCGTGACCTTCTGGCTGCTGCGCGACATCGCCGCCGCACGGGTCTGGAACAAGCTGGGTTTCCCGGGCGCGATCCTCGCGCTGGGCGTGGTCGACGCGCTGCTCGTCGTCGCCGCGCGCGAAGCCTGGGCGCTGGACCTCGTGGCGCTGAAACGCGCCGCGGTGATGTTCTTCGCGATGAAGGTCGCGATCATCGCCGGCGGCATGATCCCGGCGTTCACCGCAAACTGGCTGCGCCAGAGCGGCTCGGCCGCCGCGCCGCCGCACGAGAACCGGCTGGCCAACCGCCTGGGCCTGGTCACGCTGTACCTCGCGCTCGGGCTGACGCTGGCCGGCGCCGAGACGGCCAGCGGCTGGGCGCTGATCGTCGCCGCGGCGGTGCAGGCCTGGCGCTTTGCGGGCTGGCGCTCGCGTGCGGTGGGCGGCAACACGCTGCTGGTGATGATGCACACCACCTTCGGCTCGCTGATCGTCGGCCTGGTCGTCGTCGGCGTCTCGCGTCTGGCGCCCGAGTTCTGGCCCGAACGCGACGCGGTGCACGCGCTGACGATGGGCGCGATGGCCGGCATGGTGCTGTCGATCGCCTCGCGCGCGGCGGCGCGGCGCGGCGACGGCGGCACGCTCGACGCTGGCCGGCTGCTGCCCACGGCCTACGCGCTGGTCTGGCTCGGCGCCTGGCTGCGCACCACCGCGCCCTTCCTCCACGGCTGGCTCGACAACCCGGTGGCGCTGGCGGCGCAGCTCTGGTGTGCCGGCTGGATCGTCTTCCTCGCCGCCTTCGTCCCGACCATCCTCGGCCCGCTGCTGCGCCCCGTGTTCAGCGGCGCCAAGGCCTGAACCCCCGTCCCCCATGCCCCACGTCTACGAAACCGACGGCGCCGCGATCTACCGCCGCTCCTTCGCCACCATCCGCGCCGAAGCCGATCTCGCGCGGTTCGACGCCGACGAGGAGCCGGTCGTCGTCCGCATGATCCACGCCGCCGGCATGGTGGGCCTGGAGCGCCACGTGCGCTTCACGCCCGGCATGGCGGCCGCGGCACGCGCCGCGCTGGCCGCGGGCGCGCCCATCCTCTGCGACGCGCGCATGGTCAGCGAAGGCATCACGCGCGCCCGGCTGCCGGCCGACAACCGCATCGTCTGCACGCTCGACGCCCCCGAGGTGCCGGCGCTGGCCGCGAAGATGGGCAACACGCGTTCGGCCGCGGCGCTGGAACTCTGGCGGCCGATGCTCGCCGGCGCGGTGGTCGCGATCGGCAACGCGCCGACGGCGCTGTTCCACCTGCTCAACATGCTGGAAGACCCGGCCTGCCCGCGGCCGGCGGCGATCATCGGCTGCCCGGTGGGCTTCGTCGGCGCCGCCGAATCCAAGGCCGCGCTGATCGACGCGCCGCCGGTGCCGGCGGTCGTCGTCGAAGGGCGGCTCGGCGGCTCGGCGATCACGGTGGCGGCGATCAACGCGCTGGCCAGCCGCAAGGAGTAGGGCGGTGGCCAAGGTGATCTGCGCCGGGCTGGGCCCCGGCGACCCCGACCTCGTCAGCCTGCGCGCCGCACGCACCATCGGTGCCGCGCGCCAGGTGGCCTATTTCCGCAAGGCCGGCCGCCCGGGCCAGGCGCGGCGCATCGCCGCCGAACTGCTGCACCCCGAGGCCGTCGAGCTGGCGATGGAGTACCCGGTGACGACCGAACTCCCGGTCGACGGCGAGGAATACAACGACGCGCTCGCCGCCTTCTACGACGACTGGGCCGAGCGCCTCGTGGCGCTGCCCGGCGAGGTCGTCGTGCTCTGCGAAGGCGACCCCTTCTTCTACGGCTCGTTCATGCACCTGTACGTGCGCCTGCGCGGGCGGGTCGAGCTGGAGGTCATCCCCGGCATCCCCGGCATGGCCGGCTGCTGGCACGCCACCGGCGAGCCGATCACCTGGGGCGACGACGTGATGACCGTGCTGCCGGGCACGATGCCCGAGGCCGAGCTCGTCGCGCGCATGCGCGCCGCCGACGCGCTGGTGGTGATGAAGACCGGCCGCAACCTGCCCAAGGTGCGGCGCGCGCTGGCCGCCGCCGGCCGGCTGGACGCCGCCTGGCTGGTCGAACGCGGCACGATGCCCGGCGAGCGTGTGCTGCGCCTGGCCGACGCCGACCCCGAGGACTGCCCGTACTTCGCGATCGTGCTGGTGCACGGCCACGGGCGGCGGCCGGAGGTTCGGGCATGAGCGGCTGGGTCACCGTCGCCGGGTTGGGGCCCGGCTCCGACGCTCTCGTCACGCCCGAAGTCAGCGCCGCGCTGGCCGAGGCCACCGACATCGTCGGCTACATCCCCTACGTCGCGCGTGTCGCCGCGCGCCCCGGGCTGCGCCTGCACGCCAGCGACAACCGCGTCGAGCTCGAACGGGCGCGCCACGCGCTGGAGCTGGCGGCAGCCGGCGCGCGGGTCGTCATCGTCTCCTCTGGCGACCCCGGCGTGTTCGCGATGGCCTCGGCGCTGTTCGAGGCGCTGGAAGCCGCGCCGCAGCACCAGCAGCTCGACATCCGCGTGCTGCCCGGCATCACCGCGATGCTGGCCGCCGCCGCGCGTGCCGGCGCGCCGCTGGGCCACGATTTCTGCGCCATCAACCTGTCGGACAACCTGAAGCCCTGGGCGCTGATCGAGGCGCGCCTTCGCGCCGCGGCCCAGGCCGACTTCGCGATGGCGTTCTACAACCCGCGCTCGCGCAGCCGGCCCGAAGGCTTCGCGCGCGTGCTCGAACTGCTGCGCGAAGCCTGCGGCGGCGAGCGCCTGATCACCTTCGCACGCGCCGTCTCGACGCCCGAGGAGCAGCTCGTCACCGTGACGCTGGCCGAAGCGACGCCCGAGATGGCCGACATGCGCACCGTCGTGCTGGTCGGCAACTCGGCGACGCGCCGCGTTGGCCGCTGGGTCTACACGCCGCGTTCGGCATGAAGCCAGGCCAGCACCTCGGCGACGGTCTCGACGCTCTCGCGCGGCGGCAGCGCCGGGCGGTCGACGACGATCACCGGCAGGCCCAGCGTGCGCGCCGCGTCGAGCTTGGCGCGTGCGCCTTCGCCGCCGGCGTTCTTGGTGACGATGCGCGTGATGCGGCGCGAGCGCAGCAGTTCCAGGTCGTCGTCGTAACCGAAAGGCCCGCGCGAGATCACGGCCTCGGCGTCGGGCAGTGGCAGCGCACCTTCGGGCGGGTCGACCAGGCGCAGCAGGTAGTGGTGCCGGGGCTTGGCCGCGAAGGCCGCCAGGTGCTGGCGGCCGATCGCGAGGAAGACACGTTCGGGCTCGTCAGGCAGCGCCGCAGCTGCGGCGTCGAGGTCGGCCACGTGCGTCCAGTCGTCGCCCGGGCCGGCGGCCCAGGGCCGGCGCTCCAGCGCGATCAGCGCGGTGCCGGTGGCGGCGCACGCGGCCACCGCGTTGCGGCTCATCTGCGCCGCGAACGGGTGCGTCGCGTCGACGACGTGGCTGATGCCTTCGGCGCGCAGCCAGGCCGCCAGGCCGTCGGCGCCACCGAAGCCGCCGACCCGGATCGGCAGCGGCTGGGCCACCGGCGCCGCGGTGCGGCCGGCGTACGAGAACACCGCTTCGACGCCGTCGCGCGCCAGCGCGGCGGCCATTCGGCTGGCTTCGGTGGTGCCTCCCAACAAGAGGACGCGTGTCATGTCTGAACCCTGGCTCTCGATCATCGGTCTCGGCGAGGACGGCCTCGCCGGCCTCGGTGCGCCCGCGCGTGCGGCGCTCGGCGCAGCCGAGATTGTCTTCGGTGGCGCCCGCCACCTCGCGCTGGCCGACGCCGGCGCGCGCGGCCGCGAGTGGCCGGTGCCCTTCGACGTCGCGCCGGTGCTGGCCTTGCGCGGCCGGCCGGTCGCCGTGCTGGCCTCGGGCGACCCGTTCTGGCACGGCGCCGGCGGCACGCTGACGGCGCGGCTGGCGGCGGGTGAATGGCGCGCCTATCCGGCCGCCGGCTGCGTGTCGCTGGCCGCGGCGCGCCTGGGCTGGCGGCTGGAAGAGACCATCTGCCTGGGCCTGCATGCCGCGCCTTTCGAACGCCTGCTGCCGCACCTGGCGCACGGCGCACGCGCGCTGTGCCTGCTGCGCGACGGCGCCGCCGGCGCGGCGCTGGCCGCCTGGCTGGCCGAGCACGGCTGGGGCGCCAGCCGCGTCTGGCTGATGGAAGCGCTGGGCGGCCCGAACGAACGTGTGCGCGAGAGCACCGCCGCGGCCTACGCGCTGCAAGACGCCGTCTCGCCCGCGCTGCTGGCCGTCGAAGCCGCCGGCGGCCGGCCGCTGCCGCGATGCGCCGGCCTGCCCGAGGCGCTGTTCGCGCACGACGGCCAGATCACCAAGTCGCCGGTGCGGGCGCTGACGCTGGCCGCGCTGGCACCGCGCCCGGGCGAGCTGCTGTGGGACGTCGGCGCCGGTTCGGGTTCGGTGTCGATCGAGTTCTGCCTCGCCGGCGGCCGCGCGCTGGCCGTCGAGACACGCGCCGAACGGGTCGCCAACATCGAAGCCAACGTGCGCCGCTTCGGCCTGCAGGACCGTCTGACGGTCGTCGAAGGCCACGCGCCGCAGGCGCTGGACGCGCTGCCGGTGCCCGACGCGGTGTTCGTCGGCGGTGGCCTGGACCAGGCGGTGTTCGACGCCATCTGGGCGCGCCTGGCCCCCGGTGCGCGCCTGGTCGCCAACGGCGTGACGCTGGAGACCGAGGCGCTGCTGGCGACGCTGCACGCCCGCCACGGCGGCGAGCTGCTGCGCATCGAACTCGCGCGTGCCGCGCCGCTAGGCCGCATGCGGGGCTGGCAGCCGGCGCGGCCGGTCGTGCAGTGGACCGTCACCCGATGAAAGTCGTCGGCCTCGGCTTCCGCAGCAGCGCCGGTGTCGAGTCGCTGCGTGCGGCGCTCGCCGCCGCGGGCGGGCAGGGCGCCGACGCGCTGGCGACCAGCGAGCGCAAGGCCGGCGCGCCGGCGATGCAGGCGCTGGCCGCCGAGACCGGCCTGCCGGTGCTGGCGCTGCCCGAAGCGCTGCTGGCGACGCAAGCCACCCTCACCGAGTCGGCGCGTGTGCGCCGCCTCACCGGCGCCGGCAGCCTGGCCGAAGCCGCCGCGCTGGCCGGCGCCGGCCCCGGCGCGCGGCTGCTGGGCGCGCGCGCCGTGTCGGCCGACGGTCTGGCGACCGCGGCCCTGGCCCAATCCGCGAAGGACGAACGATGACGGTCCATTTCATCGGCGCCGGCCCCGGCGCCGCCGACCTGCTGACGCTGCGCGGCCGCGACCTGATCGCCGCCAGCCCCGTGTGCCTGTACGCCGGTTCGCTGGTGCCCGAAGGCGTGCTCGCGCACTGCCCGCCGGGCTGCCGCATCGTCAACACCGCGCCGCTGAGCCTGGACCAGATCGTCGACGAGATCGCCGCCGCCCACGCGCGTGGCCAGGACGTCGCGCGCCTGCATTCCGGCGATTTGTCGATCTGGTCGGCGATGGGCGAGCAGCTGCGCCGCCTGCGTGCGCTGGGCATCCCCTATGACGTGACGCCCGGCGTGCCATCGTTCGCCGCCGCCGCCGCCGCGCTGGGCGCCGAGCTGACGCTGCCCGGCGTCGCCCAGTCGCTGGTGCTGACACGCACCTCGGGCCGCGCCAGCGCGATGCCCGAAGGCGAGAACCTCGCCGCCTTCGCCGCCACCGGCGCCACGCTGGCCATCCACCTGTCGGTGCACGTGCTGGCCCAGGTCCTCGCCGAGCTGCGCCCGCACTACGGCGACGACTGCCCGGTGGCCGTGGTCTGGCGCGCCAGCTGGCCCGACCAGCGCATCGTGCGCGCGACGCTGGCGACGCTGGACGCGGCCGTCGGCGCCGAGATGGAGCGCACCGCGCTGATCCTCGTCGGCCGCACGCTGGGCACCGAAGACTTCGACGAAAGCCGGCTCTACGCCGTCGACTACGACCGGCGCTACCGGCCGACGGGCGCCTCGCCGCGTTTCCCCGAGACCCGATGATCCCGCCCGGGCTGCTGGTCGCAGCGCCCGCCTCGGGCTGCGGCAAGACGACGGTGACGCTGGGCCTGCTGGCCGCCTGGCGCGCCGCCGGGCTGGCCGTGCAGCCGTTCAAGAACGGCCCGGACTACCTCGACCCGGCCTTCCACACCGCCGCCGCCGGCCGCGCCTCGTTCAACCTCGACAGCTGGGCGATGGGCCGCGAGCGCATCGCCGGGCTGCTGGGCGCCGCCGAGGGCTGCGACCTGCTGCTGGCCGAAGCCTCGGTGGGCCTGTTCGACGGCGCCGTGACACCCGGCGAATGGGGCCGCGGCGCCGGCGCCGACCTGGCCGAAGCCTTCGGCTGGCCGGTGCTGCTGGTGCTGGACGTGCGTGGCCAGGCGCAGTCGGCCGCCGCCGTGGCGCTGGGCTTCGCCAGTCTGCGCCCGGGCGTCAAGATCGCCGGCGTGCTGCTGAACCGCGTCGGCAGCGCACGCCACGAGGCCACCGTGCGCAGCGCGGTCGAGGCTGCGGGCTTCCGCGTCTTCGGCGCGCTGCCGCGCGACGCCGCCGTGGCGCTGCCCGAACGCCACCTGGGCCTGGTGCAGGCCGAGGAACTGCCCGAACGCGCCGCGACGCTGGCCGCACTCGGCCGGTTGGTCGCCGAACACGTCGACCTGGACGCGCTGCGTGCCGCCGCCGCGGGCGCCTGCGAGCCCAAGCCGCTGCAGCCCTTGCCACCGCCAGGCGCACGCATCGCGCTGGCGCGCGACGCCGCGTTCTCCTTCGCCTACCCGCACCTGCTGGACGCCTGGCACGCCGCCGGCGCGGCGCTGCTGCCGTTCTCGCCGCTGGCCGACGAAGCGCCCGACGACAGCGCCGACGCCTGCTGGCTGCCCGGCGGCTACCCCGAGCTTCACGCCGGCCGCCTGGCCGCCGCGGCGCGTTGGCGCGACGGCCTGCGCGCCTTCGCGCGCACGCGCCCCGTTCATGGCGAATGCGGTGGCTACATGGCGCTGGGCAGCGTGCTCGAAGACGCCGACGGCACGCGCCACGCGATGGCCGGGCTGCTGGGGCTGGAAACCTCGTTCCGCAAGCGCCGGCTGCACCTGGGCTACCGCCTGGCCGAGCTGCAGGCGCCGTTGCCCGGTCATGCCGCCGGCACGCGGCTGCGCGGCCACGAGTTCCACTACGCCAGCGTGCTGGCCCAGCCCGACGCGCCGCTGGCGCGCATCACCGATGCCGACGGGCGCGAGGTCGCCGAGACCGGCTCGTGGCGCGTGCTGGACGGCGGCGGGCGCGTCAGCGGCAGTTTCTTCCACCTCGTCGCGCCGGCGGGCTGAGCCTGGCCGACCCGCCGATGACGGGGGCAGACAGCCCCGTCCGCGCTCGGCGTAACGCTCCGTTGCAGCGGTTTGTCTTAGGCTGGCGCCGACACAAACCACAGGAGTGGCCATGAGTGCTCTCGCTTGCCGTCTGCTGGCCCTGGCATTGGGACTGGCGCTGTGTTCCGCGCGGGCCGCCCCCGAGCCGGCCGGCGTGGCGTCGGGCTTCCCGGACGCCCAGGCCAGCGACCCGGCCCGGCTGGGCTGGATGGTCGGTGCGCCGCCGCCGCCGGACCGCATCATCCGCTTCGAGGACGGCTCGTACTGGCGCTTCCCGGCGCTGCGCTGGACGGCGTCGAACTTCCGCCAGCTGATGCCCACGGTGGCGGTCTCGCGCGGGCTCGGGCCGGCGGCGCCGCTGCCGGTGGCGCTGCGCGAGGACCTCGACGGCGTGCGCTTCACGCCGCTGGGCACGGACCGCAGCATGACCTGGCGCCAGGCGCTGGACGCCAACTACACCGACGGCATCGTCGTGCTGCATCGCGGCCGCATCGTCTACGAGCGTTATTTCGGCGTTCTCGAGCCCGATGGCCAGCACGGCCTGATGTCGGTCACCAAGACCTTCGTCGGCACGCTGGCGGCGATGCTCGTCGCGGACGGCACGCTGGACCCCGCCCGGCGGGTGGACCACTACGTGCCGGAGCTGGCGGCCTCGGCTTTCGGCAGTGCCACGCTGCGCCAGCTGATGGACATGACCACCGGCGTCAAGTTCAGCGAGGACTACGCCGACCCGAACGCCGACGTGTGGGCCCATGGCGCGGCCGGCAATCCGCTGCCCAAGCCCCAGGACTACAGCGGCCCGCGCAGCTACTACGAGTACCTGCAGACCGTGAAGCCGCAGGGCGTGCATGGCGAGGCGTTCCACTACCGCACCGTCAACACCGACGCGCTGGGCTGGGTTCTGGCGCGCGTGACGGGGCGCTCGGTCGCCCAGCTGCTGTCCGAGCGCATCTGGCGCCCGCTGGGCGCCGAGCAGGACGGCTACATGTCGGTCGACTCGACCGGCACCCCGTTTGCCGGCGGCGGCCTGAACACGGGGCTGCGCGACCTGGCGCGCTTCGGCGAGATGATGCGCAACGACGGCCGCTTCAACGGGCGCCAGATCGTGCCGGCGGCGGCGGTGGCCGACATCCGCCGCGGCGGCCGCCAGGCCGACTTCGCCAAGGCCGGCTACGCGCTGCTGCCGGGCTGGAGCTACCGCAGCATGTGGTGGATCACGCACAACGAACACGGCGCCTTCGCGGCGCGCGGCGTGCACGGGCAGGCGCTGTACATCGACCCGAGGGCCGAGATGGTGATCGCGCGTTTTGCCTCGCACCCGGTGGCGGGCAACCACGCCAACGACCCGACGTCGCTGCCCGCCTACCACGCGCTGGCCCGCCATCTGATGCAGGCCGGCCGCTGAGGCGCCGGCCCGCCGGCCGGGGCTGAAGCCGCCGGCGTCCGTGCACCACGCGGCACCCCGCGCCCGCCGCCGGCGCGGGGGGATCGGCACCCGGCCTATGCTGCCCGGCATGCAAGCCACCACGATGCTGTTGCTGGCCGGCGGGCTGTCCTCCGGCACCGCCGCCGCGGCCGGCGAGCCGCCGCGCCTGGTCTACCGTGCCGGCGGCCCCGAGGCGCCCGCGGCCGAGAGCTTCGAGGTCCGGCCCGAGCGCGTGGACTGGCGCGACGACGCCGGCCGCCTCGTCGCACGCTACGACCGCGGCAGCGGCGTGCTGAGCCTGGCCGATCCCGACACCGGCACGCCGCTGGTCATGAACGACGAGACCCTGGACACGCTGGCGGCCCGCCAGGCCGAGGCGGCGCGTTCGCTGCAGCAGCTGGTCGAGGCCTTGCCGCGCGACGAGCAGCCGCGGGCGCGCCTGCGCCTGGCCGAGCTGCTGCGTCCGCGCGGGCCCTGGGCCGCCGTCGAAGCCGTGACGGCGGCCGACGCACGGCCCGCGCTCGGCCGCGCGGACGTGGTCGCGGGGCTGCGCTGCCAGTGGATCGGGCTGGAGGCCGGTGGCCGGCAGGTCGGCCGGGCCTGCGTCGTGCCGCCCGGCCGGGTGCCCGGCGGCGACGCGGTGCTGCAGGCCCTGCAGGCCGGCGCCGCGGTGCTGGACGCCCTGCGCGCCCGCACGCCGGCCGGCGCGCCGCTGGGCTGGCCGTCGCATCCGCTGGTGGCCGCCGCGCGCGGCGGCCTGCTGCCCGTGCAGGTGGTGCAGGCGCTGCCGGGCGAGCCGCGCCGGGTGCTGGAGCTGGCCGCCCCCGCCGCCCGGCCCTGAGCGTCGGCGCACGCCGGCTCATCACGCGCACCGCGGCGCCGTCAACCCCGGTCATCCCGGCCGCTCAGCCGGGGGTCTGCCGGCGTCGGCGCCGGCCGCGTCACCCCTAGGATGAAAGCTGCCGTCGCCGTCAGCGGCGGCACCCGGACCGACACAACGAACAACGGAGACGGACATGGGCATCAGGCAGACGATGGGGCGCTGGACACGCGGGCTCGCCGCGGCCGTGGCGCTGGGCATGGCGGGCGCCGCGGGGGCGGCGCCGACGTTCAGCAGCATGGTCGTGTTCGGCGACAGCCTGTCCGACACCGGCAACGTGCGCAACGTGCTGGGCTCCAGCAACATCATCGCGGTGCCGGCCGGGTACGGCGCCAACGGGCGCTTCTCCAACGGCAATGTCTGGCACGAGTACATGGCCCCGGCGATCGGCGTGCCGGTGGCCACCGCGTCGCGTGTCTCGGGCGCGTCCAACACCAACTTCGCCTATGGCGGCGCGCTGATCGACGACGCCGGGCTGCCGTCGGCCGGCCTGCTGACCCAGTACGCCCAGTACAACGCGCGCCAGCCGGGCGGTGCGGATGCCGACGCGCTGTACGTGCTCTGGGGCGGCGGCAACGACATCCGCGACCTCGTCGGCAACCCCGACCCGCTGGCCGGCATCGCCGCCAGCCTCGGCAACCTGCAGGGCATGCTGACCGGGCTGATCGGGCGGGGGGCGTCCACCTTCCTGATCCCCAACCTGCCCGACCTGGGCAAGATCCCCGAGAACCGGGGCAGCGCCCGCGAAGCCTCGGCGTCGGCGGCCACGGTGGCCTGGAACGACGCGCTGCACGCGATGCTGCTGGGCCTGTCGGGCCAGGCGTCGATCTACTACTTCGACGTCTACTCGACCTTCAACGACCTGCTGGACGACCCCGCGTCCTACGGCTTCACCGACACGACGGGCACCTGCCGCCGGGTGACGCTGCTGATCTTCGAGAGCGCCTGTGCTGCGGCGGCGACGACGGTGTTCTGGGACAGCATCCACCCGACGACGGCAGCCCACCGCGTGCTGGGGCTGGCGGCGGCAGACCTGCTGCTCAACGGCCGCCCGCTGGCCCTGGCGGCGGCCGAGGTGCCCGAGCCGGCGACGCTGCTGCTCGTGCTGCTGGCGCTGGCCGTGGTGCTGTCGCTGCAGGCTCGGCGCCGACGGGCCTGAAGGCGGCTGCGCCGGCGGGAGGTCAGGGCCGACGGCGGCCCCGGGTCGGCCTCCGCGCTGGTGTCGGAGGCGTCGGCAGGCCCTTGGCGCTGTCTGGCCGCCGCGGTCGGTGCCGCAGACCGGGGCCGTCGGAAGCGGCGACCAACAGATGCTGCTGACTGGGCGGACCAGCTCGCCGCGCGGCGACGGGGTCAGTCGTTGAGCGACTCACGCCCACGGCCTGCCGGCGCCTCGCCGCCCAAGGCCAGGAACAGCGCCACGGCGTTGCCCAGCTCGGCGCGGCGCAGTTCCAGCAGCGCGAGCTGCGCCGCGTGCTGCTGGCGCCGCGCGTCCAGCAGCTCCAGCCGCCCCTCCAGGCCGGCGCGGTAACGCAGCTCGGTCAGCTCGACGCGGCGCGCGGCGCTGGCGACGGCGCGCGACTGGGCCTCGATCTGCGGCCCCAGCGTGGCGGCCGCAGCCAGCGCGTCGGCGACTTCGCGGAACGCGGTCTGGATGCTGCGTTCGTAGCTCGCCAGCGCCTCGCTGCGGCGCAGCTCGGCCAGCCGCAGCTCTTGCCGCCGCCGGCCGCCGTCGAGCAGCGGCAGGCTGGCCTGCGGCGCGAGCCGCCAGACACGGCGGCCGTCGCCGAACAGCGCGTCCAGCGACGGGCTGGCGACACCCAGCGCCGCGGTCAGCGTGATCTGCGGGAAGAAAGCCGCGCGGGCGGCGCCGACCTCGGCCTGGGACGCGGCCAGCAGTTGTTCTGCCTGCTGCAGGTCGGGCCGGCGCAGCAGGCGCTGCGACGGCAGGCCCGCCGGGGCCTGCACGGCCACGGGCGGTGCGTCCAGTGCCAGCGGCGGCGGCAGCTCGCCGGGCAGCGCCGTGCCGACCAGCAGCCGCAGCGCGTTGCCGGCCTGCTCCAGCGCCCGGCGGCGGGCCTGCAGCTCGGCTTCGGCCGAGGCCAGCTCGCCTTCGGCCTGCACCAGGTCCAGCGCGCTGCTCTGGCCGGCCTCGCGCTGCATTCGCAGCAGCGCCAGCGTCTGCCGCCAGTCCTCGTGTGTGCGCTCGGCCAGGTCCCGCTGGGCCAGCGCCAGGCGCTGGGCGAACCAGGCGTCGGCCACGGCGCCGTCCAGCGCCAGCTCGGCCGCGCGCCGGCCGTGTTCGCTGGCGAGGTAACGCGCCAGCGCGGCGTCGGACAGGGCTTTCACGCGGCCGAAGAAGTCGAGTTCGAAGGCGCTGAGGCCCAGGCCGAGGCTGGCCTGCTGCGAGCGTGTGCTGGCGCTGTCGCCGCCGCTGGCCAGCGCACGTTCGCGCTGCGCCCCGGCTTCCAGCGCGACGGCCGGCAGGCGCGCCGCACGTTCGATGCCGTATTGCGCTCGTGCGATCTCGACGTTCAGCGCCGCCAGCCGCAGGTCGCGGTTGTGTTCGTGCGCGGCGGCCGTCAGGCGCTGCAGCGCCGGGTCGGCGAAGACGCCGCGCCATTCGGATTCGGTCTCGGCCGCCAGCGGAAAGGCCGCGGGCAGGCCGGCGTCGGGTGCCGGCATCGGCGTCGGCGCGCCGGCACAGGCGGCCAGCAGCGGCAGCAGGGCGAAAAACGCGGTTCGCATCGTCAGGCCTCCCGCTGCTGCGGCTGCCCGGCCTGGCGGCCACGCCAGCGCTGCCAGCGTTCGGTGGCACCGACTATCAGGACGAAGAACACCGGCACGAAGAACACCGCCAGCAGCGTGGCGCTGAGCATGCCGCCGAAGACGCCGGTGCCGATGGCGTGCTGTGTCGCGGCGCTGGCGCCGCTGGCCAGCATCAGCGGCAGCACGCCCAGCGTGAAGGCCAGCGAGGTCATCAGGATCGGCCTCAGCCGCAGCCGCGCCGCCTGCAGCGCCGCGTCGGCCAGGCCGTGGCCCTGGGCGTGCAGCTGGCGCGCGAACTCGCAGATCAGGATCGCGTTCTTCGCCGACAGCCCGATGATGGTGATCATCCCGACCTTGAAGAACACGTCGTCGGGCAGGCCGCGCAGCACCACCGCTGCGACCGCGCCGACCAGCCCCAGCGGCACGACCAGCATCACCGACAGCGGCAGCGACCAGCTCTCGTACAAGGCCGCCAGCACGAGGAAGACGACCAGCGCCGACAGCAGCATCAGCATTGGCGCCTGCGATGCCGACTGGCGCTCCTGCAGCGACTGCCCGGTCCACGCGACCGTGTAGCCCGGCGGCAGTTGCGCCGCCAGGCGTTCCATCTCGGCCATCGCCTTGCCGCTGGACACGCCCGGCGCCGGGCTGCCGGCGATGCGCGTCGCCGGCAGCCCCTGGAAACGCTGCATCTGCAGCGGCGCTTCGCTCCACACCGGTGTCACCAGCTCGCGCAGCGGCACCATGCCGCCGGCGGTGTTGCGCACCTGCAGCCGCAGCACGTCGTCGAGCTGCATGCGCGCCGACGCATCGGCCTGCACGATGACCTGCTGCATGCGGCCGTCGTGCGGGAAGTCGTTGACGTAGAGCGAGCCCATCGCCGCCGACAGCGTCTGGCTGATGGCGTCGAAGGACACGCCCAGCGCCTCGCCCTTGCGGCGGTCGATGTCCAGCCGCAGGCTGCTGCCGGCGGGCAGGCCGTCGGCGTAGACCTCGCGCAGCAGCGGGCTCTTCGCGGCCAGCGCCAGCAGCTGCGCCTCGGCGGCCTTCAGCGCCGCCTGGCCCTGCTGGGCTCGGTCCTGCAGCACCAGCGTGAAACCCGAGGAGGTGCCGAGTTCGTCGATTGCCGGCGGCATCAGGCTGATCACCTGGCCTTCGGTCGTGTCCTGCAGCGCTTCCATCACCCGCCAGACCTCCTCGGTCGCGGTGGCGCCGTCGCGCTGGTCCCAGTCCTTCAGCGTCGTGAAGGCCATCGCCGCGTTCGGCCCCGAGCCCGAGAAGCTGAAGCCCTGCACGACGAGGTTGGAGGCGATCGCCGGGCGCGTCGCGACGTGGGCCTCGAAGGCCTTGACGAGGTCCAGCGTGCGTTCGGCGGTGGCGTCGGCAGGCAGCTGGATCGAGGTCATGAAGTAGCCCTGGTCTTCCTCGGGCAGGAAGGACGAGGGCAGCTCGCGCCAGGCCAGCACCAGCAGCAGACACAGCGCCGCGAACATCGCCATCACGCGGCCGCCGCGCGACAGCAGCGCGGCGACGCCGCGGCCGTAGCGCCCGGTCAGGCGCTCGAAGCCGCGGTTGAAGGCGGCGAAGAAACGCGAGCGGGGGTGCGCCGCCGACACCGGCTGCAGCAGCGTGGCGCACAGCGCCGGCGTCAGGCTCAGCGCCAGGAAGGCCGACAGCCCGATTGACAGCGCCATCGACAGGCTGAACTGGCGGTAGATGACGCCCACCGAGCCGCTGGCGAACGCCATCGGGATGAACACCGCCGTCAGCACCAGCGTGATCGCGACCACCGCGCCGGTGATCTCCTGCATCGCCTTGGCCGTCGCGGCCTTCGGCGACAGGCCTTCGCTGGCCATCAGGCGCTCGACGTTCTCGACGACGACGATGGCGTCGTCGACGATGATGCCGATGGCCAGCACCATGCCGAACATCGTCAGCACGTTGATCGAGAAGCCGAGCGCCAGCATCGCCGCGAAGGTGCCCAGCAGCGCGATCGGCGCGACGATCGCCGGGATCAGCGTGCAGCGCAGGTTCTGCAGAAAGACGTACATCACGAGGAAGACCAGCACCATGGCCTCGGCCAGCGTGTAGAGCACCTTCTCGATGGAGATCTTCACGAACGGCGCGGTGTTGAACGACACCGTGTGGCGCATGCCGGCCGGCAGCGTCGGCGCCAGCTCGGTCAATCGGTCCTGCACCGCCTGCGCGGCACGCACCGCGTTCGCGCCCGGCGACAGCTGCAGCGCGGCGCTGGTGGCCGGCAGGCCGTTCTCGCGGTTGGAGAAGGCGTAGGACTGCGCGCCCAGCTCGACCCGCGCGACGTCGCCGAGCACGACCTTGGAGCCGTCGCGGCCGGCACGCAGCACGATGGCCGCGAACTCTTCCGGTGATGACAGCTGCCCCTGCACCGTCAGCGGCACGCTGACGCGCTGCCCGGGCAGCGCCGGCTCGTCGCCCAGGCGCCCGGGCGCGATCTGTGCGTTCTGGCGTTCGATGGCCTGCGCCACGTCCCCCATCGTCAGGCCGTGGGCGGCCAGGCGCTCGGGCAGCACCCAGACGCGCAGCGCCTGCTCGGCGCCGAAGAGCTGCACGCGGCCGATGCCGTCGATGCGGCGCAGCTCCTCGACGAGGTGGCGCGCCATGTAGTCGTCGAGCGCCAGCGCGTCGTGGCGGCCGTCGTCGGACACCAGGCCCACCAGCATCAGGAAGCCCGAGCTGGCCGACTCCACCTGCAGCCCGTTCTGGCGCACCGCCTGCGGCAGCCGCGGCTCGACGGCCTTGATGCGGTTCTGCACGTCGACCTGGGCCAGTTCGGGATCGGTGCCGGGCTGGAAGGTGACCGTGATCTGCGCCGTGCCGGACGAGTCGACCGAGGACTCGAAGTACAGCAGCTTGCGCACGCCCGAGAGCTCACGCTCGATCGGCGCGACGACCGAGTCGGCCAAGGTCTGCGGCGTCGCGCCGGGATAGCTGGCGTACAGCGACACCGAAGGCGGCGCCACCGACGGATAACGCGCGATCGGCAGCTGCGGGATCGCGATCAGCCCGAAGAGCACGATGAACAGCGCGATGACCCAGGCGAACACCGGGCGCTGGATGAAGAACTGCGGCATGCGGTGCTCCGGCTCAGCGCCGCACGGCGACAGCGGTTTGGGACTCGGTCCAGGGCCGCGCCGCCACCACCGCGCCTTCGTGCAGGCGTTCACCGCCCGCGACGACGATCTTCTGACCGGCCTGCAGCCCGGCGGCGACACGGTATCGACGCTGCACCAGTTCGCCGAGTTCGACCGGCACCGCGTGCGCGCGCTGCTGCGCGTCGACGACCCACACCTGCGCCTGGCCGCCGACGCGGAACACCGCGTGCTGCGGCAGCGTCAGCGCCGCGTCGTAGTGCGCCCGCGTCAGGCGCGCCTGGACGAACTGCCCCGGCAGCAGCTGGCGCTGCGGGTTGGCGACGGCCACCCGCAGCAGCCGCTCGCCGGTGCCGATGTCGACGTCGATGCCCGACATCAGCACCCGCCCGGACAGGCCGTTCGGCGCTCCGCGTGCATCGAGGATCTGCACCTCGGCCGCTGCCGGCAATGCGGCGGCAGCCGAGGTGGCCGGCTGCCGCAGGTCGACGTAGACGCGGTCGATCTGCTGCACACGCGCCATCGGCGCCGTGTCGCCGGCCGACACCAGCGCACCTTCGCTGACCAGGGCCTGGTCGATGCGCCCGGCGATCGGCGCCGTGACGGTGGTGAACTGCAGGTCCAGCCGGCGGCGTGCGAGCGTTGCACGCGCCAGCGCGACCTCGGCCGCGGCCTGCTCGCGGGCGCTCACGACGTCGTCGTACGCCTGGCGGCTGACGGCCTCGGCCGCCACCAGCGGTGCCAGGCGCTGCTCCTGCAGCTGCGCCCGCGCCAGCGCCGCCTCGGCGCGCTGCAGCGACGCCGCGGCCATCTCGAGTTCGGCCTGGAAGGGCCGCGGGTCGATCTGGAACAGCGGCTTGCCGGCCTCGACTTCGGCCCCCTGCTCGAACAGCCGCTGCTGCACGATGCCGCCGACCTGCGCGCGGATCTCGGCGCTGCGCCAGGCGGCCACACGGCCCTGCAGGTCCTCCGTCACCGCCAGATCGGCCGGCGCCAGCGTCTGCACCGTCACCCGCGGCGCGGCCGCCGGGCCCGTCTCGTCGTCGGCCGGCGCACAGCCCGCCACCACCACCGCGGCCACCAGCGCCGCCCGCCGAGTCCAGTTGTCGTTCATGTCCACATCCAGAGCGCGCGCCGAGGAAGGCTCGGCGCGTCGAGGCGTGGCAGTGTCGTGACGTCAGGCTGACGGACGATCGAGGTTTTGTGGAGATACGATGGAGCGCCACGAGGAGTAACGATGCCCATCCCCGCCGCCGAGCCGCTGAACGCGCTCGTCCTGATCGCCGAGGACGAGGGCGAGATCGCCGAGATCCTCGCCGCCTACCTGGGCCGCAGCGGCCTGCGCACGGTGCATGCCCGCGACGGGCGCGAGGCGCTGGCGATGCACCTGTCGCTGAAGCCCGACCTGGTGCTGCTGGACGTGCTGATGCCGCGGCTGGACGGCTGGAAGGTGCTCAGCGAGATCCGCCACCGCGGCCAGACGCCGGTGATCATGCTGACGGCGATGGACCAGGACATCGACAAGCTGACCGGGCTGCGCGTCGGCGCCGACGACTACGTCGTCAAGCCCTTCAACCCGGCCGAGGTCGTGGCGCGGGTGCAGGTCGTGCTGCGGCGCAGCCGCTTCGGGCGTGCCGCCGCAGCCCAGCCGGTGCTGCGCGCCGGCGCCTTCGAGATCGACCGCGAGAACCACGAGGCGACGGTGCTCGTCGACGGCGAGCGCCGGCCGCTGAACCTGACGGCCACCGAGTTCCGCCTGCTCGCCTGCCTGGCGCAGGCGCCGCGGCGCGTGCACTCGCGCGAGGAGCTGCTGGGCAGCTGCCTGCCCGAAGGCGACGCCCAGGAACGCACCGTCGACAGCCACTTGAGCAAGCTGCGGCGCAAGCTCGAAGCCTGCGGCCTGACGGGATCGCCGCAGAGCATCCGCGGCGTCGGCTACCGGCTGTCGAGCGGCGAATGAGCAGCGACGCGCGCTCGGGGCTCAAGCGCCAGATCGTGCTGGCGATGGCCGCGCTGGCGCTGGCCGTCATCCTGCTGTCGGTGCTGGGCTCGTACGCGTTCTACGCGTTCTTCATGACCTACTCGCCGTCCAGCATCTCCGACAGCTGGCTGCCCAACGACGTCGAGATCGCCTGGATGCTGGCAACGACGGCAGCGGCGCTGGCGATCGCGATCCTGGCGGCGACGCGGCTGTCGCGCCGCATCCTGCGGCCGCTGAACTCGGTGGCCGAGAGCCTGCGCGAGGTCGCCGAAGGCAATCTGCAGGCACGCGCCGCCAGCGACGACCCGTCGCTGGGCGAGGCCTCGCGCCTGGTCGGCGACTTCAACACGATGGCCGAGCGGCTGCAGACCATGGCCGAGGAGCGACGCTTCTGGAGCGCCGCCATCGCGCACGAGCTGCGCACGCCGGTGACGGTGCTGCGCGGGCGGATGCAGGGGCTGACCGAAGGCGTGTTCACGCCGGAGCCGCAGCTCTTCGAGAGCCTGCTGCGCCAGGTCGAGGGCCTGAACCGGCTGATCGAGGACCTGCGTGTGCTGAGCCTCACCGACAGCGGCCACCTCGACCTGCAGCGCACGCCGGCCGACCTGGGCGCGGAGATCGCGGCCGTCGTGCATGCCGTCGACGCGCGGCTGGCGGCGCGCGGTTTCACGCTCGCGCTCGATCTGGAGCTGCCGACCGCCGTCGACTGCGACCCGGTGCGCATCCGCCAGGCGCTGATGGCGCTGCTGGAGAACACGCTGATGCACGCCGACCCCGGCCCGCTGCGCGTGCAGGCGCGCCTGCACGAAGGCTGGGCGACGCTGGCGGTCGAAGACGGCGGCCCCGGCATCCCGCCCGAGCTGGACGGCCAGCTCTTCGAGGCCTTCCGCCGCGGCGAGCCGTCGCGCTCGCGCCGCAGCGGCGGCAGCGGGCTGGGGCTGGCGATCGTCAAGGCGATCGCCGAGGCGCACGGTGGGCGTGTGGGCAGCCAAGCGCTGCCGAGCGGCGGCAGCTCGGTATGGCTGAGTTGGCCCGTGTCGGCGCGAGCTGCGTAGGCGAAGGCGGGGCGCCTGAGGATCGCATCCAACCGATGCGCAGAGCCGCCTCGGGAGGCCGGCACTGGGTTGACCGCCGCCGCACACGGTGAGTGACTGCTCTGGGTCGAAAGGCGGCGCTCGACAAGCGCCATGCGACCGATCGCTTGCCAACCGCCCGGACTCTCAGCCGCGCGCCTGTCGCGCCGCGGCCAGTTCGTCCTCGAAGTCGCAGCTGGCCATGCTGCGCAGGCCGTGCGCATCCAGACGGTTCAGCAGCCCGGCCAGCGCCGCGATGAAGGCCGGCAGAGCCATGTCCGCGTCCATCGGCTCGATCTCGAGGTAGACCGGCCAGTGCAGGAAGTCGTCGTCGGCGTCGCTGGCCTCCCAGCCGGGCTGGCCGTTGTCGAAGACCTCGACCCTCAACCCGGCCACCTGCGCGCCGCGCCGCTCGAACAGCTGGCCGGTGGCGGCGCTGATCGCGGCCTTCGCAGCGGCACTGTCGGCGGCACCGGCCAGGTAGACCTTGCAGTAGAGCTCGTCAGACATTGGCGGGCGTGATCGGGTGCCGGCAGGCAGGGCTGCCCCGGCCTCCTCGGAGGCTTCTTCGCTCGAGACAGCCGGGCGGCTCACCCATCCGTGCCCCATAAAAGCTCCCTCCACCCCGAAGCCGACGCATCGAAGCCCTCGCCGTTGGCCAGCCCACGCAGCACCATCAGCGCAGGATAGCCGTGGCACGGGCCAGCGCCGGCCCGCCCCTGCGGCATCATCCCCTCATGCCCGTCCCCAGTTTCCGCCCCCCGCAGCTGCTGCTCCCGCGCGCCGATCTCGATCTGCAGCGCTGGAGCGTCATCGCCTGCGACCAGTACACCAGCGACCCCGGCTACTGGCAGCAGGTCGAGCAGGCCGTCGGCGACGCGCCGTCGGCGCTGCGGCTGATCTACCCCGAGGTCTTTCTCGCCAGCGCCGACAAGCGCGAGCGCATCGCCGGCATCCAGGCGGCGATGCGGCGTTACGCCGCCAGCGGCCTGCTGCGCCCGCACGCCGGCACGGTGCTGGTCGAGCGCACGCTGGCCGACGGCCGCGTGCGCCGCGGGCTGATGCTGGAGCTGGACCTGGAGCAGTACGACTACACACCGGGCTCGGCCAGCGCGATCCGGCCGACCGAAGGCACGATCGTCGAGCGCATCGCGCCGCGGCTGGAGGTGCGCCGCGACGCCGAGCTGGAGCTGCCGCACATCCTCGTGCTGATCGACGACCCGGCGCGCACCGTCATCGAGCCGCTGGCCGCCGAGCGCGACCGCCTGGCGCCGCTGTACGACACGGCGCTGATGCTGGGCGGCGGCCGCGTCGCCGGCTTCGCGCCCGACGCGGCGCTGCAGGCGCAGGCCCTGGCCGCGCTGCAGGCGCTGGGCGACGCCGACGCCTTCGCTGCGCGCCACGGCCTGCCGGCGGGCACGGCGCCCATGTTGTTCGCGGTCGGCGACGGCAACCACTCGCTGGCCACCGCCAAGGCCAACTGGGACCGCCTGAAGGCCACCGCCGGCCCCGAGCACCCGGCGCGCTGGGCGCTGGTGGAGGTGGAGAACCTCCACGACCCGGCGATGGAGTTCGCGCCGATCCACCGCCTGCTGATCGGCGTGCGGGCCGAGCTGCGCGCCGCGCTGGCGGCGCACTTCGGTGAGCGCGTGCAGATCGTCGAGCAGCCCGACGCCACGGCGATGCGCGCCGCGCTCGCCGCCCAGCCGCGCTCGTTGCACGCCGCCGGCCTGCTGCAGCCGGGCGGGCGCCACGCGCTGGTCGTCGTGCACGGCGCGCCGGCGGCGCAGCTCGACGTCGCCAGCTTCCAGGGTTTCGTCGACACGCTGCTGGCGCAGGGCGGGGCGCAGGAGGTCGACTACGTGCACGGCGACGACGCGCTGGCGCGGCTGGCCGCCCAGGACGGCCACGCCGGCCTGCACCTGGCGACGCTGGGCAAGAGCGAGCTGATCGCGCGTGTGGCGCAGCACGGGCCGCTGCCGCGCAAGAGCTTCTCGATGGGCGAGGCCGACGAGAAGCGCTTCTATCTCGAGGCGCGCCGCATCCGGCCGTAGCGCCCCGGCGTTCAGCCGGCGCGCCGCCTGAGCAGGTAGATGTCCATGATCCAGCCGTGGCGCGCACGCGCTTCGGCGCGTGCGGCCAGGATCTTCGGCGCCGCCTCGGCCAGCGGCCCGGCGACGGTGATCTGCTCGGGCATGCCGACGTAGGCGCCCCACCAGATCTCGACGCCCTGCGGGTCCAGCGCCTCGAAGGCGCCGCCGGCGTCGAGCATCACGACGACGGTGTCCACCCCCGGCGGCCAGCCGTCCTCGCGCAGCCGGCGCCCGGTGGTGACGACGAACGGCGCGCCGATCTCGTTGAGCGGGATCGCGTGCGCCGCGGTCAGCGCGTGCACCGAGGTGATGCCGGGCACCACCGTCACCTGCGGCGGCGGCTGCAGCCGCGCGGCGATGCGCAGCGTGCTGTCGTACAGCGACGGGTCGCCCCAGACCAGCAGCGCGACGCGGCGCGCGCCGGGGTGTGCGGCGATCGTCTGCATCCAGACCTCGGCGATGGCGTCGTGCCAGTCGTCGACGCGGCGGCGGTAGTCGGCGGTGGCCGCATCGCGCACCGGCAGGTCGAACTCGGCGACGACGGTCTTCGCGTCGCGCAGCACCTCGGCGCAGATCGTGCGCCGCAGCTCGGCCAGGTCGGCCTTGTCCTCGCCCTTGCGCGGGATCAGCACCAGGTCGGCCGCGGCCAGCGTGCGCATGGCCTGCAGCGTCAGGTGCTCGGGGTTGCCGGTGCCGATGCCCACCAGCGCCAGTTCGATCATCGTCGTCGGTCCTCGTGTCGCCGGGGGGCGACGGGCGGGCGAGTGTACGGCGGGCGCGCCTGCGTCATGTCGAGGCGTAAGGCTCGCGTGAGCGTGTGTGGGCGTCGATGCGCAGCTCGCGGCCCAGCGCCGGGTAGGCGCGCTGGGCGCAGTCGCGGCGTTCGCAGACCTTGCAGCCCGGGCCGATCGGCACCGCGGCGTCGGCGCGGTCCAGCGCCAGGCCGCGGCCGTAGACCAGCCGGCCGGCGTGGCGCAGGTCGCAGCCCAGCGCGACGGCGAAGCGGCGCCCGGGCCGGCCCCAGCCGCCGTCGTGCTGCGCCACGCAGCGTGCGATCCACAGGTAGCGCCGGCCGTCGGGCATCTGCGCCAGCTGCGTCAGCACCTGGTCGGGCTGGGCGAAAGCCTCGTAGACCTTCCACAGCGGGCAGGTGCCGCCGGTGCGCGAGAAGTGGAAGTCGGTCGCCGACTGGCGCTTGGAGATGTTGCCGGCGCGGTCCACACGCACGAAGAAGAAGGGCACGCCGGGCGCGCCGGGGCGCTGCAGCGTCGACAGCCGGTGGCAGACGGTCTCGAAGCTGACGCCGAAGCGCCGCGCCAGCAGCTCGATGTCGTAGCCCAGCGCCTCGGCGGCGCCGAGGAAGGCGCCGTAAGGCAGCAGCAGCGCGCCGGCGAAGTAGCTCGCCAGGCCGATGCGCGCCAGCGACCGGGCCTCGTCGGAGGGCAGCGCCGGGTCGGCAACCAGCGTGTCGATGGGCGCGGCGGCTTCGAGCTGCGCCAGCTGGACCGCCATCTGGAAGCCGCGCTGCCCGGGCGCCAGGTCCGGATGCAGGCGCAGCGTGCGGCGCACCGGGTCGTAGCGGCGAAGGCCGGCGGCTTCGTCCGGCACGCTCAGGTGCACGGCAATGCCGTGCCGGCGCTCCAGCCGCTGCTGCAGCGCCGGGGCGAGGTCGGCGGCCGACGGCGAGCCCACGCCGAGCCCGGCATGCAGCGCCTCGGCCAGTGCATCGAGCTCGGCGACGTGGTTGTGGCGGGCGTAGAAGAAGTCGCGCACCGCCTCGTGCGGCTGGGCCGGGCCGACCTGGGCCAGCAGCCCGCGGTCGCCGGCCTGCGCGGCCACGGTTTCCAGCCGCAGCCGGGTGTCGTGCGCGTGGCGGTGCAGTTCGATGACGCGGCGCGCCAGCCCCGGCATCTGCCGCGCCAGCGCCTGCAACTCGGCCTGGGCCACCGGCTCGGCGCTGCCGCCGTCGGCCACGGCTTCCTGGAGCTGGGCCACGAGGCGCGCCTCGTCGTCCTCGCTGAACCACTGCGGGTCCACGCCCAGCGTGGCCTGCAGCTTCAGCAGCACCGGCACCGACAGCGGGCGCTGGTCGTGCTCGATCTGGTTCAGGTAGCTCGGCGACAGGCCCAGGCGCTGGGCCAGCGCCGCCTGCGTCAGGCCGCTGCGTTCGCGCAGCGTGCGCAGACGCACGCCCATGAAGGTCTTGCGCATGGTGTCTTCGCTTCGCAATCTTCGCAAACCGACGAAGACGGCTTCGCATTCATTCGCTATTTCAAGCGTTGCCGGAGGTGTGGAGCATAGCGAACATTGCGAACATTCCAGCCCCCCGGGGCGCCGACGCCAGCCGTCGAACACCAGGAGACACGATGAGCGACAACACCTCGCCAGCGCCGACGCTCAAGCCGAAGAAGTCGGTCGCGCTGTCCGGCGTGACCGCCGGCAACACCGCGCTGTGCACCGTCGGCCGCAGCGGCAACGACCTGCACTACCGCGGCTACGACATCCTCGACATCGCCGAGGTCTGCGAGTTCGAGGAGATCGCCCACCTGCTGGTGCACGGCAAGCTGCCGACCGCGGCCGAGCTGCGCGCCTACAAGACGCGGCTGCGTGCGCTGCGCGGCCTGCCGGCCAGCGTGCGCGAGGCGCTGGAGCGCCTGCCCGCCAGCGCGCACCCGATGGACGTGCTGCGCACCGGGGTCTCGGCGCTGGGCTGCATCCTGCCCGAGAAGGACGACCACAACCTGCCCGGCGCGCGCGACATCGCCGACCGGCTGCTGGCCTCGCTGGGCTCGATGCTGCTGTACTGGCACCACTGGAGCGCGCAGGGCCGGCGCATCGTCGTCGAGACCGACGACGACTCGATCGGTGGCCACTTCCTGCACCTGCTGCATGGCGAGAAGCCGCAGGAGAGCTGGGTGCGGGCGATGCACACCTCGCTGAACCTCTACGCCGAGCACGAGTTCAACGCCAGCACCTTCGCCGCGCGGGTCATCGCCGGCACCGGCAGCGACGTCTACTCGGCCGTCGCCGGCGCGATCGGCGCGCTGCGCGGTCCCAAGCACGGCGGCGCCAACGAGGTCGCCTTCGAGATCCAGAAGCGCTACGACGGCCCCGCCCAGGCCGAGGCCGACATCCGCCGCCGCGTCGAGGCGCGCGAGGTGGTCATCGGCTTCGGTCACCCCGTCTACACCATCGCCGACCCGCGCAACGAGGTCATCAAGGGCGTCGCGCGCCGCCTGTCCTACGAGGCCGGCTCGCACAAGATGTACGACATCGCCGAACGCATCGAGACCGTGATGTGGGACGCCAAGCGCATGTTCCCCAACCTCGACTGGTTCAGCGCCGTCAGCTACCACATGATGGGCGTGCCGACGGCGATGTTCACGCCGCTGTTCGTCATCGCGCGCACCAGCGGCTGGGCGGCGCACGTCATCGAGCAGCGCCAGGACAACAAGATCATCCGCCCGAGCGCGCACTACACCGGCCCCGAACGCCAGGCCTTCGTGCCGCTGGCCGAGCGCCATTGAAGGCGGCGATGCACGAACCCATGACTTCCCCGTTCCGCAAGCCGCTGCCCGGCACCGGGCTGGACTACGTCGATGCGCGCGCCGCCGTCGAGGCCCTGGCGCCCGGCGCCTGGGACTCGCTGCCCTACACCGCACGCGTGCACGCCGAGAACATCGTGCGCCGCGCCGAGCCGGCGATCGTCGGCGAGTGCCTGCGGCAGCTCGTCGAGCGCCGGCGCGACCGCGACTTCCCCTGGTACCCGGCGCGCGTGGTCTGCCACGACATCCTCGGCCAGACGGCTTTCGTCGACCTGGCCGGGCTGCGCGAGGCCGTCGCCGAGCGCGGCGGCGACCCGGCGCTGATCAACCCGGTGGTGCCGGTGCAACTGGTCGTCGACCATTCGCTGGCCGTCGAGTGCGGCGGTGACGACCCCGACGCGCTGCGCCGCAACCGCGAGATCGAGGACCGCCGCAACGAGGACCGCTTCGACTTCATCGAGTGGTGCCGGCAGGCCTTCGACGGGGTGGACGTGATCCCGGCAGGCAACGGCATCATGCATCAGCTCAACCTGGAGGCGATGTCGCCGGTGGTCCAGGTGCAGGACGGGCTGGCCTTCGCCGACACCTGCGTCGGCACCGACTCGCATACCCCGCACGTCGACGCGCTGGGTGTCATCGCCGTCGGCGTCGGCGGGCTCGAAGCCGAAAACGTGATGCTCGGCCGCGCCTCGTGGATGCGGCTGCCCGAGATCGTCGGCGTGCGCCTGTGCGGCCGCCGCCGCCCGGGCATCACCGCCACCGACATCGTGCTGACGCTGACCGAGTTCCTGCGCCGCGAGAAGGTCGTCGGCGCCTACCTCGAGTTCCACGGCGAAGGCGCCGCCGCGCTGTCGGTCGGCGACCGGGCGACGATTGCCAACATGGCGCCCGAGTACGGCGCGACCGCGGCGATCTTCCCGATCGACGCACAGACGCTGGCCTATCTGCGCCTGACCGGGCGCGAGCCGGCGCAGGTGGCGCGGGTCGAGGCCTACGCGCGTGCTGCCGGGCTCTGGGCCGACACGCTGGCGGCGGTGCGTTACGAGCGCACGCTGAGCTTCGACCTCGGCAGCGTCGAGCGCACGCTGGCCGGGCCCAGCCAGCCGCACCGGCGGCTGCCGCTGACGGCGCTGAAGGCGCGCGGCATCGCCACCGGCCTGGACGAGGCCCGTGCCGCCGAGGCTCGCGGGCAGCTGCCCGACGGCGCCGTCGTCATCGCCGCGATCACCAGCTGCACCAACACCAGCAACCCGCGCAACCTCGTCGCTGCCGGGCTGCTGGCGCGCAACGCGCGCCGGCTGGGGCTGGTGCGCAAGCCCTGGGTCAAGACTTCGCTGGCGCCGGGCTCGCGTGTCGCCGAGCTGTATCTGCGCGAAGCCGGGCTGCTGGCCGAGCTGCAGGCGCTGGGTTTCGGCATCGTCGGCTTCGCCTGCACCACCTGCAACGGCATGTCGGGCGCGCTGGAGCCGGCGATCCGGCGCGAGATCGCCGAGCGCGACCTGTTCACCACCGCGGTGCTGTCGGGCAACCGCAACTTCGACGGCCGCATCCACCCGCAGGTGCGACAGGCCTTCCTGGCCAGCCCGCCGCTGGTCGTCGCCTACGCGATCGCCGGCACCATCCGTTTCGACATCGAGCACGACGTGCTCGGCGTCGTCGACGGCCGCGAGATCCGGCTGCAGGACCTCTGGCCCGACGACGAGGAGGTCGACGCGCTGGTCGCGCGCGCGGTGCGGCCCGAGCAGTTCGTGCAGGTCTACCGGCCGATGTTCGGCGCGCGCGAGCGCTCGAAGGTCGCCCCGCTGTACGCCTGGAGGCCGCGGTCGACCTACATCCGCCGCCCGCCGTACTGGGACGGCGCGCTGGCCGGCGAGCGCACGCTGGCGCAGCTGCGTGCACTCGCCGTGCTGCCCGACAACGTCACCACCGACCACCTGTCGCCGTCCAACGCGATCACGCCCGACTCGGCGGCCGGCCAGTACCTGGCGCGCATGGGCCTGCCCGACGAGGACTTCAACTCCTACGCCACCCACCGCGGTGACCATCTGACCGCGCAGCGCGCCACCTTCGCCAACCCGACGCTGGCCAACGAGATGGTGCGCGCCGCCGACGGCAGCGTGCGCCGCGGCTCGCTGGCGCGGCTGGAGCCCGAAGGCCGGGTGATGCGCATGTGGGAGACCATCGAGACCTACCAGCAGCGCCGCCAGCCGCTGATCGTCGTCGCCGGTGCCGACTACGGCCAGGGCAGCTCGCGCGACTGGGCCGCCAAGGGCGTGCGCCTGGCCGGTGTCGAGGTCGTGCTGGCCGAAGGCTTCGAGCGCATCCACCGCAGCAACCTCGTCGGCATGGGCGTGCTGCCGCTGGAGTTCGAGCCCGGCGACACGCGGCTGACGCTGGGCCTGGACGGCAGCGAGCTTTACACCGTGGTCGGCGAGCCGGCCCCGGCCGCAAGGCTCGAACTGCTGATCGAGCGCCGCGACGGCCGCAGCGAGATGCTGCCGGTGCGCTGCCGCCTCGATTCCGACGAGGACGTCTCGATCTACCGCGCCGGCGGCGTGCTGCAGCGTTTCGCGCAAGACTTCCTGGAGACCCAACGATGACGACCGCGGCAACGCTGCGAATTCCCGCCACGGTGATGCGCGGCGGCAGCAGCAAAGGCGTGTTCTTCCGCCTCGAGGACCTGCCCGAGGCGGCGCGTGTGCCCGGCGCCGCACGCGACCGGCTGCTGCAGCGTGTGATCGGCAGCCCCGACGCCTACGGCACGCAGATCGACGGCCTGGGCGGCGCCACGTCCAGCACCAGCAAGTGCGTGATCCTGGCGCCATCGACGCGCCCCGGCCACGACGCCGACTACCTCTACGGCCAGGTCGCGATCGAACGCGACCTCGTCGACTGGTCGGGCAACTGCGGCAACCTGTCGGCCGCGGCCGGTGCCTTTGCCGTGCACGCCGGCTACGTCGCGCCGGAGCGGGTGCCGCACGACGGCATCTGCACCGTGCGCCTGTGGCAGGCCAACATCGGCAAGACCATCCTGGTGCAGGTGCCGGTGGCCGGTGGCCAGGTCCGCGAGGAGGGCGACTTCGTGCTCGACGGCGTCGCCTTCCCGGCCGCCGAGATCGTGCTCGAGTTCCTGGACCCGGCCGCCGACGACGGCGCGATGTTCCCGACCGGCAACCTCGTCGACGAAATCGAGGTGCCCGGCGTCGGCCGGCTGCAGGCGACGCTGATCAGCGCCGGCATCCCGACCGTCTTCGTCGAGGCCCAGGCGGTCGGCTGCCGCGGCACCGAGCTGCGCGAGGCGATCAATGGCGACCCGGCGGCGCTGGCGCGTTTCGAGGCCATCCGCGTCGCCGGCGCGCTGCGCATGGGGCTGATCGATTCGCCCGAGGACGCGCTGCTGCGCCAGCACACGCCCAAGATCGTCTTCGTCGCGCCGCCGGCCGACTACACGACGTCCAGCGGGCGCCGCGTGCAAGCCGCCGAGATCGACCTGCTGGCGCGTGCGCTGTCGATGGGCCGGCTGCACCACGCGATGATGGGCACCGCCGCGGTGGCCATCGCCACCGCCGCCGCGGTGCCGGGCACGCTGGTCAGCCGCGCCGCTGGCGGCGGCGCACGCGAGCGCCTTTGTTTCGGTCACCCGGCGGGTCTGCTGCGTGTCGGCGCGCAGGTGCGCACCGAGGCCGGCCGCTGGCTCGTCACGCGCGCGGTGATGAGCCGCAGCGCCCGCATCCTGATGGAAGGCCGGGTCCGCGTGCCCGCCGACAGCTTCTGAGGTCCACCATGTCCACCCGCAGCCGCCTTCGGGCGCTGGCCGAGGCCCGCCGCGGCGTGCTCGTCCCCGGCGCCTTCAACGCCTTGTCCGCGCGCATCGTCGCCGACCTCGGCTTCGAGGCCGTCTACGTCACCGGCGCCGGCGTCACCAACATGTGGTTCGGTCTGCCCGACCAGGGCTTCATGGGCCTGGCCGAGATCGCCGAGCACACCGCGCGCATTCGCGATGCCGTGGAGCTGCCGCTGATCGTCGACGCCGACACCGGCTTCGGCAACGCGCTGAACGTGCACCACGCGGTGCGCACGCTGGAGCGTGCCGGTGCCGACTGCATCCAGCTGGAGGACCAGGTGGCGCCCAAACGCTGCGGCCACTTCGCCGGCAAGGACGTGATCCCGCTGGACGAGGCCGTCGGCAAGATCAAGGCTGCCGTCGACGCGCGCCGCGACCCCGGGCTGCTGATCATGGCGCGCACCGACGCCGCCGCGACCCAGGGTTTCGAGGCCGCGGTCGAACGGGCCCAGGCCTTTGCCGAGGCCGGCGCCGACCTGCTGTTCGTCGAGGCGGTGACCCAGGCCGACGAGGTGCGTGCGCTGCCGCAGCGGCTGGCCCTGCCGCAGCTGATGAACATGGTGATCGGCGGGCGCACGCCGATCTTCGGCGCCGACGAGCTGGCCGGGCTGGGCTACGGCCTGGTGCTCTACGCCAACGCGGCGCTGCAGGGCGCGGTGCTCGGCATGCAGCGCGCGCTGACGGCGCTGCGCGACACGCGCCAGCTGCATGAGTCGAGCGGGCTGGTGACGCCGTTCGCCGAGCGCCAGCGTCTGGTCGGCAAGCCCGAGTGGGACGCGCTGGAGCGGCGTTATGTCTGAGGCCTTGCCACCGATGGACGAGACCAGGGCCGACGTGCCGCGCCTGCCGCGGGCGGCGCTGTGCGACGCGATCGCCGAGAGCCTGCGCGCGCGTGTGCTGGCGCTGGAGTGGGCGCCCGGCGAGGCGCTGGACGAACTCGCGATCGCGCGCGACTACGGCGTCAGCCGCACGCCGGTGCGCGAGGCGATGAAGGTGCTGCAGCACGAAGGCCTGCTGCAGGCCTGGGTGCGCCGTGGCGTCGCCGTCACGGTCGTCGAGCCGCAGGAGCTGCAGGAGGCGGCCGAACTGCGCCGGCTGCTGCTGGAACACGCCGCCGCGCGCGGTGCGTCGGCCGGCTCGCCACTGCTGTTGCGCATGCTGAATCTGGCCGAGCAGCGGCTGCGCCTGGGGCAGGCCGGCCTGCCGCCGCCGGCACCCGGCGCGCTGCCGCCTTAGCGCCTGCCGGCGCGCTGCCGCCTTAGCGCCTGCCGGCGCCCGGGCGATCAGCCGCCCGCCACCGCCCGCGACTGGTCGACGAAACCGCGCAGGTAGCCGACGTCGGCGTCGGCCTCGCGCACGCCGAGGTGGATCTGCTTGTGCACGCCCCGGTCGCCCAGGCGCAGCGCCACCAGCGGCAGTTGCGGCGCGGCCTCGGGCAGCAGCCAGCGCGGCAGCGCCGTCACGCCGCGGCCGCTGGCCACCATCTGCAGCAGGATGTCGGTGGTCTCGATCGTCTTGTGCTGGCGCGGCGCGACGCCGGCCGGCGTCAGAAAGCGCGTGAACACGTCCAGGCGCTCGGGCGCGACGGGGTAGGTGATCAGCACCTCCTGCGCCAGGTCGCCGGGCTGCACCTGGCGCGCGCCGGCCAGACGGTGGCCGCGGTGCACGACCAGCACCTGCTCGTAGTCGAACACCGGCTCGAAACGCAGCCCGGGCTTGTACAGCGGGTCGGGCGTCACCAGCACGTCGATCTCGTAGCCGAACAGCGCGCCGATGCCGCCGAACTGGAACTTCTGCTTGACGTCGACGTCGACCTCGGGCCACGCCGCCAGATAGGGCTCGACGACCTTCAGCAGCCACTGGTAGCAGGGGTGGCACTCCATGCCGATGCGCAGCGTGCCGCGCTCGCCGCGTGCGATGCGGCCGAGCTGCGCCTCGGCCTGCTCCAGCTGCGGCAGCACGCGCCGCGCCAGCGCCAGCACCTGCTGGCCGGCCGGCGTCAGGCGCAGGCTGCGGTGCTCGCGCCGCCAGATGTCGGTGCCCAGCTGCTGCTCGAGCTTGCGCATGCTGTGGCTGAGTGCCGACTGCGTCAGGCACAGGCGCTCGGCGGCGGCCGTCAGCGAGCCCAGGCGCTCGACCTCCAGCACGATGGCGAGGTGGATGCGCTCGATCATGATCGGTGAATGTGGCTCATGGATCGGTGAGGAATGACCATTTTACGTAATGGATGGCGCTGCCTAGGATGCGCCCGCTCCATCACGACCTCCCGACTTCCATGACCACGCTGCACAACCTCGGTTTCCCCCGCATCGGCGCCCGGCGCGAGCTCAAGTTCGCGCTCGAGGCCTACTGGAAGGGCGAGTCCTCGCCCGAGACCCTGCAGGCGCTGGGTGCCGAACTGCGCCAGCGCCACTGGGCGCAGCAGGCCGGCCTGGACCTGGTGCCGGTGGGCGACTTCTCGTTCTACGACCAGGTGCTGGACACGAGCTTCATGCTCGGCAACGTGCCCGAGCGCGCACGCGGACACGGCGGCGAGGCGCTGGACGTCTACTTCCGCGTCGCGCGCGGGCGTTCTGCCCCGGCGGCCGAAGCCGGCTGCTGCGCCGGCGGTGTCGCTGCCGGCGAGATGACCAAGTGGTTCGACACCAACTACCACTACATCGTGCCCGAGTTCCACGCCGGCACGCGCTTCGTGCTCGACGCCTCGCGGCTGCTGGCCCCGCTGGCCGAGGCCCGCGCACAGGGCGTGGCCGCCAAGCCGGTGCTGCTGGGGCCGGTCAGCTACCTCGCGCTGGGCAAGTCCAAGGACGGCTCGGACCGGCTGGCACTGCTGCCGGCGCTGCTGCCCGTCTACGCCGAGCTGCTGCGCCGCCTGGCCGCCGACGGCGTGGCCTGGGTGCAGATCGACGAGCCGGTGCTGGCCACCGACCTGGACGCGCCTTGGCGCGACGCGTTGCGCACGGCTTACGCGGCCTTCGCCGACTGCGGCGTGCGGCTGCTGCTGGCCAGCTACTTCGGCCCGCTGCAGGACAACGCCGAGCTCGTGCTGGGCCTGCCGGTGGCCGGGCTGCACGTCGACGCGGTCGCCGCGCGCGACGAGGCCGAGGCCCTGGCGGCGCGCCTGCCCGCCGGACGCGTGCTGTCGCTGGGCGTGATCAGCGGCCGCAACATCTGAAAGACCGACCTGACGGCGCTGCTCGACTGGCTGGAGCCGCTGGCCGCCGGCCTGGGCGAGCGCCTGTGGCTGGCGCCGTCGTGCTCGCTGCTGCACGTGCCGGTGGACCTGTCGATCGAGGACGGGCTGGACGCCGAGCTGAAGTCCTGGCTCGCGTTCGCGCTGCAGAAGCTCGACGAGCTGCGGCTGCTGGGCCGCGCGCTGCGCGAAGGCCGCGCCGCGGTGCAGGCCGAGCTGCAGGCCAACCGCGACGCGGCGGCCACGCGCCGGGCCTCGGCACGCGTGCGCCGGCCCGAGGTGCGCGCGGCCGTGGCCGCGATCGACGCCGGGATGGGCCGCCGCCGCAGCGCATATCCGGTGCGGGCCGAGCGCCAGGCCGAGTGGCTGAAACTGCCGCCGTACCCGACGACGACGATCGGCTCGTTCCCGCAGACCGCCGAGATCCGCCGCGTGCGCGCCGAGTTCAAGGCCGGGCGGCTGGAGCAGGGCGCCTACCGCGACGCGATGCGCGCCGAGATCGCGCATGCGGTGCAGGTGCAGGAGGCGCTGGGCCTGGACGTGCTGGTGCACGGCGAGGCCGAGCGCAACGACATGGTCGAGTACTTCGGCGAGCAGCTCGACGGTTATGCCTTCAGCCGCTTCGGTTGGGTGCAGAGCTACGGCTCGCGCTGCGTCAAGCCGCCGATCCTGTTCGGCGACATCGCCCGCCCCCGGCCGATGACGGTGGACTGGAGCACCTACGCCCAGTCGCTGACGGCCAGGCCGATGAAGGGCATGCTGACCGGCCCGGTGACGATCCTGAACTGGTCCTTCGTGCGCGACGACCAGCCGCGTGCCGACACCTGCCGCCAGCTGGCGCTGGCGATGCGCGCCGAGGTGCTGGACCTGGAGCGCGCCGGCGTGCGCGTGATCCAGATCGACGAGGCCGCGCTGCGCGAAGGCCTGCCGCTGCGGCGTTCGGCCTGGCCGGCTTACCTGGACTGGGCGGTGGAGTGTTTCCGCATCACCGCCAACGGCGTGCGCGACGAGACGCAGATCCACACCCACATGTGCTACTCGGAGTTCAACGACATCATCGCGGCGATCGCGGCGATGGACGCCGACGTCATCACGATCGAGACCTCGCGTTCGGACATGGAGCTGCTCGACGCCTTCGAGCACTTCCACTACCCCAACGAGATCGGCCCCGGCGTCTACGACATCCACTCGCCCAACATCCCGAGCTGCGGGCACATCGTCGCGCTGATGCAGAAGGCGGCGCGGCGCATCCCGCCGCAGCGGCTCTGGGTCAACCCCGACTGCGGCCTGAAGACGCGCCAGTGGGCCGAGGTGATCCCGGCGCTGGAGCAGATGGTGGCGGCGGCCAGGCGGCTGCGCGAGCCGGGCTGAACGGCGCCGCCCTGGATGACATCTGTCATGCCAGGCGCCTGACACCGTTCACTGTCGCGCGCCGCGCCGCCCGGCCACACTGGCACCCTGTCGAAGCCCAGGAGAGCGGCGATGGAGGAGGCGGCGGCCGTCGAGGCCCGCGATGTCGTGCACTGCCACGGCCCGGTGAAGGCGCTGGACGGCCTGAGCCTGTCGCTGGAGTCCGCAAGCGTGACCACCCTGCTAGGCCCCAACGGCGCCGGCAAGAGCACTCTCGTCGGCCTGCTGCTCGGCCGGTGGCGTCCCCAGGCCGGCCGCGTGCAGGTCTGCGGCCTGCGGCCCGGCAGCCTCGCGGCGCGTGCGGCCACCGGCGCCATGCTGCAGAGCGCGGCGCTGGCCCCGCAGCTGACCGTGGCCGAGCATCTGCGGCTGCAGGCCGCCTACCACCGTGGTGCGCGGCCGCTGGAGCGCACGCTGGCGCTGGCCGGGCTGCAAGCGCTGGCCAGCCGCCGCTATGGCGCGCTGTCGGGCGGCGAGCAGCGCCGCGTGCAGTTCGCGCTGGCCGTGTGCGGCCGCCCGCGCGTGCTGGTGCTCGACGAGCCCTGCGCCGGGCTGGACGCCGAGTCGCGCCGGGCGCTGTGGCAGGCGGTGCGCGCGCTGGCTGACGAGGGCGCGGCCGTGCTGCTGACGACGCACCTGCTGGACGAGGCCGAGGCGCTGTCCGACCGCGTGCTGCTGCTGGCCTGCGGCCGCTGTCTGGCTGACGACTCGCCGGCGCGCATCCGCGCCCAGGTGGCGGGGCAGTCGCTGCAGTGCCGCAGTGCGTTGCCGCTGGAGCGGCTGCGCGCGCTGCCGGGCGTGACGGCGGCCGAAGCCCGCGGCCGGCGCGTCGCGCTGCGCACCCAGGCCGCCGAAACGACGCTGCGTGCGCTGCTGGCGGCCGACGACACGGTGAGCGAGCTCGAGCTCGGTGCCACCCGGCTGGAGGACGCCGTGCTTGACCTGCTGCACCGCCCGGCCGCAGTGAGCCCTCAGGACCCGTCCGGGCTCGTTCCCGCGCGACGGGACCGGCTGCCAGGCCCAAGGGTGCCCCGGTGAGCGCCGCTGCCTTGCTGGCCGCCGAGACGCACGCCGAATGGCTCAAGGCCTGGCGCCAGCCCGCCTTCGTGGTGCCGACGCTGGCGCTGCCGCTGGCCTTCTACGCCTTGTTCGCCATCGTGCTGATGCGCCCCGGCAGCGGCAACGCCGCCTACCTGCTGGCCACCTACGGCGTGTTCGCTGCGCTCGGCCCGGCACTGTTCGCCTTCGGGGCCGGCGTCGCGCAGGAGCGCGAGTCCGGGCAACTGGCGCTCAAGCAGATCGCGCCGCTGCCGGTGTCGCTGTTCCTGGGCGCCAAGCTCGCCGTCTGCCTGGGGTTCACGGCGTTGGTCGTCGTCGGCCTGTACGTGCTGGCCGCCTGGGGCGCCGGCGTGGTGCTGCCGCGTGTCGCCTGGGCAGCGCTGGCCGCGGTGCACATCGGCGCGGCGCTGCCGACGGGCTTGCTGGGGCTGCTCATCGGGCTGCGCCTGTCCGCGCAGGCGGCGATGGCCGTGACCAACCTGGTGTTCCTGGCGCTGGCGGTGCTGGGCGGGCTGTGGATGCCGTTGTTCCTGTTCCCGCCGTGGATGCAGGCGCTGGCACTGGCCCTGCCCAGCCACCATCTGGCCGAGATCGCGCTGGCAGCCAGCGGCCGCGACATCGCCGGCAGCCTGGCCGTGCACGGCGCGGCGGTGGCTGGTTTCACGCTCGTCTTCGCCACCGGCGCCGCTTGGGCCTGGCGGCGGGCGCCGCGATGAGACGCGGGCTCGTGTCCGTGCTGGCCGGGGCGGCGCTGCTGGCCGGTTTCCTGGCGCTGCCGGCGCCGGGCGACGAGCGCCTGGAGCCGCCCGCGCCGGGCTTCGTCGTGCGCGACGTGCGCGTGTTCGACGGCGAGCGTGTCGTCGAGCAGGCCACCGTCGTCGTGCGCGACGGCCGCGTCGCCGAGCTCGGCCCGGGCCTGGCGCCGCCGCCGGGGCTGGAGGTGGTCGACGGGCGCGGCCGCACGCTGCTGCCCGGCCTGATCGACGCCCATGTCCACCCCTGGGGCGACGCGCTGGCCGAGACGCTGAACTTCGGGGTCACGACCGTGTTGAGCATGTTCTCCGACCCCGCCGCGGCCCGCGAGCTGGCGCGCACGCGCGACTCGCTGGCGCCGCGTGCGCACGCCGACCTGTTCTCGGCGGGATGGCTGGCCACGGCGCCCGGCGGCCACGGCACGCAGTTCGGCCTGCCGGTACCGACGCTGAACACGCCTGCCGAGGCCGGGGCCTGGGTGGACGCGCGCCTGGCCGAGGGCTCCGACTTCATCAAGATCGTCTATGAACCGCGCGACGCCCACGGGCTGGGGCCGCCTTTTCCGTCGCTGGACCGGGCCACGCTGGCGGCCCTGGTGCAGGCGGCGCACGCGCGCCGGCGCCTGGCCGTGGTGCACGTCTCGCGCCTGCAACCGGCGGGCGAGGCGCTGCGCGCCGGCGCCGACGGCCTGGTGCACGTGCATGCCGACCACCTCGCCGACGCGGCCCTGGTGAGCCTGGCGCGCGAGCGCCGGGCCTTCGTCACGCCGACGCTGGCCGTCATCGCCGGCAACGACTCGGCCGAGGCCGGGCAACCAGGCCCGCCGCGCGAGGCCGCGCGCTTCGCCGCCGACCCCGCCGTGCGGCCCTTCCTCAGCCCCGAGCAGCGCCTGGGCCTGGCGGCCGGGCGAGGCGCACGCCTGTCGATGTTGCGGCTGGAGCTGGCGCTGGCCTCGGTGCGGGCACTGCACGAAGGCGGTGTCGAGATCCTCGCCGGCTCGGATGCGCCCAACCCCGGCACCGCGCACGGCGCCAGCCTGCACCACGAGCTGGAGCTGCTGGTGCGCGCCGGCCTGACGCCGGTGCAGGCCTTGCGCGCGGCTACTGCGGCGCCAGCCGCACGTTTCGCGCTGGGCGACCGCGGCCGCATCGCGCCGGGCCGGCGTGCCGACCTGCTGCTGGTCGACGGCGACCCGACGGCCGACATCCGCGCCACGCGCGCCATCGTGCGCCTCTGGAAGAACGGTGCGCCGGTGCCGCGCCGCCGCTATCCTGAGGCGACGTGAAGACACGAGCCATGCCCGACACCAGCGCTCCCGAGCTGCAGCAGATCGACCGCGGCACGCGGCGCATGGGCTACTGGTTCCTCGCCTATCTGCTGCTGTACCCGCTGCCCTGGCTGGGGCATGCACCCGGCACGGCGGCGCTGCTGGCCTCCGCGGCCGGCGTTGCGGTCTTCCTGCCGCTGTACCTGGCGGGCTTCGGCCGCAGCGACCGGCGCGCGCTGGGCTGCGGCGCCGGCGTCGCCGCCGTCGGCCTGGCGCTCGAGCCCTTCGGCGGCGTCTGGGGCGTGTTCATCGTCTTCGCCTGCGGCCTGCTGGGCGGCGTGCTACCGCGCCGGCGCGCGGCGGCGGCCCTGGCCGCGCTGGCCGTGGTGCTGGCGGCGCTGGTGCTGTGGCGCGGCATCGGTCCGTGGCACTGGCTGCCGTCGGTGTTCTTCGGCGCCATGACGGCGGTGGTGTCGATGTACTCGGCGGCCTTCGCCGTGCAGAGTGCCGAACTGGCCGCGTCGCGCGACGAAGCCCGGCGCCTAGCAGTGGTTGCCGAGCGCGAGCGCATCGCGCGCGACCTGCACGACCTGCTGGGCCACACGCTGACGGCCATCGCCGTCAAGGCCGACCTCGCCGGGCGCGTGGCCGAGACCGAGCCGTTGCGCGCCAGGGCGGAGGTCGAGGACATCCGCCGCATCGCGCGCGCCGCGCTGGCCGACGTGCGGGCCACGCTCACCGACCTGCGCGCCACGACGCTGGCCTCGGAACTGGCGGCGGCGCGCAGCGCGCTGGGCAGCGCCGGCGTCGAACTTGACGCCGTGCTGCCCGCGCTGCCGTTGCCGGCGGCGGTGGAGACGGCGCTGGCCTTCGTGCTGCGCGAGGGCGTGACCAATGTCGTGCGCCACGCCCACGCCCGCCGCTGCCGGGTGCAGCTGGCCTGCGCCGACGGCGTCGTGACGCTGTCCGTCGAGGACACGGCGCGCGACGCGGCGGTGGCTGTGCCGGTCACGCCGGCCGAAGGCCAGGGCCTCGCCGGCCTGCGCCAGCGGCTGCGGGCCGTGGGCGGCGAGCTCTCGCTGAACTGTGCGCCGCAGGGCGCCACGCTGCTGGCGCGTGTGCCGCTGGCCGACGGAGGCGGCGCATGATCCGCGTCGTCGTCGCCGAGGACCAGGCGATGGTGCTGGGAGCGCTGGCGGCGCTGCTGGCGCTGGAGCCCGACATCGAGGTCGTCGGCCGCGCTGCCGACGGCCCGGCCGCCTGGGCGCTGGTGCAGCGCGAGCGTCCCGACGTGCTGCTGTCGGACATCGAGATGCCGGGCCTGAGCGGCCTGGACCTCGCCGCGCGCGTCCAGGCCGCGAAGCTGCCGACGCGCGTGCTCATCGTCACCACCTTCGGCCGCCCCGGTTATCTGCGCCGGGCGCTGGACGCCGGCGTGCGCGGCTACCTGCTGAAGGACCAGCCCAGCGAGGAGCTGGCCGCCGCCGTGCGCCGTGTCGCCGCCGGCCAGCGTGTCGTCGCCAGCGAGCTGGCCGCGGCCGCCTGGGACCTGCCCGACCCGTTGAGCGAGCGCGAGCGCAGCGTGCTGCGCCTGGCCGAGGAGGGGCGCAGCAACAAGGAGATCGCCGACACGCTGGGGCTGTCACCGGGCACGGTGCGCAACTACCTGCACGAGGCGGCGCAGAAGCTGGGGGCCGACAACCGGGTCGAAGCCGCGCGCATCGCCAGGGCCCGGGGCTGGCTCTAGCCGGCGCGCCGCCTGCGATCTTCGGCGGTCCCGACTTCCGCCCGAATCCGCTTCTTGCCATGACGCAGGCAACCCCGGTGGCCGCCGAGCCGCTTCGCAGCGACCCGCTCGCCCCTGCCGACGTGCCCGCCGTGCGCGCGCTGCTCGTCGCCGGGTTGGCCGAGCGCTGGGGCGACTACGAGGCGCGCTTCAACCCCGACATCGAGGCCCTGGGCCAGGCCTTCGACGGCCGGCTGACGCTGGTCGCGCGCCAGGGTGCGCTGATCGTCGCCACCGGGGCACTGCGCCCGGCCGGCCCCGGGCGCTTCGAGATCGTGCGCATGTCGGTCGCACGCGAACAGCGCCGCCGCGGCGTCGGCGCGCAGGTGCTGGCGGCACTGGTCGACGCGGCGCGCGAGCGCGGTGCGCGCGAGCTGGTGCTCGAAACCACGCTCGGCTGGCAGTCGGCCATCGACTTCTACGAGCGCCACGGCTTCCGGCGCACGCACGTGCAGGGCGAGGACCTGTGGTTCGTGCGGCCGCTGGCCGCCGGCTGAGCGGCTTCAGCCGGGCTGGAAACCGCGTGCCGCGACGCAGCGGTTGCGGCCCTGGCCCTTGGCCTCGTACAGCGCCTGGTCGGCCTGCTGCAGCGCGGCGCTGACCGGCAGCGCGCTGCCGTCGGCCCAGGCGCAGCCGGCGCTCACCGTCACCTCGCCGATGCCGCCGAAGTCGTGATGCTGGATCGCCTCACGGATCTTCTCGGCCACGCGCATCGTGTCGGTGCATTCGCCCAGCTCGGGCAGCAGCACCGCGAACTCCTCGCCGCCCAGGCGCGCGACGAGGTCGGTCTCGCGCGTGGCGCTCTCGAGCAGCCGGGCGATCTGCTGCAGCACCTGGTCGCCGGTGGCGTGGCCGAAACGGTCGTTGACGTCCTTGAAGTGGTCGATGTCCAGCAGCAGCAGGCCGAAGCCGGTGCCCGAGCGACGGCAGCGCGCCTCCTCCTCGGCGGCGCGCTGATCGAAGGCGCGCCGGTTGGCCAGCCCGGTCAGCGCGTCCTGCGCCGCCAGCCGCGCCAGCTCCTCGTTGGCCTGCGACAGCTGGCACGTGCGCTCGGCCACGGTCTGCTCGAGGTGGGCGTTGGCCTGCGCCAGCCGGGCCTCGCGGTCGAGCAGGGCCTCGGTCATCTCGCGCACCGCGTCCGACAACGCGCTGAGCTCCGGCGAGCCGCCGTCGCGCGGGAAGTTCGCCTGGCCGCCGCGGCCTTCGCGCACCGACATCACCGCCGTCACCAGCCGCTCCAGCGGCCGGCTGACACGGGCGGCCAGCACGTAGGCCAGGGCCGCGACCAGCAGCGAGGTCGCCAGCCCGATCGCAAACAGCCGGTCGCGCAGCTGGGCCACCGGCGCGGTGGCCGCCGCCGAGGGCTGGCGCAGCACCACGCTCCAGCCGAGATCGGAGTGCTGGGTGACCGGCACGCTCGCGCGGGCGACGAGGTAGGACGCGCCGCCGGGGTCCTCCTGCATGCCGTAGCGCTCCCGCCCCAGCGCCTGCGGCAGCCGCGTGCCGGGGGCGCGCAGCGGGTACAGCACCGTGCCGTCGCGCCCCAGGATGATCACCTCGGTGTCCGTGGCGCGCGGGTCTTCTCTGACCGCCTTGCGCACCGCGTTGGCGATCCAGTCCCAGTGCACGTGCGCGGCCAGCACGCCGCGCACCTGGCCGGCCGGCCCGATGACCGGCGCGGCCAGGTCGATGAAGCGCAGCGGCTCGCCGCCGGGGCGGGGCTCGAGCAGGGTCGCGAGCAGTGCGGCCTGGTGCACGTCGCCGGTGTAGGAGCCCTTCAGCCCGGCGGCGAACCAGGGCCGCGTGCGCACGTCGGCGCCGACCAGCAGGCCGCCGGTCGCGTTGACGACGCGCCCGTCGAGGCTGGCCACGCCCATCCAGGCGTACTCGGTGTTGGTCTCCTTGCGCAGCGCCAGCGAGCGCGCCACGCGCTCGGAGTCCAGCGGGCTCTCGGCCAGCGACGGCACGCGGCTGAGGATCTCGACCTCACGCTCGCGTTCCTGCAGCCGCGTGGCCAGCCCGATCGCCGCCGAGCGTGCCGCACCCAGCAGTTGCAGGCCGACGAAGTTCTGGCGCTCCTGCGTCGCCAGCCGCGCCGCGTAAAGCCCCACGCCGAGCAGCGTGCACAGCGCCAGGCCCCCGGCGCCCAGCGTCAGCCGCAGCCGGAACGAGCCCCATGCCCGCGGCGACATGCCGGCGGTGGCGTGGCCCGCGGCGGCAGCAAGCGGCCCGGCGGTTTCCTGCCCGGGAGGGGTCATGGCCGGTGGCCGGGGCCCGCGCTGGCGGACGGCTTGCGCATGCACATGGCCACGACTGTGACCGAGCCCGGCCGCCGTGTCACCTGTCGTCGTGCCGACGCGCAGGGTCGTGCATCATCCGGCGCGGACCTTGCTCTCGCCTCCGTCTCCCTGCAGTTCCGGACCCGATGCCCATGGATGTCGTGCTCGCCTATCTCGCCCGGCAGGAGATCCTGCTGCTGTTCCTGCTCGTCGGCTTCGGCGCGCTGGCCGGCCACTTCAAGATTGCCGGCGTCTCGCTGGGCGCCGCCGCGGTGCTGTTCCTGGCGATCGCCGCCAGCGCCGGGGCCAAGTCGCGCGGCCACGAGTTCGTCGTGCCCGAGGCGCTGGGCACGCTGGGGCTGACGCTGTTCACCTTCGCCATCGGTGTGATGTCGGGGCCGGGCTTCTTCGCTTCTCTCAGGCGCGGCATCTGGCCGATCCTGGCCACCGTCGGCGTGCTGACGACGGCGGCATTGGTGGCCGTGCTCGGCGGCCGGCTGCTGGGGCTGGACCCGGCGCTGGTGGCCGGCGCCTTCGCCGGCGCGGTGACCAACACCCCGGCGCTGGCCGCCGCGCGCGAGGCCTCGGGCAACAGCCCGCTGCCGACGATCGGCTACGCCGTGACCTACGTCTTCGGCGTCATCGGCATGCTGCTGGCGGCCCAGCTGGCGCTGCGTGGCCGCGCCAACGACCGCGACGCGCCGGCGCCGCTGGTCAACTGCACGGTGCGCGTGGAGACCGGCGACGAGCCGCGCATCGGCGAGATCGAGCGCCGCCACGGGGGCCGCGTGCGCTTCTCGCGCGTCAAGCACGGCGGCAGCCGCTTCCCGACGCAGGCCCCGGGCGACGCGGACGTGCTGCGCCGCAACGACCTGGTCACCGTCGTCGGCCCCGAGGACATCGTCGCCCGCGTGGCGGCCGAGCTCGGCCACGCCTCGTCGCACACGCTGCACGCCGACCGCAGCGAACTCGACTTCCGCCGCATCACGCTGTCCAACACCCAACTCGCCGGCAACACGATCGCCGGGCTGGGGCTGATGCGGCGCTTCGGCGCCACCGTGACGCGCGTGCGCCGCGGCGACGTCGACATGCTGGCCAACGACGACCTGGTGCTGCAGCCCGGCGACCGCGTGCGGGTCATCGCGCCGCGCGAGCAGATCGCGGCGGTGTCGGCCTTCCTCGGCGACTCCGAGCGCGGGCTGTCGGACATCAACCCGATCGCGCTCGGCCTGGGCATGGCCGCCGGCATCCTGCTGGGCAAGTTCGTCTTCCCGGTGCCGGGCGCCGAGTTCTCGATCGGCTCGGCCGCCGGCACGCTGGTGCTGGGGCTGGTCTTCGGGCAGCTGTGCCGCATCGGGCCCATCGTCACGACGCTGCCGCATTCGGCGGCCCAGGCGCTGGCCGAGCTCGGGCTGCTGATCTTCCTGGCCCAGGCCGGCACCAAGGCCGGCGGCCAGCTCGGCGCGGCCTTCGCGTCGGGCGCCTGGATCGACCTGCTGGTGCTCGGGCTGATGGTCACGGCGACGACCGCGCTGGGCATCACGATCCTGATGCGGCGCGTCTTCGGCATGGGCAACACGCGGCTGGCCGGGGTGCTGGCCGGCACCCAGACGCAGCCGGCGGTGCTGGCGTTTGCCAACGGCCGCACCGGCCACGACAGCCGCGTCGCCCAGGGTTACGCGCTGGTCTACCCGGCGGCGATGATCGGCAAGATCCTGCTCGGCCAGGTGCTCGGCGGCTTGTAGCGCCGGGCGTGGCCCTGCGGCGCGCGGGCCGGTGCGGCGCGCACCCATAATCGCGCCCGTTCCGACACCGCCGCCCCCCGCGGGCCGCCCACGCCATGAGCGTCCACGTCACCGACACCCCCGCCGGGGCTTCGCGCCCGCGCCTGAATCTCGTGCGCCTGCGCGAGATGGCCGCGCGCGACGAGCCGATCGCGATGCTGACCTGCTACGAGGCCACGCTCGCCCGCCTGGTCGACGCCGCCGGCGTCGACGTCGTGCTCGTCGGCGACTCGCTGGGCAACGTCGTCCAGGGCCGCTCCAGCACGCTGCCGGTGGACCTGGGCCACATGGCGTATCACACCGAATGCGTGGCGCGCGGGCTGTCCTCGGCCTGGCTGATCGGCGACCTGCCGTTCGGCAGCTACGAAGCCTCGCCGCAGCAGGCGCTGGCGTCGGCGATCACGCTGATGCGTGCCGGCGCGCAGATGGTCAAGCTCGAAGGCGGCGGGCCGATGGTCGAGACGGTGCGTTTCCTCGTCGACCGCGGCATCCCGGTCTGCGCCCACCTGGGGCTGACGCCGCAGCGGGTGCACGCGCTGGGCGGCTTCCGTGTCCAGGGCCGCGATGCCGCGGGCGCCGAGACGCTGGTCGCCGAGGCCCGGGCGATGGCCGAGGCCGGTGCGGCGATGCTGGTGCTGGAGCTGGTGCCGTCGGCCGTCGCGCGCCAGGTGCGTGCCGCCGCGCCCGGGCTGATCACGATCGGCATCGGCGCCGGGCCCGACACCCACGGCCAGGTGCTGGTGCTGCACGACATGCTGGGCTGGACGCCGGGCCGCCGCCCGCGTTTCGTGCACGACTTCAGCCGCGACGGCGAGCACACGCGCAGCGTGCAGGACGCCGCCGCCGCCTACGTCGCCGAGGTCAAGGCCCGGCGTTTCCCCGACCCCGTGCAGCACGGCTACTGAGTCCCCGATGAAGACGATCCACACCATCGCCGAGCTGCGCGCCGCGCTCGCCGGCCAGACGCGCACGGCCTTCGTGCCGACGATGGGCAACCTGCACGACGGCCACCTCGCGCTGGTGCGCCAGGCGGCGACGCTGGGCGGCCCGGTCGTGGCCAGCGTCTTCGTCAACCGGCTGCAGTTCCTGCCGCACGAGGACTTCGACCGTTATCCACGCACGCTGGCGCGCGACGCCGAGCTGCTGGCCGGTGCCGGCTGCGACCTGCTGTTCGCGCCCGACGAGGCCGAGCTCTATCCCGAGCCCCAGGTCTACCGCGTGGCACCGCCGGCGGCGCTGGCCGACATCCTCGAAGGCGAGTTCCGGCCGGGCTTCTTCGGCGGCGTCTGCACCGTCGTGATGAAGCTCTTCGGCATCGTGCAGCCGGCGGTCGCGGTCTTCGGCCGCAAGGACTACCAGCAGTGGCGTGTCATCGACGCGATGGCGCGCCAGTTCGCGCTGCCGACGCAGGTCGTCGCCGGCGAGACGGTGCGTGCCGCCGACGGCCTGGCGCTGAGCTCGCGCAACGGCTACCTGAACGAGGCCGAACGTGCCGAGGCGCCGGCGCTGGCCGCGGCGCTGCATTCGCTGGCCGGGGCTGCACGCCGTGCGGCCGACCCGGCGGCGCTGGCCGCCGCCGAAGCCGCTGCCGCCGCCGCGCTGCGCGAGCGCGGCTGGGCGCCGGACTACCTGACGGTGCGTCGGCGCGAGACGCTGCTGCCGCCCGACGCCGCGGCGCTGTCCGCCGGTGCGCCGCTGGTGGCGCTGGCCGCCGCGCGACTCGGCGCGACCCGCCTCATCGACAACCTGGAGTTCTGAGGCCGGACGTGCAGGGCCGGAAGGCCCTGCACGCCTGCCGAAGGCCGGAGCGCGATTTCACGCGCGACGGCTGGGGCCGGACGTGCAAAGCCGGAAGGCCTTGCACGCCTGCCGAAGGCCGGAGCGCGATTTCACGCGCGACGGCTGAGGCCGGACATGCAGGGCCGGAAGGCCTTGCACGCCTGCCGAAGGCCGGAGCGCGATTTCACGCGCGCCCGGCTTTTCTCCGGGGGCGTCGCTTTGAATATTCCGCGGCGCTCCCGGGATATTCATCGGCGGGGTTCGGAGATTTTCACGCGCCGATCGGCAGGATACTCCGGTGATACTGCGCGTGGAGCACCTCGGCCATCGCCAGGTAGATCGCCGAGAGGCCGCAGACGATGCCCTCGAAGCCGGCGATCGTGCCGATCAGCGTCGAGCCCGTGAAGTCGCGCGCGGCGAGCAGCGCGAACAGCAGCGTCAGGCTGCCGAAGACGAACTGCAGCGCGCGGTTGCTGCGCCAGGTGCCGACCCACATCCAGGCCGTGAACACGCCCCACATCACCAGGTACCAGCCCATGTAGCCCTCGGGCGTGGCATCGGCCCAGCCGAGCTTGGGCAGCACGATCAGGGCGACCAGCGAGAGCCAGAAGAAGCCGTAGCTGACGAAGGCGGTGAGGCCGAAGGTGTTGCCTTTGCGGAACTCCAGGATGCCGGCGACGATCTGCGCGGCGCCGCCGTAGCACAGGCCCATGGCGAGCACCATGGCGCTCATCGGGAAGAAGCCCGCGTTGTGGATGTTGAGCAGGACGGTGGTCATGCCGAAGCCCATCAGGCCGAGCGGCGCAGGGTTGGCGAATTGATCGGTGGAAGCAGACATGCGAGCCCTCGCGGAGGCCGGGTAAAAAGGCTCGCGACTGTATCAGGGTAAACCCTTTATCTTGATATCCGAGAGGCCCGCTGCGAGATTCTCCGAGAGCATTATCGGGATATTCGATGAACGAATCGTCGACAGTGCCGGACGGGTCTGCGATCCATTCAAAAAGTTGCAACAGAGGCGTCGAGGCAGGCGAACGGCGCAACCGCGCGAGGCGCCCAGAATGGCTGCCATACCGAAAGCGTCTCTCGCGATCGCCGCTCAAGGAGTGTGTGCAAATCGATCGAACGGCGCCGCCGGCCCGACTTCCCTACAGGACTGCACGATGAAGATCCTCCAGATCAATGCCAGCGCCCGCCGTGAAGGCGCCAACTCGACCCGTGTCGCCCACGACGTCGTCGCCCGCCTGCGTGCTTCGCACCTGGATGCCGAACTGACCGTTCGCGACCTGGCCGCCGACCCGCTGCCGGTGCTCGACGAAGCGGCGCTCGGCGCGCTGTTCACGCCGGCCGAGGCGCGCACGCCGGAGCAGGCCGCACGGGTGGCCGTGGCCGACGCCGCCGTCGCCGAACTGCAGGCCCATGACGTGATCGTGCTCGGCGTGCCGATGTACAACTTCGGCGTGCCGGTGCAGTTCAAGAACTGGATCGACGCCGTGGCCCGTGCCGGCATCACCTTCCGCTACACGGCCACCGGCCCCGAGGGCCTGGTGAAGGGCAAGAAGGTCATCGTCGCGCTGGCCCGCGGCGGCATCTACCGCGACACGCCGGCCGACTCGCAGGTGCCGTACCTGAAGTCGGTGCTCGGCTTCCTCGGCATGACCGATGTGCGTTTCGTCTACGCCGAAGGCCTGAACATGGGCCCCGAGGCCGCCGCACGCGGCTTCGAGCAGGCGCAAGCCGACATCGAGGCCGCGCTGGCATGATCGTCCGCGGCGGTGCGTGCCGCCGCAGACTTTCACCGAGGACCCCGTGACGATCGCCTTGCCCGCCCATGAACTGCAGATGACGGTGCTGATGACCCCGGACACCGCCAACTTCTCGGGCAAGGTGCACGGCGGGGTCATCCTGCGCCACCTCGACCAGGTGGCCTACGCCTGCGCCGCGCGCTACGCCGGGCGCTACGTCGTCACGCTGAGCGTCGACCAGGTGATGTTCCGCCAGCCGATCCAGGTCGGTGAACTCGTCACCTTCCTCGCCTCGGTCAACCACACCGGCCGCTCGTCGATGGAGATCGGCATCAAGGTGCTGGCCGAGGACATCCGCGCCGGCGTCGTGCGCCACGTCAACAGCTGCTTCTTCACGATGGTCGCGGTCGACGACGGTGGCCAGCCGGTGGCCGTGCCGGCGCTGGAGCCGCGCACGCCCGACCAGAAGCGCCGCCACGCCGCGGCCGAGATGCGCCGCGCGATGCGCCGCGAGATGGAAGCCAAGGCCGCCGCGATCCACGAGGCGCACGCCCGCGGCGAGTGACGCCGCCGCGGCGGTGGCGGCCGTTCAGCCGCCGGTGACGGCGTCGGCCGGCGCGCTGCGCCAGGCGTTGGGCGGCGGCGGCTCGGGCGACAGCTCCAGCGGCTGGCCGTGCGGCGTGGCCAGCGCCCGGTCGACGAGGCCGCGCGACAGCGGCGACGCGAAGGTCTGGATGAAGTCGTAGGCGTAGTCGCGCAGGTAGGTGCCGCGGCGCACCGCCAGCCGCGTCGTGTTGACCTCGAAGAGATGGCGCACGTCGATCGCGTGCAGGCCCTGGTCGCGCGCCGGGTCGTAGGCGATCGAGGCGATGATGCCGACGCCCAGGCCGAGCTCGACATAGGTCTTCACGACGTCGGCGTCCATCGCCGCGAGCACGATCTCGCGGGCGAGGCCTTCGCGCTCGAAGGCTTCGTCGATGTGGCGCCGGCCGGTGTAGCCGGGTTCGTAGGTGACCAGCGGGAACTGCGCCAGGCGTTCGAGCGTCAGGCGCTCGCCGCGCCGGTCCTCGTCGGCCAGCGCGTGGCCTTGCGGCACGACGACGACGTGGCTCCAGCGGTAGCAGGGCAGGGCGACGAGCTCCTCGTAGTCGGCCAGCGCCTCGGTGGCGACGCCGATGTCGGCCTCGCCGTCGATCAGCCAGCGCGCGATCTGGCGCGGCGAACCCTGGTTCAGGTGCAGCGTGACCTGCGGGTTGGCGGCCAGGAAGTCGCGCACCACCGGCGGCAGCGCGTAGCGGGCCTGCGAGTGCGTCGCCGCCACCGTCAGCGTGCCGCTGCCGGCGCGTGCGAAGTCGGCGCCGGCGCGCCTGAGGTTGTCGGCCTCGGCGAGCAGGCGCTCGATGATCGGCAGCGCCACCTTGCCCGGCTCGGTGAGCCCGGTCAGGCGCTTGCCGACGCGCACGAAGAGGTCGACGCCGAGCTCGTCCTCGAGCTCGCGCACCTGGCGGCTGACGCCGGGCTGCGAGGTGTGCAGCACCTCGGCGACCGAGGTGAGGTTGAAGCGTTGCCGGACGGCTTCGCGGACGGCGCGGAGTTGCTGGAAGTTCACGCTGCCGATGGTGACCCTTCGGGCGGAGCGCACGAACGAATAGATTCGCCGACCCTCATTCGCTGAGTGAATAAGCGATGGCGTGCATGCGCCGCTTAAGAAATTCGGCGGCCTGTCGCCCTGTGGTGACGAGACCGAGGCGCAACGCTCTCGGATCACCACCCCACCGGAGCACCGTCATGCTGAGCCTTCACACCAACGCCGCGTCTCTGTCCACGCAGAACTCCGTCGGCAACACCCAGCGTTCGCTGGCCTCGTCGATGTCCAAGCTGGGCACCGGCTATCGCATCAACTCTGCGATGGACGACGCCGCGGGCCTGCAGATCGCCACCCGCCTCGACGCCCAGACGCGCGGCATGGCCGTCGCCCAGAAGAACACGCAGAACGGCATCTCGATGATGCAGACCGCCGAAGGCGCGTTCGCCGAGACGACCAGCATCCTGCTGCGCATGAAGGACCTGGCGACCGAAGCCGCCAACGGCTCGTCGACCGCCGACGACAAGACCGCGATGCAGTCGGAATACGACGCGCTGGGCCGTGAACTGACCAACATCATCAAGAACACCTCGTTCGGCGGCCAGAAGCTGTTCGGCGTCGGTGCCGACGCCGCGGCCGTCACCGGCGGCACGAGCACGCTGGGCAAGGGCGCCGGCGTCACGTTCCAGATCGGCGCCAGCGCCGCTGAAACGATGACCGTCAACGTCTCCGAAGCGCTGGCCGAGCTGACCGCCGACGACGGCAGCCTGGGTCTGGCCGCCACGACCTTCATGACCACCGCTGACGCGACGACGGTCGGCACCGAGCTGACCGCCTCCGCCAACGCGACGATCACGAAGCTGGACACGGCGCTCGCCGACGTCGGCACCGTGCGCTCGGCGCTGGGCGCGGCGTCCAACCGCCTCGACCACGTCTACAACAACCTGTCGAACATGAGCACCAACACGCAGGCCGCCAAGAGCCGCATCATGGACGTCGACTACGCCAGCGAGACCGCCAACATGACCTCGCGTCAGCTGCTGCTGCAGGCCGGCACCTCGATGCTCAAGCAGAGCGGCAGCATGTCGCAGCTCGCCCTGTCGCTGCTGAACTGAGCCTGACGTGCGGCGCGCCGCCGCCGCACGCATCACCAGGGCCGACCGGCATCGCCGGCCGGCCCTCTTGCCGTCCACCGGCCGCGGCCGGCACGGCTCTTCGTCGAGGAGCAGGCGCATGGCGCTGCAGGATGTTCGCCGCAACGACCGGTACGACACGAACTGGCGCGCCAGCGTCGCGGCCGTTGGCGCCGGCCGCTGGGGCGAGGCCGAACGGGGCTTCCAGCGCGCCGTGCAGGCGGCTCCTGGGGCCAACGCCGCCTGGCTGTATCTGGCACGCACGCAGCTGCAGCTGGGCAAGCTCGACAGCGCGGTCGCCGCAGCGCGCCGCGCGCTGGCGCTGAAGCCCGGCGACACCCTGGGGGCGATGTTGCTCGCCGAGTGCCTGACGCGCCGCCACCGCCATGTCGAGGCCGCCGAGGTGCTGGAATCTGCGCTCGCGGCGGCGCCGGCGACGTCCGAGCTGCTGTCGGCACTCGGCAGCGCGCTGCTGTTGGCGCAGCGGCCGCAGGAGGCGATCACCCGGCTGATCCAGGCCAGCATGCTGAGCCCGGGCGACGCGCTGCTGCACTACCGCCTGGGGCTGGCCTTCAAGCGCCTGGGCGCCGAGAGCCAGGCTTCGATCTGTTTCCGTACCGCGCTGTCGGTCGACCACGATGGTGACATCGCGCCGCTGGCGCTGCCGCTGCTCGTCAGCTCCAGCCAGCAGAGCTGCGACTGGAGCGAACTGGAGCGCGACGGCGCGGCGCTGCTCGCGCTGCTCGACGGCGCCAGTGTCGAGCGCGGCGGCGAGATTTCGCCGTTCTCGCTGCTGGCGCTGCCCAGCAGCCGTGCCCAGCAACGCCGGGCCGGCGCGTTGCACACGCGCCACCTGCTGCAGGGCGTCAGCCCTTCTCTGCCGCCGCCGGGCGTGCGCCGTCCGGGGCGCGTGCGTGTCGGCTACCTGTCCTCCGACTTCCACAACCACGCCACGGCGCTGTTGATGGTCGGCCTGCTCGAGAGCCGCGACCGCGAGCGTTTCGAGGTCTTCGCCTACACCCACAGCGCCGCCGACGGCAGCGCGCTGCAGCAGCGCCTGCTGGCCGCTTGCGACCACGTCGTCGACGTCGCGAGCATGTGCGACGCCGAGGTCGCCGCACGCATGCGCCGCGACGGCGTGGACATCGGCGTCGACCTCAAGGGCCACACGCGCGGCACGCGCATGACGGTGTTCGCGCACCGGCCGGCGCCGGTGCAGGTGTCCTATCTCGGCTACCCGGGCAGCACCGGCGCCGACTTCCTGGACTACGTCATCGGCGACCCGATCGTCACGCCGCTGGCGCACGCCGAGGACTACAGCGAGTGCATCGCCCAGATGCCGCACTGCTACCAGCCCAACGACGACCGCCGCGCGCTGCCGCCGGCGCCGCCGCGTGCCGGTCTCGGCCTGCCCGAGGACGCGCTGGTGCTGTGCTGCTTCAACCAGAGCTACAAGATCACGCCCGAGATGCTGGCGCTGTGGGCGCGCGTGCTGCACGAGCTGCCGCAAGCGGTGCTGTGGCTGCTGGCCTGGAACGCCGACGGCCAGCGCCGGCTGCTGGCCGCGCTGGAGGCGCTCGGCATCGGCGCCGAACGTGTGGTCTTCGCCGAACGTCTGCCGGTCGACCAGCACATCGCGCGGCTGCGCGCCGCCGATCTGTTCCTCGATACCTGGCCCTACAACGCGCACACGACGGCCAGCGAGGCCTTGTGGGCCGCGGTGCCGGTGCTGACGGTGCCGGGCGAAACCTTCGCCTCGCGTGTCGCCGCCAGCCTCGTCGCCGCCTGCGGCCTGCCCGAACTGGCCTGCGCCGACGCCGAGGCCTACGTGCGCACGGCCGTCGAACTCGGCCGCTCGCCCGAGCGCCTGCAGGCGCTGCGCTGCCATCTGGATGCGCGGCGTGCCGGCCTGGCGCTGTTCGACACCGAGCGCTACACGCGCGACTACGAGGCGCTGCTGCTGCGCATGCACCAGCGCCGGCTGCAGGGCCTGGCGCCGGCGGCGCTGCCCGCGGCCTGAGGAGCGCGCCGGCGGTGCTCAAGGAGATCGCGGTCGCCGACCTGCGTGTCGGCATGTTCGTGCACAAGATCTGCGGCTCGTGGATCGACCACCCGTTCTGGCGCACGCGTTTCGCGCTGCGCGAGGCCGAGGACGTCGCCAAGCTGCGCAGCAGCGGCGTCGAACGCGTGCTGATCGACCTGGAGCGCGGCGTCGACGTGCTGCCGGCGCTGGTGCCGGTCGACGAGCCGCTGCCCGACGCGACGCCGGAGCCCGCGCCGCCGCCGCAGCCGCCGCGTGTCGGCCGCGACTACGTGCAGGCCGCGGCGCTGTGCCGGCGCAGCCTGGCGCCGCTGCGTTCGCTGCACGACAGCGTGCGCCTGGGGCGCGCGGTGGCCACCGAGGCCTGCGAGCATCTGGTCGACGAGATCGTCGACTCGGTCGAGTACGAGCCGACGCTGCTCGTCGCCGTCGCCCGGCTGAAGGCCGCCGACGAGTACCTGTACCTGCACGCGCTGGCGGTGTCGGCGCTGATGGTCGCGCTGGGCCGGCAGATGGGGCTGCAGACACCGCAGCTGCGCGAAGCCGCGCTCGCCGGGCTGCTGCTGGACATCGGCAAGGCGCGGCTGCCGTCGGAGCTGCTGACGCGCCCGGCGCGGCTGCAAGGCGACGAGCTGGCGCTGATGCGCCGCCACGCCGAGATCGGCCACGCGCTGCTGTCGCGCCTGGAGGGCGTGCCGCGCAGCGTGCTGGACGCCGTGCGCCACCACCACGAGCGCCTGGACGGCAGCGGCTACCCCGACCGGCTGCGCGGCGAGGCCATCCCGGCCTTCGCGCGCATGGCCGCAGTCTGCGACGCCTACGACGCCGTGACCTCGCGCCGCCCCTATCGCGCACCTTGGGACCCGGGGCTGGCGATGCGCCATCTGGCGCAGTCGCCGCGCGAGTTCGACGCGGTGATCGTGCAGCACTTCGTCAAGGCGGTCGGCATCTATCCGACCGGCACGCTGCTGCGGCTGAAGTCCGAGCGCCTGGCGGTCGTCGTCGGCCGCGGGGCCTCGCTGCTGACGCCGCGTGTGCGGGTCTTCTATTCGGTCGACGAACGCCATGCGATCGAGCCCTTCGATCTCGACCTGTCCGACCCGCGCTGCGAGGACGCCGTCGCCGGCATCGAGCCACCGGAGGCCTGGCGTTTCCCGGGGCTGGAGCAGCTCTGGCTGCGTGGGTGATCGGCGTTTTGGCCTAGGTCTTGCGGGCATGCACGCATCGGCGCGTGCCGCGGTCGCCGGGTGGCCGGTTCCGTTCATGTCCCCCGGCCCGGCAAGCCGAGCCTCCTCCTGATACTCACTCCACCGGCCACCCGGCGCCCGCGGCAGGGCGGTGCTGGGGCTGTTCGCTCGGGGGTGGTGGGCTTCCCCCCGAAGGCGGGCGGTGGGCTTGGCGGCGGACGTGGGGCGGCTCAGACTCATCTGTAACCGACGCCGCTTTCGGCGTCATTTTTACGCCTGCGGAGAGGGGCGCTCGGCGACGGAAATCTCAAGCGCGACAAGAACTTGAGCCTTCGTCCGAGGTGCTTGTTACGCGAGCGTTGGATATGTTATGCGGCGTCTGGTTGCTGCATATAACAATAGCCATGAACGACGACATCATGAAATACGAACTTCCTGCGAAAATTACTGGATATTTTCCAGAGGCACTATCAATCCTCACTTCGATAGAGGATTCAGCTGTATTTCATGAAGACCACAACCTTAGCCACCCAGGCGACCTTTTCTTGCTAACCTTCAATGATGTAATAGAGTGCGCCCATCGCCTCGCTACGAGAGTTAACTGCGAAGTTGAAAATATTCGAATCACACGCCATATCGAAGACGAGAAAATTGACGCCATAAGAATCGAGGTGTTTAGCTTTCTTTTCTACTGCGCGAATTTCATCGAGTCATGCCAGTCAATAATAAAGTCTCTATTCAAGGATGGAGGCAAGGACAAGGCTTTTACGCGTGCCGCTCGCGAGTTCACAGACAACACACGGTCATACAGAGAGCAAATTTCAAAAATAATTAATCTCATCAAACACCAACATCGCAGGATTAGACCGTTCTCATTTTCATGGGAGAACAATCTGATTGTTGGGTATTTCGTGGAGGGGCTTCTTGCCCCAAATGTCCTTGGCCCCGACCCACAAGTTCACAAACAACACAACGGCCTAAACACCGGCATATCTATCAACAGAGACATACCGTATCACTTGGTTAATGTATATTTTGCTTCAGCTTGCTTAGCTTCGGTCGTAAAGAAATACGCAAAAATCACAACCAAATCGCATCCCAATCTCTCTGGCGACCATGTAGAAAAATGCCTTGAAGAGGTTTCAAAGCTAAAACTCATCCTGCTTCCAGATGAATTCACAAAAGAACTTCCCACAATTACAAATAAAAGCGAAGGAAAGTTTTGCCTTGAAATGCCAAGCAAGAAAACGCCGCATAATGCAAAACCTCATCCAGCGACCGTTTCACTAAATGCGAGAATTGGCATTTCAAACCGATCTTTTGCGCCCCTGTACATGCTGCCCCAAAATGGCTAACAATTCCGTCGAGAGGGACCGCCCACAAGCTGCGCTTGTGGGTTCCCTTCGCGGCTTCGCCGCTGCGGCGGCCCCTCACGTCAAACGTTGAGGCTGTAGCAAAACCCTGTTTTGCAGCCCCGAACACAAAACGGCGCCTCTTCAGGCGCCGTTTTGTTGGCGAAGCCGGTTCTTCCGATCAAGCTGCCGAAATCGACTCCGAGGCGGTTATCACGGCGGTAGCCGCCCCGAGCCCGGAGAAGGGCCTCGCTTCGGGCCTTCACCCCGTCCCGTACCCCGCCTTGGCCAACTTCTCGATGTTGTGCGGTGACGACGGTGTCCGCGCTCATGTGCGCCTGCGCGGCGCGCACCGCCGGCAGCAGCAGCGCCTGCTCCGAGCCCGTGCCGTGGGCCTGGGCGTCGACGATGACCTGGTGCTCGGCGTCCACCGTCGCCACGCCGCAGTAGCCCTGGATGACGCCCTTGTCGGTGGCCATCTTGGCCGAGTCGTTGTCGGTGACGTTGCTCTTGCGCACGGCGCCTCTGGCGCCGGTCTTGTCGTGGCGGTGTTCGGCCAGGAAGCGCGTGATGCGCTGGGCCTCGTGCGCCAGCGTCTCGATGTGGCGTTGCTCGCGCACGGGCAGCGTCGGCTCCGGGGCGCCGTCGGCCGCCTGGTGACGGCGCAGCATCGCCTGCGCTGCGTCCAGCATCTTGCTTGCGCGCTGGGCCAGTTCCGAGCGCGTGCCGCTGTGGCGCTTGCTCGCGTTGCCGGGCAGCTTGACGCCGTCGATGGCAAACATCTGCCGGCCGATGAGCCCCTGCGCGTCGCAGACCAGCAGCACGCGCTGGAAGACCTCGGCGATGGGCTCGGCCAGGCGCGAGACGAAGCGCGCGATGGTCGTGAAGTGCGGCGCGTCCGTGCCGCACAGGGCGATGAAGGTGACGTGGCGCTCGCAGGCCGAGGCGATGGTGCGGCTGGAGACCAGGCCGCGGGAGTGCCCAGCAACACGACCTTGAGCAGCACGGCCGGCGAGACCGCAGGCGCTCCCGTCTCGTTGTTGCGATAGAAGGCGTCGAACGCGTCCAGCGGCACCGCGCCGGAGTCGACCAGGTGGTTGAGCGCGAACTCGAAGGAGCCGGGCAGCAACTGCTCGGCCAGCACCACCGGCAGAAAACACGGCTGGTTGTCGACGGGGCGGTATCGGGCCATCGCGGTGACGGTCGGGAGGATGACGGCAGAGCTTGCAAGCCTCATGCCCCGTCGATAGGCTGCGGCGAACACAGGACGCCGAGGGAGGCGCATGAAGAGACAGATCAACGGCGCTGGTGCGGCATGCCCCGCCGGTCAGGCCGGCTGCCGCCGTGGCGGGGTGTTTCTACAGCTTCGTTAGGCGTCGCAGAGCATGCACTTGCTCGATTTCTTCATTTGCAACAGATGACCCCGACTATCAAGCGACTTCTCGCCTTCGCCGCCATCGCCGCAGCCCCCCTCCTGCTCTTTGGCTCATACGCTGCTTTCGTCTTCTGCGTCTTTGGCGTCACGTGGAGGGACGACCTTGGAAAATTCGGCGACAGCTTCGGGGCCGTGAACGCGCTCTTTACCGGGCTGACTTTTGCCGGTCTTCTGATTACGATACTTCAGCAACGCGAAGAGATTGCGTTGCAGCATCGAGAACTGGTCGATAGTCGCAAGCAGTTTGAACGCTCTGCAAACGCCCAAGAAACCGCCGCGAAGTTCACGGCCTTCTCTGAGCTCTTGGCCCAGTATCAGCATGAAATACACGCACTTGAGCTGCGTCACGCCGACTTCAAGGCGAAACGACAGGAGGCCGTCGCCCGCGGCGCTACCGCGGCAAACCTCCTGGCAGCAGTTGAGCCCTCACCATGGGAACCTCGCCTGAACGCGCTTTACGAGAAGCGCTCCAGCATCATCGAGTCGCTTGAAGCGTTCTTGGCCGCCAACTCAGGTCAGGAAGGCACAACTGCCGGCGACGCCTAACCCCTCTACAGGGACTTCCCGCCGAGTCAACGCATGATGGCTCCGGTCATTCGTCTTCCTGTAATGGCGTGTGCCACGATGCTGCATCGGCACAGGGAACAGACTGCACATCTACAGACGGCCTTGTTGCACGGGGTGCCCGTGCGGGCCCAGATACGAACCGCTCGGCGGGGCTCCATTCGCTCGTCGTCGACGCCTGTGGCGCGACATTGGGTTAGCCGAGTTTGCCCGCCGCCGGTCTGACCTGTGTGATGCATCTACTGGCGCACGCCTGGAGGAAATCGGTGCGGTCGGGGCCGACCGCGTCAGCAGGCGGCGGCCGCGCCGCCGGGTTTGCTGCTGACGTGGTCGGGATCGAAGCGCTGGCCCTTGGCGAGCACCGCCCTGAGGATGCGGGCGTTCTTGTTGGCCATGGCCACGACCGCCTTCTGCCAGCCCACGCGCGCGGTGAGCTGCACCAGCCATCGCGAGATGCGGTCGTCGCGTTTGTGCGCGGTCATGACGCCGCCCGCGAGCCCCAAGAAGGCCCTCGCTTCAGGCCGTAACCTCCCACCAAAGCCCCGGCGGCCCGCTCTTGCGCCGTTGCTCGCGGACGTGTTGCCTTGCTTGGTTCGTGAGCTTTGGCTGTGAGGGTTGGCCGGCGGTCGGAGGTCACAGCGAGCCACGGCCGCCGGGCGGCAGGAGACGTCGCAGGGTTTAAGCCGCATAGCCGGCAGGTCGCCCTCAATCGGTGCGCGGGACAGACCCGCAGCTCGCAGAGGTGGATATGTCCTGGTCCCGGCTGAGCGCCGTCGCTCCGATCGCCTTCGACGCCGCCGCTCTGCGGGGCCGCGAAGCGCCGGCCGCCGCTGCTGCGCTGGCCGGTGCCGTGACCCCACCGCTGCCGACGGCGTCCACGATGCCGGGCGTGCAGCCGGCGATCGTCGAACTGCCGCAAGGCGTGGTCGTCGGCGACGTGCTGAGCTTCGAGGTCGTCGAGACCGGCGCGAGGCTGCGCCTGGCCGCCCGCGGCGCGATGCCGGGCGCGACACCGCCGGGCTGGCAATTCGACCCGCTGGCCCTGAGCCAGGTGCGTGGTGCCGCGCCGGACGACGCCGCGGCGCTGGCCGTGGCCTGGCGCGCCGGCATCGCCCAGCGCCTGCGGTTTGCCGCCGGCGAGGCGCCCGGGGCGCTGGCCGCGCCGCAGCCGCCGCTGCCGCCGTGGCCGGCGACGTGGCTGGGTCTTCCGCTGGCGCTGACGATCCCTCTGCCCACGGACGGAGAGGACGCGGCGCCCCCGCCGCCGGGACTGCGGCGCGCGCCGGCCCTGCTGCTCGTCGTCGACCTGCCGCGGCTGGGGCGTGTCGCGGCGCATCTGCAGCTCGGTGTCGGCGGGCTGTGGCTGGGGCTGGCCTGCGTGCGGCGCGAGACGCTGCCGGCACTCAAACGAGCGCTGCCGGCGCTGGCCGCGGGCCTGCGCGACGCCGGCATCGTGCTGCTGCGCTGCCGCGTGCAGGTTGGCGGCCTGGCCGCCGGCGCCGGTGCGGTGCCGGTCGGCGTGCTGCCGGTGGGTTCGCTGCTGCCGCCGTCGCTGTTCGCCGCGGCGACCGAGGTCGTGCTGGCGCTGGTGCAGGCCGATGCCGGTGCCGCCGACGGCGACGGGGTCGGGAGGCTCAGCCGAGAGTCCCGATGACGCTGACCTCCCGCGACTCCGGGATCTCGTTGTACGACAGCACCGCCAGCCCGGGCGCGAACAGCCGCGCGTAGCGCGCCAGCAGCGGCCGGATCTGCGGCATCACCAGCAGCACCGGCGCGGCGGCGAGCTGCTTCATCTGCTCCAGCACCATCGGCATGTGCGTCTGCAGCTGCGACAGCAGCTTCGGGTCGACCGGGAAGTTGTCCAGCGCGACCTTGGCGCCACCCTGACGGGCATTGTTCAGTGCGCCCAGCAGCAAGTTCTCCAGGTCCGCGCCGAGGCTGAAGGCGCGCATCGTCGGCCCCGGGCCGGCAATGGCGTTGACGATCTGCCGGCGCAGCGTGCAACGCACCTCGGCGGCCAGCAGCACCGGGTCCTTGGTCGTCTCGGCGTTCTCCAGCAGCGTCGTGGCGATCGGCACGATGTCCTTGATCGACACGTTCTCGGCCAGCAGCAGCCGGAACACCTTCAGCAGCTGGCTGTGCGTGTAGGCCTTCTCCAGCGCCGCGGCGAGCTTGGGTGCCAGCGCGCCGCAGCGTTCGACCAGCGCCGGCACGTCCTCGTGGCGCAGCAGCTCGCCGAGGTGGTCGCGCACGAGCTTGGAGACGTGCGTCGCGACGACGCCGGCCGGCTCGACGACCTGGTAGCCCAGGCCCAGCGCATGGGCCTTCTGCTCGGGCTCGATCCAGGTCACCGGCAGCTGGTAGGCCGGCTCGATGCCGGGCACGCCGTCGAGCTCGCCGTAGGTCTGCGGCGAGGGCAGGGCCATCAGCCGGTCGGGCACGATCTCGGCGGTCGCGATCGGCGTGCCGCCCAGCAGCACCGCGTACTGCGTCGGCCGCAGCGACAGGTCGTCGCGTGCGCCCAGGCGCGGCAGCACCAGGCCGAGCTGCTCGCTCATCGTCTGGCGCACGCCCTTGAGCCGCTTGGCCAGCGGCGCGCCCTGCGCCGGGTCGACCAGCGCCGCGAGGCGATAGCCGACGGTCACCGACACCGGCTCGACCACCGGCAGCGAGGGCCAGTCGATCTCGGCCTCGCGCTCGGCGACGAGGGCTTCCTCCACCGCCTTGGCGGTGTCGTCGGCCGGGGCCACCACCGAGCGGCGCGCCATGCGCCAGGCGACGAAGCCCAGCACGGCGGCGAAGCCGACGAAGGTCGGCCAGGGCATGCCGGGGATCGCGGCCAGCGCCAGCATCACGCCGGCGGCGCCGTACAGCACCGGCGGCGAGGCCAGCAGCTGGCGGCCGATCTGCTGCTCGACGTCGCCCGAGTCGCTGACGCGCGTGACGATGATCGCCGCCGCCGCCGACAGCAGCAGCGCCGGGATCTGCGCCACGAGGCCGTCGCCGATCGTCAGCAGCGCGTAGGTGCGGAAGGCTTCGGCCAGCGGCAGGCCGTGCATCCAGGCGCCGATGGCGACGCCGCCGATCATGTTGATCAGCAGGATCAGGATGCCGGCGATGGCGTCGCCGCGCACGAACTTCGACGCGCCGTCCATCGCGCCGTAGAAGTCGGCCTCCGAGCCGACCTCGCGCCGCCGCGCCTGCGCCTTCTCCTGGTTGATCAGGCCGGCGTTCAGGTCGGCGTCGATCGCCATCTGCTTGCCCGGCAGCGCGTCCAGCGTGAACCGCGCCGAGACCTCGGAGATGCGTTCGGCGCCCTTCGTCACGACGACGAAGTTGATGATCATCAGGATCACGAAGACGACGATGCCGACGACGAAGTTGCCGCCGATGACGACGTTGCCGAAGCTCTCGATGACGCGGCCGGCGGCGTGCGTGCCCTCGTGGCCGTTGAGCAGCACGACGCGCGTCGAGGCGACGTTGAGCGTCAGCCGCATCAGCGTCGTCGTCAGGATGATCGTCGGGAAGACGGCGAAGTCCAGCGGCCGCTGCGTCGTCACCGCGACCAGCACGACGATCACCGCGAGCACGATGTTGAACGTGAACAGCACGTCCAGCAGCAGCGGCGGCAGCGGCAGCACGACCATCGCCAGGATGGCCAGCAGGAAGACCGGCGCGGCGAGGCGGTTGCGCTTGAGCGCGGCCAGCAGGGTCTGGGTGGGGGTGTTGCTCATCGGGTCGGGGTCTCGGCCAGGTGCGGCGGCACCGGCAGGTCGTCGGGCAGTTCGGGGCGGCGCACGCGGCGGCCGTCGCGGAAGGCCTGCAGCTGCATCACGTAGCCCAGCACCAGCGCCACGGCGCGGTACAGCGCCGCCGGCACCTGCTGGTTCACCTGGCTGGTGTGGTAGATCGCACGGGCCAGCGGCGGCGCCTCGACGACCTGCACGCCGTGTTCGGCGGCGACGCGGCGGATGTACAGCGCCATCTCGTCGACGCCCTTGGCGACGACGAAGGGCGCCTGGGCGCGGCGTTCGTCGTACTTCAGCGCCACGGCGTAGTGCTCGGGGTTGACGATCACCGCGTCGGCGCCGGGCACGGCCTTGCGCACGCTGCGCTGCGCGAACTGGCGCTGCAGCTGGCGGATGCGCTGGCGCACCTCGGGCCGACCTTCGGTGGTCTTGTGCTCTTCCTTCACCTCCTGCTTGCTCATGCGCTGCTGGCGGCGGAAGAGGAAGGTCTGCAGCGGCAGGTCGATCAGCGCGAAGAGCACGAAGACCGCGACCAGCGCCAGGATGCCGCCGCGAGCCAGCGCCAGGCCGTCGGCGAGCGCGCGGTCCAGCGTCATGCCCTGCAGCCGCAGGTAGTCCTCGGGCGCGGTGCTGGCGACGTGCCAGAGCACGGCCACCAGCGCCAGCGTCTTCAGCAGCGAGCCGGCGAACTCGGCCCAGTGGCGCGCGCCGAACAGCCGGCCCAGGTTGCTCGCCGGGTTCAGGCGCTCGGGCTTGGGCTCCAGGTTCTTCGAGCTCGCCACCCAGCCGCCGGGCACCAGGCCGGCGACGACCGCCAGCAGCGGCACCGCCACCAGCGGCAGCACCATCTTCAGCAGCAGCAGGATCGAGGTCTTGAACAGCGTCGACCAGGTCTCGGCGAGCGCGCCGTCGCCGTCCAGCGGCACGAAGGCGGCGCCGAACAGCAGGCGGAAGTCGGCCAGGTAACCCGGCAGCAGCATCACGAAGACCTGCAGCCCGACGACGATGCCGGCGGCCGTCGCCCAGTCGCGCGAGCGCGGCACCTGGCCCTGCTCGCGGGCCTTGCGCAGCTTCTGCGGCGTGGCCTTCTCGGTCTTGTCGCCGGTGCTGTTGTCAGCCATGGCGGGTCCTCAGGCCGTGTTCGATCAGGTCGAGCACACGCTGCATCATCGCCAGGTAGTGCTCGGGCAGGTGGCGCACCAGCGCCACCAGCATCAGCAGGCCGAAGCAGGTGACGACGGCGAAACCCAGCGAGTACAGGTTCAGTGCCGGCGAGACGCGGTTCAGCAGGCCCAGGCCGATCTGCACGACCAGCGCCGCCAACACCAGCGGCAGCGCCAGCAGCATCGCCGCCGAGAACACCCAGGCCACGGCCAGCGGCAGCGCCTGCAGCGACAGCCCGGCCAGCCCGCCGCCCACCGGCCAGGCCTTGAAGCTGGCGCCGGCGACACCAGCGACGACGAGGTGGCCGTCGATGGCAAAGAAGACCAGGATGCCGAGCACGTGCAGCAGGCTGGAGACGACGTCGGAGGACTCGCCGTTCATCGGGTCGTTCATCACCGCCATCGCCAGGCCGATCTGCGACGACGCCAGGTAGCCCAGCATCGCCAGCACCGCGGTGACGAGGTGGAAGGCCAGCCCCAGCACCACGCCGATGAGCACCTGCTCGAAGGTCGCGGCGACGCCGGCCAGCGAGAACGGGTCGATCGGCTGGGCCGGCGTGGCGATCGGCAGCAGCACCACCGCCATCACCAGCGACAGCAGCACGCGCACGGTCAGCGGCAGCATCGCGTCGCCGAGGATCGCGGTGGCCGCCAGGAACGCGAGCACGCGGCAGAAGGGCCACCAGAGCTGGCCGATCAGGTCCAGCCACTGGCCGTAGATTGCCTCCATCGTCTCGTGCGTCCTCAGCCCACCAGCGTCGCCGCGCGCTGGAAGACCGAGATGCAGAAGTCCATCATCGAGCCGACCAGCCAGCGCCCGGCCAACGCGATGACGAGCAGCGTCGCCAGCAGCCGCGGCAGGAAGCTCAGCGTCTGCTCGTTGATCTGCGTCGCGGCCTGGAACAGCGCCACCAACAGGCCGACCAGCAACCCGGGCACGACCAGCACCGCGACCATGCGTGTCACCAGGCCCAGCGCCTCGCTGACGAGGTCGGCGGCGATCTCCGGGGTCATCATCGCCGCCGCTCCTAGAACCTCTGGATGCTGGTGACCAGCGTGTCCACGGTCAGCGTCCAGCCGTCGACGAGCACGAACAGCAGCAGCTTCAGCGGCAGCGAGATCACGAGCGGCGACAGCATCATCATGCCCATCGCCATCAGCAGCGAGGACACGACGAGATCGATGACCAGGAAGGGGATGAACAACATGCAGCCGATCTGGAACGCGGTCTTCAGCTCGCTGAGCACGAAGGCCGCGAGCTTGACGGTGAAGGCGTGTTCCTCGGGCTGGGCCACCGGCGGCTCGCCGGCCAGCCGCGAGATCTGCGCCAGCGCGGTCTTGCTGGTCTGCGCCAGCATGAAGGCCGACACCGGCTGCGCGGCGCGCTCCAGCGCCTCGCTCATGCCGATGCGCTCCTCGTCGTAGGGCACCAGCGCCTCGGTCCAGACCTTGTCGCCGACCGGGCGCATCACCAGGCAGGTGAGGATCAGCGCGACGCCGGTGATGATGCGGTTGGGCAGCCCCTGCTGCAGCCCCAGCGCCTGGCGCAGCAGCGCCAGCACGATGACGAAGCGCGTGAAGCTGGTCATCATCAGGACGAGCGCCGGCAGCAGCCCCAGCAGCGTCATCAGGATGACGACCTGGGTCTTCACCGTGAAGTCGGTGGTCGCGCCGCGGGTCGTCGTGCTGAGCACCGGCACGCCATTGGCCGCCAGCGCCGAGGCGCCGGCCACCAGCAGCCCGGCGGCCAGCGCCCAGCGCGCCGCGCGGCCCCAGCGCGGGGAGCCCGGGGTGAGGCTCATGCCTCGGGCAGCCCGAGATCCAGGTCCGAGACCTCGACGACCTTCAGCCCGTACTTGTCGCCGGTGACGACGACTTCGGCGCGGCCGATGGTCGTGCCGTTGACCTTGATCGTCAGCGGCTCGCCGGCCAGCGTGTCCAGCGGCACGACGCTGTCGGAGCGGATGCGGCTCAGCTCGTCCAGCGAGATGCGCGCCGAGCCGACTTCCAGCGTCAGCGTCACCGGGATCTTGCGCATCAGCTGCGCCAGCTTGCGCCTCGGCGCGGGCGCCTCGGGCACCGGGTCGGCGTCGAGGTCCAGCGTGTCCAGCGGGTCGATCGGAAGCGGTTCGCTCATCGTCGTGGCTTTCATTCGGAATCGGAGAAACAGGTCAGGCACAGCCGGCCGTCGTGCTCGGCGACGCGGGCCTTGAACAGGCGCAGGCCGTCGACCAGGGCGTCGGCCTCGCCGAGCGTGATCGGGAGCACGTCGCCGACCTTCAGCGCGGCGACGTCGGACAGCGGCAGCTGCTTCTCGAGCAGCTGGGCGACGAGCCGGAACTCCAGCCGCGTGGCCAGCGGTGCAACGGTGGCCTGGGCGCTGGACGGCAGCCGCTCGATGGCGAGCTGCGTCCACAGGCGCTCCAGCCACGACGGTGCCAGCGCGACACGCAGGCGCGCGGGCTCGTTCATGCCCGCCTCGGCGATCGTCGCGTCGAGCACCCAGGTGCCGCGTGCCGGTGCCGCGACCGGCACGCCGCCAGCCGGTCCGGCCATCGCCGCCGGCTCGGCGGCCAGACCGGCGTCCAGCCGTCGCGCTGCCAGGGCAGACCAGGCGGCACCGAGCTGCGCCGCAAGGCGCTCCTCGGTCGAGGTGGCCGTCGTGTCCTCGGCGGGCGCGTCGGTGCCGAAGCGTCGCGCCATCAGTGCCAGAAGCAGCCGGCGGTCGGCGCCACAGACCAGGCTGCCGCGCGCGAGTGCGAACGAGTGCCAGCCGCTGCCCTCGGCCTCCTGCTCGAGCCGCGCCAGCGAGGCCCCCAGCACCTCGAAGCCGCCGCGTTGCCGATGGTTGATCTGGCGCCTGAACCAACCGGAGAGGTCGGATTGCCAGCGCCGTGCGAACGCATCGAGCAGGTGCACGGGGCGTCCGAGCGAGGTCGCGTCGATTGGACGATGCGTGGGCGTGGCAGGTGCGGTCATGGGTTCATGGCGTGAATCGGGGTCATTGTAGAAATCTATGCGCCATTCGATGGATGCAAATGGGATGGAAAGCGGGCGCTTTCACCGTTCTTTCCGGAAGAGTCTCTCATCGGCTGCGGAGACGAAATGTTTAGATTTTTGTTGTGTGCTTCGAGTCGGTGTTGCGTCATTGATGCTTGGCTATTCGGTGCAAATCATAAATATCATTTGTGTCATTCATATCAATAAAAGAATTTGTTTTTATCGACGCAACGAGGGTGTCAAGAAATAAACAAGAGAACTAATTCACGTCGACACGGGTACGCCGGTGTTACGGGAGGAAACTTTCTCGGTCTTGCGCTTACGATGCAGCGCATCAGGGCACACCCGAGCGAAAGCCGGGGTCGCAAAGCTTCCGGCCTACCCGTCCCCCCACGAGGGACGCAGGGCAGCGGGGCCGCCGGGCGAAGCCGCCTCGCCGCACCTCCCCTCTCAGGTGCGGACTGGCTTGGTCCGTCCGTGGCGCGGTGCGCCATGGAGACCTCCTGCGACCGCGCGTGGCGTGCCGTTTCACGACCATGCCGATGTCAATTACGCGCCCCGAACCGTCCGTCGCCCCGCCTCGTGCGGTGCGCGGGATCGTGTGCGTTCGCGCCTCGACGGTCGGGACATCGGCAACGTTTGACGTGTCAAAGCCGGCCAGTTCGCCAGCTTGCGGGCGAGGATCGGTCGTTAACATCGTTCCTAATTCTTGTATTTTTCTCGTGCTGGAAAGCGGAATGGAAGACAGCCGCCGGCGCGTAAAACAACTCTAATGCGCGAAGGTCGTCAAGTTATCTGACGTCCTGCCGATAAGCGCATATCCCTGTATTTGAATTCGAAGAGGTCCAGCCGGCCAGGCCGCTGCATGGGCGAAATAAACGTCAGACGCCGGTGCTGTGCCGGTGAAACAAGGATGTGCGGATGTCGCAGATGTTGATGTCGGTCCTGGCTCAGGCCGACCGGATCGCCGGTGACGGCGCCGAGCTCGGCGCGGTGGCGGCCGTGGCGCCGGCGCGCGGCCCCGGGACGGACGCGGGCGCAGGCTTCGCTTCCAGCCTCAAAGACGTGCTTCAGGCTGTCGACGCCCAGGCACACGCCGCCTCGGAGCAGCTTGCCGCCGTCGACTCGGGCCGCTCCAACGACCTCGTCGGCGCGATGCTCGCCAGCCAGCAGGCCGACCTGTCGTTCTCGATGCTGCTGCAGGTGCGCAACAAGGTCGCCGGCGCGGTGGACGAACTGATCAAGCTGCAGCTCTGAGGACGACGCCGTGGCCAACCCGCTCGTCTCGACCCTGCGTCCCGCGTTCGCCCGGCTGCGTGCCGGCGGCCTGCCGGCGCTGCCGCCCGGGCTGCTGCGCGGCCTGACGCCGCTGCTGCTGGCGGCCGCCGCGGTGACCGCGCTGGTCGTCGCCTTCCAGTGGCGCGACCAGTCCAGCTACAAGCCGCTGTTCGGCGCCCGCGAGAAGGTCGCGGCCGCCGACATGATGGCCGTGCTCGACGCCGAGCACGTGCCCTACCGCGTGCACCCGGACAGCGGCCAGGTGCTGGTGCCCGAGTCCGATCTCGGCCGCGTGCGCATGCTGCTCGCCGCCAAGGGCGTCACCGCGCGCCTGCCCGCCGGGCTGGAGCTGATGGACCGCGACGACCCGCTGGGCGTCAGCCAGTTCGTGCAGGACGTGCGTTTCCGCCGCGGCCTCGAAGGCGAGCTGGCGCAGAGCATCATGACGATGGACGCCGTCGACTCGGCGCGTGTGCATCTGGCGATCGCGCGCAGCTCGTCCTTCGTCACCGTCGCCGACGACCGCAGCTCGGCCTCGGTCGTCGTCACGACCAAGCCCGGGCGCACGCTGAACCCCGAGCAGATCGCCGCGACGATCAAGCTCGTCGCCGGCAGCGTCGCCAACCTCGACGCCGCGCGTGTCAGCGTCGTCGACCAGGCCGGCAACCTGCTGTCGGCGCGGGTCGACCTCGAAGAAGGCCTCGAAGGCCTGGCCTCCGGCGGCATGGACGCTCGCCACCGCTACGAGGCCGACACGCGGCGCGGCGTCGACGAGCTGCTGGGCCCGGTGCTCGGCGCCGGCAACTACCGCGTCAGCGTCACCGCCGAGGTCGACAACGACCGCGTGCAGGAGACGCGCGAGGTCTACGGCGCCGACCCCAAGGTCACCAGCGAGGCGCTGCGCCAGGAGATGGACCGCCAAGGCCTCGCTCTGGGTGTGCCCGGCTCGCTGAGCAACCGCCCGGTGGCGGTGGCTGCTGCGGCCTCGGGCGCCGACGCCTCGGGCCAGGCGCAACGCAACGCCAGCACCCGCCAGTACGCCTACGACCGCCACATCACGCAGATCAAGCGCAGCCGCGGCCGCCTCGAACGCCTGAACGTCGCCGTCGTGCTGGCCAGCGGTGCCGCGCCCGGCGGCGCCGCCGCCTGGACGCCGCAGCAACTGGGCGACATCGAGCGCACGCTGACCAGCGGCCTGGGCATCGACAAGGAACGCGGCGACCGCCTCGCCGTCTCGGCGATGCCCTTCCCGGCGCCGCCGGCGCCGACGCCCTGGTACGGCGAACGCAACCTCTGGGTCGACGTCGGCGGCTGGCTGCTCTACGCCGCCGGCGGGCTGATGCTGTTCTTCGGCGTCGTGCGCCCCGGCATGCGCCTGCTGCAGCAGCGTGCCAGTGCGGCGCCGACGCCGCTGGTGCCGCTGGGCGCCGGCCCCAACGGCTCAGCCTCGCCAGCGCTGGCCGGGTCGGGTGCCGCTTCCGCCGCGCTGCCCGGCCGTTCGCCGGTGGCACCGCTGCTCGCCAACTACGACCTGCCGCCGCCGGGGTCCGCCGTCGACGTGCTGGTCGACCACCTGAAGGTGCTCGCCTCCAAGGAGCCCGAGCGCGTGGCCGAGGTCGTCAAACAGTGGGTGCAGAAGCATGACCGAGCCGAGTAACGCCGTCACCGAAGCCTCGGTGGCGCCGCCGACCCCGATCGAACGCGCCGCGATCGTGCTGCTGAGCATGGGCGAGGAGCCCGCGGCGGCGGTGCTGCGCTGCCTGTCGCGCGAGGAGCTGCTCGAGGTGACGCAGGTGATGTCGCGCCTGAGCGGCATCAAGGTCGAGACCGTGCGCCTGTCGCTGCAGCACTTCTTCGACGACTACCGCGAGCAAAGCGGCGTGCACGGTGCCTCGCGCTCGTACCTGCAGCGCTCGCTGGACCTGGCACTGGGGCGCGAGGTCGCCGGCAGCGTGCTGGACACGCTGTACGGCGACGCCATCCGGCCCAAGATGGCGCGTCTGCAGTGGGCCGCGCCGCGCTGGCTGGCCGACCAGATCGCCCATGAGCACGTGCGCATGCAGGCCGTGTTCCTGGCCTTCCTGCCGTCGGCGCTGGCCGGCCAGGTGGTCGAGGCGCTGCCGGCCGACGGCCGCGACCGTGTCCTGCTCAACGTCGCCCGCCTGAAGGAGATCGACCGCGAGCTGCTCGCCGACCTGGACACGCTGGTCGACCGCTGCCTGGCGAGCTTCAGCACCCAGGCCACCGCCGTCGAAGGGCTGCGCCAGGCCGCCGAGATCCTCAACCGCCTGCCCGGCGAGCGCCAGACGCTGGTCGAGCAGCTGCGCGCGCACGACCCCGAGGTCGTCGCCGAGATGGAGGTCAGCCTCTACGACTTCGGCATCCTGGCGCGCCAGACCGAAGCCAACATCACCCGCATCATCGAGGCCGTGCCGCTGGAGCAGTGGGCGGTGGCGCTCAAGGGCTGCGAGCCCGCGGTGCGCGACGCCGTGCTGCAGTCGATGCCGCGCCGACAGGCCCAGGCCTTCGAGGACACGATGCGCCGCAGCGGCCCGGTGCCGCTGTCGCGTGTCGAGCAGACGCGCCAGCAGATCATGGCGCAGGTGAAGGCGCTCGCCGATGCCGGCGAGATCGAGGTCCAGCTGTTCGCCGAGGCCGTCGTCGAATGAGCAGGACCCGGCCCTATCGCTTCCCGCCGCTGGCCGGGCTGACTGCCGGCACGGCGCTGCCGGCTGTCGCCGGGGCCGACGCCCAGGCCGCCGCCGCGCGCGGCTACGCCGAGGGCCAGCAGCGTGGCTGGCGCGAAGGCTACGACGCCGGTGCCGCCCAGGGGCGCGAGGACGGCTGGGCCACCGGGCTGGCACAGGCGCGCGAGCATGCCGAAGCCGAGCTGCTGCGCCGTCTGCAGATCAAGCTCGCCGAAACCGCGCGACCGCTGGAAGCCGCGCTGGCGGCGCTTCAGGGCGCGCAGGCCGAGGCCCAGGCGGCGATGCGGCGCGAGCTCGTCGACCTGGTCGGCCGCGTCGCGCGCCAGGTCGTGCGCTGCGAACTCGCGCTGCAGCCGCAGCAGATCCTGAAGCTCGTCGACGAGACGCTGGCGACGATGCCGCCGCCGCACGACGGCGTCGAGGTGCGCCTCAATCCCGAGGACCTGCGCCGCATCGAGGACGTCGACGCCGAGGCCGCGCGCCGCTGGCAGTTGCTCGCCGACCCGCGGCTGGCACCCGGCGAATGCCGCGTTCGCAGCGCCCAGCGCGAAGCTGACGCCGGCTGCCGCCAGCGCCTGGACGCGGTGATGGAGCAGGTCGGGGCGCAGCTGCTGGAGAGCGCGGCCGAAGCCGGCCCCGCCGCCGAGGCGCAGGCTGACGTAGAGGCCGGCGCATGATCGCGCGCGCGCTGCAGAGCGTGCGTCTGGCCGAGGTGCCGGTGGCCACGCCCACCGGGCGCCTGGTCGGCGCCAGCGGCCTGCTGCTCGAAAGCGTTGGCTGCGCGCTGCGCACCGGCCACCGCTGCAGCATCGAGACCGTTGGCGGCGAGTGGATCGACGCCCAGGTCGTCGGTTTCCGCAACGAGCTCAGCTATCTGATGCCGTTCCGGCCCGCGACCGGGCTGTGCACCGGCGCCCGCGTGCTGCCCGGTGCCGAGGACACGACGCAGCTGATCGGCCCGTCGTGGCTGGGACGCATCGTCGACGGCCTCGGCGAGCCCGTCGATGGCAAGGGCCGGCTCGGCGGCGAGCACGTGCTGCCGGCGCACCCGCCGCGCATCAACCCGCTCAAGCGCCGCCCGGTCGACGCGCCGCTGGACGTCGGCGTGCGTGCGATCAACGGCGTGCTGACGCTGGGCAAGGGCCAGCGTGTCGGCCTGATGGCCGGCTCGGGCGTGGGAAAGAGCGTGCTGCTCGGACTGATCACGCGCCAGACGGTGGCCGACGTCGTCGTCGTCGGCCTGATCGGCGAACGTGGCCGCGAGGTGCGCGAGTTCATCGACCTGTCGCTCGGCGAAGCCGGGCTGCGCCGCGCGGTCGTCGTCGTCGCGCCGGCCGACGAGTCACCGCTGATGCGGCTGCGCGCCACCGAGTTGTGCCACACGATCGCCGCGCACTTTCGCGACCAGGGCCAGGACGTGCTGCTGCTCGTCGACTCGCTGACGCGCTACGCGATGGCGCGGCGCGAGGTCGCGCTGGCGCTCGGCGAGCCGCCGGCCACGCGGGGCTACCCGCCGTCGGTCTTCGGCCGCCTGCCGCAGCTCGTCGAGAGCGCCGGCAACGGCGAGAACCCGGCCGGCAGCATGAGCGCCATCTACACCGTGCTCGCCGAAGGCGACGACCAGCAGGACCCGGTGGTCGACACCGCGCGCGCCATCCTCGACGGCCACATCGTGCTGTCGCGCGAGCTCGCCGAACGCGGCCACTACCCGGCGATCGACATCGCCCAGTCGATCAGCCGCTGCATGGCGCTGGTCACCAGCCACGCCCACCAGGCCGCGGCGCGCCAGTTGAAGAGCATGGCCGCGCGCCATGCCCAGGTGCGCGACCTGCTGCCGCTGGGCGCCTACGTGCCCGGTGCCGACCCGGCGACCGACCGCGCGGTGCAGGCCTATCCGGCGATCGAGGCCTATCTGCAGCAGGGCACGCGCGAGGCCGCGCCGCTGGCCGACAGCGTGCAACGTCTGGAGGAACTGACCCGATGAACCGTGCCCAGGCTTCGCTGCAGGCCGTGCGCCGGCTGGCCGAGCTGCGCGCTCGCGACGCCGAGCGGCTGCAGACCGAACTCGCCGAACGCCAGGCGCAGCGCCGCCGCCAGGCCGAGGCCGTCGAACGGCTGAACGCGCTGTGCGTCGGCGTCGGCGCCAGCGCCGTGCCGGCGGCCGTGCTGGCGGCCAACTGCGCCGCCTACAAGGAGTCGCTGATCGAACTCGGCCGGCGCCAGCAGGACGTGCTGGCGCGCCACGACGCCGACGTGGACGCCGCACGCCTGGCACTGATTGCCGCCTCGACGCGCCGCATGGCGCTGGAGCAGGCGGCCGACGGCCGCCAGCAGCGCCTGGACCGCGACGCTGCCGGGCGCGAGCAGAAGCGCCAGGACGACATCGCCACCCAGGTCTGGTTGAGGGGGCAGCGATGAGCGTGCCGCTTCAGCAATCGTGCGCGGCGGTCGCCTCGTGCTCTGGAGAAGGGGCCTGACGCCCCGGGAGCCCGACCATGACCACCTCCTTCGACCCGTCCTCGATGGCCACGCAGCTGGCCACCGCCTACACGCAGAACGCCTACAAGCTGCTGTCGACGCAGAGCACGGCCGCTCAGACCACCTCCAGCGCGCTGTCCAAGCTGCGCACGGCGCTGACGACCTTCGAATCGGCGCTGTCCTCGCTGTCCTCGTCCAAGGGCGTGAAGACGCTGGCGGCGAGCTTCGACAACACCAGCCACGCCAGCGCGACGGCGACGAGCAAGGCCGCCACCGGCTCGTACTCGTTCTTCGTCGAGCAGGTCGCCACCAAGCACCAGACCAGCTTCGCCGCGCTGCCCGACGTCAGCGCCGCCGGCGCCGGCACGCTGTCGCTGTCGATCGGCGGCAGCAGCTTCGGCGTCGATCTCTCCGCCGCCGACAGCGACGGCGACGGCCAGGTCACGGCCAGCGAGATCGCGCGTGCGATCAATACCGGCGGCGCCAATGCCGGCCGCATCGTCGCCAGCGTGCTGAACGTCAACGGCCAGAACCGGCTCGTGCTGACCGCCGCCGAGACGGGTGCCGCCGGCGCGATCTCGCTGGATGCCTCCAGCGTCACCGACGGCGCACTGGCCGGCGCGCTGTCCACCGAGAAGCTGCTCGTTCAGGGCCGTGACGCCGTGCTCTGGCTCGGCGAGCAGGGCAGCGGCGTGAAGATCGAGCAGGCGAGCAACAGTTTCACCGGCATCACCGGCGTCACCGTCAACCTCACCAAGGCGATGGCCAGCGGCGACAAGCCGGTCACGCTGACCGTCGCCGACGACCTCGCCGCCACGGCCGAGAACGTCAAGAGCTTCATCAGCGCCTACAACACGCTCGAGAACCTGCTCGACGGCATGACGGCCAATGCCACCAGCAGCGGCACGGCCGCCGGGCCCTTCGCCAGCGACTCCGGCGTGCTGGCGCTGAAGAGCCGCCTGGGCACTCTGCTGCGCCAGACCGTCGACGGCGTGCGCCTGGCCGACTACGGCGTCTCGATCGGCCGCGACGGCCAGATGTCGCTGGACCAGAGCAAGCTCGAAACGGCGTTGAAGGCCAAGCCCGAGGGGCTGGCAACGGTGTTCGGCAGCGCCCGCACCGGCTCCACCAGCGGCCTGCTCGGCAGCCTGGCCGAACTCACGCGCAGCTGGAAGTCCGCCGACGGCCAGATCGCCAACCGCATGGCCTCGGTCGATCGCACGCAGAAGAGCATCACCAAGCGCCAGGAAGCGCTCGATACGCGCTACGAGAGCCTGTACCAGGTCTACCTGAAGCAGTTCACCAAGCTGCAGGAGCTGCAGAACTCGATGAGCAGCACCAGCAGCCTGTTCTCCAGCGTGGCCACCAGTTGACCTATCGCCCATCCGGAACCCACCCGTGATCCAAGACGCCTACCACAGCTACCACGCCGTCGACCTCGGGGCCCGCACCGCGCAGGCCTCGCCGGTGCAACTCGTGCTGATCCTCACCGACGGCCTGATCGAGGAGCTGGCGCGCGCGCGCGCCCACATCGTCGCGCGCCGCTACGAGGCCAAGGCCCAGAGCCTGGAGAAGTGCGTCGCGATCCTCAACGGACTGTCCAGCGCGCTCGACCTGGAGCAGGGCGGCGAACTGGTGCAGAACCTCGAGCGCCTGTACGACTTCTGTGCCCGCCAGCTCTACAAGGCCGGGCAGCAGCTGGAGCCGCGCCACGTCGACGAGGTCGTGGCGCTGCTGCAGACGCTGCGCAACGGCTGGCAAGGCCTGCAGGCGCGCCATGGTTGAGGCGCAGGCGATGGACCGCCTGAGCGCCTCGCTGCGCCAGTGTGCCGAATGCGGCGACTGGGACGCGCTGGCCGCGGCCGACGCCGCCACCGCGGCGCTGCTGCGCGGCCGCCCGGCCGCAGGGGTGGGCGACGCCGCCGCGCTGTCCAGGTTGCGCGCCGCCCATGCCCACGCGCAGCGCCGTTGCGCCGAGGCCACCGCCGCTGCCGGGCAACGCCTGCTCGAAGTCGCCCGCCGGCGCGACGCCGCGCGCGGCTACGCCGCACTCGACGCCGGGGAGGAGGCATGATCTCCGACGCGCTGTCATCCGTTCCGGCGCGCGCCGCATCGGTCACGGCGGTGCTTCCGGCCGCCACGCCAACGCCCGCGACTCCCGCCCCTGCGGCCCCCGTGCCGCCTCCGGCCTGGAACGAAGCCGCGCTCGCCGCGGCGCTGCTGGCGCCGGCCACGGTGGACACGCTGGCCCGGACCGAGGGTGCCGGGGCCGCCGCCGACGATCCAGCCCCGACCGACGATCCGGCCGAATGGACCGGCGCGCTGCAGGTCGATGTGCTGGCGACACTGTGGCGCGCGGTGCAGACGCCCGAGGCGGCATCCGTCGCCGCTGGGGGACAGCCGGCCGCCACGATCGATGCCGACGGCAGTCCGCCGCTCGGCACCGCTGGCGTCGCGACTGCACCCGTGCCGGTGCTGCCTGCGCCGCTGCCCTTGTCCTCCGCCGTGGCGACGCCTGCTCAACCGGCGACCCCGGCCGAGGTCGCGGTGCCCGCGGCGCAGACGGAGGCCCAGGTGCCCGAAGCCGTGCGCGCGGTCCCGGCTGCGCTGGCGGCCGAGCTCGCGCCCGCCGACGATCTGGCCCCGGCTGCCAGTGCCGCGGCCGAGTTGCCGCCTTCTGTCCGAACGCCGCCCGCTGCCGACGCCGCCCCGGCGCTGAAGTTGCCCGCTGCGCGCGACGCCTGGAACCAGCCGCTGGTGCAGGCTCTCGGTGACCGCCTGCGGTTGCAGCTCGGCCAGGGTGTCGAGCAGGCGACGATCCGCCTCGATCCGCCCGAACTCGGTTCGATCGAGATCGTCGTGCGCCGCGAGGCCGGCGTCGTGCACGTGCAGCTGAGCGCCAGCCACCCCGACGTGCAGCGCCAGCTGCAGCAGCTTGGCGAGCCGCTGCGCCAGGAGCTTGCCCAGCGGCAGGGTGCCGAGGCGAGTGTCGAGGTCGCGCGCCACGGCGCCGACGCCGACGGCCGCGGCAGGCGCGAGCAGGCCGAGGCCGAGGCCGAGGTCGGCCGTGCGCTGGCCGAAGCCGGCAGCGAAGACGACATCCCGTTCACCTTCCCGACCCGGACCGCCGCATGAAGAAGTCTCTCGTCATCGCGCTGGCCGCAGCCGGCACCGTGCTCATCGCCGCCGCCGGCGGCGCCTGGTGGTGGCACTCGCGCCAGGCCCCGGCCGCGGCCGACGGCACTGCCGCGCCCGCGCCGCGCCACGACGTCGAGTACCGCTACGTCACGCTGGACAAGACCATCGTGATGCTGCGCCCCGACAACGGTGGCAACCACTACCTCGCGCTCGACCTGGTGTTCAAGACCCCGGTGAAGAAGGAGCGCGAGACCAAGGACCACCTGCCGCTGCTGCGCACCATCGTCGTCAAGGCGATGTCGGCACACACCCTGGAGAGCGCCAACAAGCTCGGCGTCGAGGACTTCACGCGCGAGATCAACGACGCCTTCCGCAAGAGCTACGCCGCCGAGCAGGCCGAGCCGCCGTTCGACGAGGCGCTGATCGCCAAGCTGATCATCGAATGAGCGCGCTGCCCCAACTCCGCTACGACGCGTACGGCGAGCCGCCCGTGGCCGCCGGCGCGCTCGACGAGCAGCGCCTGCTGCTGGCGCACGCGGCCATCGTCAAGCGCGTGGTGCGCCAGTTGCACGCCCAGGTCGGCGGCGTGATGGGCCGCGAGGACATGGAGCAGGTCGGCCTGATGGGCCTGCTGGAGGCGCTGCGCCGCTACGGCCCGCCCGACGAGCGTTTCCCGGCCTTCGCCGCGGCGCGCGTGCGCGGCGCCGTGCTCGACGAGCTGCGCCGCCAGGACTGGCGCCCGCGCAGCGTGCGCCAGGAGAGCCACCGCGTGCGCGACGGCGTGCGCGAGCTGCGCCGCCGCCTGGGCCGCGAGCCCAGCGACAGCGAGGTCGCCGCGGCGCTGGGGCTGACGCTGCAGGCGCTGCAGGAGGTGCAGCGCGACGAGAACGCCGAGGAACTGGCGAGCTTCGACGAGCTCGTCGCCGAGATGGCCGAGATCCCGTCGGACCAGCGCTCGCCCGAGGACGCCTACGTCGCGCGGCGCAGTCTGGAGCAGGCGCTGCGCAGCCTGGACGAGCGCGAGCAGCGGGTCGTGCAGCTCTATTACGAGTTCGACCTCGGCCTGCGCGAGATCGCCGCGGTGCTCGGCCTGACCGAGGCGCGCGTCTGCCAGATCAACAAGGGGGCGCTGCGGAAGATGAAGGTCTTCCTGCAGGGCGCCTGACAACGAAAGACCGCCATGCAATCGATCGTCGGCGTCATCATCATCCTCGGCTGCGTGTTCGGCGGCTTCATGCTGCACGGCGGGCGCTTCGAGGTCATCTGGCAGCCGGTGGAACTGCTGATCATCGTCGGCGCCGGCGTCGGCGCGATCGTGCTGGGCAACCAGCGCCACGTGCTGGCCGAGATGTGGCTGCAGCTGCGCAAGGTCATGCTGCGCAAGAAGCAGGGCGACGAGTTCCACCGCCAGCTGCTGTTGCTGATGTACGAGCTGCTGCAGACCGCCGCCGGCGGCCTGAAAGCGCTGGACGCGCACGTCGAGGCGCCGCACGAGAGCGAGCTCTTCAAGCGCTACCCGCTGGTGCTGCACGAGCCCAAGCTGCTGCACTTCATCGTCGACAACTTCCGCCTGATGGCGATGGGCAAGATCAACGCCCACGAGCTCGAGGGCGTGCTCGACCAGGAGCTCGAGGCGATCCACGAGGAGATGTCGCAGCCGGCGCGCTCGCTGGCCAAGATCGGCGAGGCGATGCCGGGCTTCGGCATCCTGGCCGCGGTGCTGGGCATCGTGATGGCGATGAACGTCGTCGCCGACGGCGCCTCCACCGGCGAGATCGCGGTGCGCGTGGCCTCGGCGATGGTCGGCACCTTCATCGGCATCTTCTTCTGCTACGGCGTGCTCGACCCGATCAGCAACATGATGAAGCAGCTGGTCGACGAGGAGCTGAGCGCGCTGGAGTCGGTGAAGGTGGTGCTGGTGACGCACGTCTCGGGCAAGCCGCCGCTGCTGGCCATCGACGCCGGCCGCCGCCTGGTGCAGCTCAACGCCAAGCCCAGCTTCGCGCGCCTGGAAGGCTGGATCGACAAGATGCAGGACGCCGGCGACCCCGGCGCCGTGCCGCAACGCCGTGCGGGGGACAAGCGTGCCCAGCAAGCCTGACGCCGTGGCCGCCAAGGGCGGCGGCCACGGCGAGACCATCGTCAAGCGTGCCTCGCGCAAGGGCCACGAAGGCGGCCACGGCGGTGCCTGGAAGGTCGCGTTCGCCGACTTCTGCCTGGCGCTGCTGTGCCTGTTCCTGGTGCTCTGGCTGCTGGCCGCGCGCGACAAGGAGAAGGCCGAGGACGCGCTGCGCGCCAGCGGCGCCGGCCTGCTGGCCGACGGTGCCGGCGCGCGCCCGGTGGGCATCGGCGACCGGCCCTCGGGCAGCCTGATCGACCGCACGCCGGTGCCCTGGCAGAGCAGTGCCGAGCGCCGCAGCGAGGAGCCGGGCGAGCAGGAGCCGCTGATCGGCAAGCGCCGGCTGGAGTCGCCCGAGGACCTGCGCGAGCTGCAGCAGACGCTGGCCAGGCTCGGCGAGAAGGCCGGGCTGTCGAACAACCTGCAGAGCGTCGTCACGCCGGCCGGCCTGCGCATCCTGCTGCACGACACCGACCGCCAGGGGCTGTTCGAACTCGGCAGCGCACGCCCCGGCGCGCGGCTGCAGCAGCTGCTGCGCGACATGGGGCCGCTGTTCGCGCAGCTGGACAACCAACTGCTGATCATCGGCCACACCGACGCCGTGCCCTATGCCGGCGACGGCCTGGGCGCGCTGTCCAACTGGGGCCTGTCCAGCGGCCGCGCGATGGCCGCGCGCACCTGGCTGCGTGTCGGCGGCATGCCCGACCGCAGTGTGCTGCAGGTCGTCGGCATGGCCGACAGCGCGCCGCTGGAGCCCGAGGAGCCGCGTGCCGCGGTCAACCGCCGCATCGAGATGCTGCTGCTGACCAGCGCCCAGGCGCGCGCGATCGAAACGATGTTCGGCGCGCCGGTCTCGCGCGTGCCGCTGACCGAAGGCTCGGACGCCGCCGGCGGCGCCGCCGAGAGTTCGCTGCTGCGCCAGCTGCTGCCGGCGCGCCTGGGCGCGCGCTGAACCGGACCCAGGCGATGAGAACCAGAACGAGAGGAAGCACCATGAGGATCGTCAGCAACGGCGCAGGCCCGGTGGCCGCCACCACCGCCCCCACCGCCGGCGAACGTGTCGAGAGCACCAGCGCGGCGACCGCCGCCGCCGCTGCCGTCGTCGCCCCGGGGGCGGCGCTGGAGTCCGCCGTGCTCAAGCCCGCTGCCGCGGCGCTGGCGTCGATGCCCGAGGTCGACGAGGCGAGGGTTGCCGAACTGCGCGACGCGATCGCGCGTGGCGAGATCGGCTTCGATCCGTCCAAGCTCGCCGGCCTGATCCTGCGCTACCACGGGGGGCGCGGGTGAACCGTCGCGACGCCTACCGCCGCCTTCTGGCCGGCATCAGCGCCGACCTGGCGGCCTATGCCGGGCTCGAGGAGCTGCTGGAACAGCAGTTCCATGCACTGCTGGCGCACGACGCCAAGACGCTGCAGGCGCTGGGCGCGCGCATCGAGACGCTGGTCGCCGATCTGGACCTGCGGCGAGCGGAACGTGTGGAGCTGGCGGCTGCACTGGGCGCCGGCGAGCCTCCCCGGCCGGTCGAGCGCCTGCTCGAGGTGCTTCCGCCGGCCACGCGCGAAGCCGCGCTGCAGGCCTGGCGCACGCTGGAGACGCGGCTGCAGCAGTGCCGCCGCAGGAACACCCGCAACTGCGAGCTGCTGATGGGGCAGCACGCGCGTCTGATTCAGCTCAACGGCGGGGAGTCCGACACCTATGCTCCGGCCTGAAGCCATCTTCGCCTCGCCGGCCATCCCGCCCGTCCCGCAAGGCATCGCGCCGGCGGGCGATGCCGCGCCGTCGGCCGAGTTCCGCACGCTGCACGAGGAGATCGTGCGTTACGTGCGCGATGGCGAAGACGCCGGCCTCGACCCGATGGCCGGCGGCGCCGCGACCACGCTGAGCGCCGAGGCGCGTGCGCTGCTGCAGCGCACCGGCGGCGACGCCGGCAAGACCGATGACGGCGCCGATGCCGAGCAGCGCCGGCTTTTCGTCGAGCAGGTTGCGCCGCTGGCGCGTGAAGCCGGTGCGCGCCTGGGTGTCGCGCCCGAGATCCTGACCGCACAGGCGGCGCTGGAGTCCGGCTGGGGCCAGCGGCCGCTGCGTGCGGCCGACGGCAGCGACAGCCACAACCTCTTCGGCATCAAGGCTGGCGCCGGCTACGGCGGCGCCCGCATCGCCGCGGCGACCACCGAGGTCAGCGCGCAGGGCGCCTACGCCACGGTCGAGAGCTTCCGTCGCTACGACAGCGCGGCCGAGTCGTTCCGCGACGTCACGCGCTTGCTGCAGAGCCCGCGCTACCGCGCCGTGCAGGGCACTGGCGCCGACGTTGCCGCCTACGCCGCCGGCCTGGTGCAGGGCGGCTACGCCACCGACCCGCGCTACGCCGACAAGCTGCAGGCCGTCGTGCGCAGCCTGCCGCGGCCTTAACGGGGCGAGGACAGCATGGTTTCCGGCTCCACCCGCCCCGGCTCGACGACACGCGCGCGGATCACCGTGCCGTTGGCGACGTTGCGCACGCGGATCGTCTGTCCGCGCCGGCCGGCGTCCAGCGCCTGCCCGGGCACGACGACCTCGACCGCTTCGCGCCGGGCGTGGATCTGCACCGTGTCGCCCCGGCGCACCAGCAGCGGCTCGATCAGCAGCCGCGGGCCGAGCACCTGGCCGGCGGCCAGCGAGCGCTGGGCGGCGCGGCCGACGGCTTCCTCGGCGTCGGCGAAGAGTTCGGCCCCCGGCGTGATCTCGCGGCGTTCGACGGCGACGTCGTCGGCCGTCAGCACGTGCCCCGCGGGCAGCGGCAGTGCCGCCACCGGCAGCTCGGCGCTGAGCTTGGCGCGCACGAGGAACACCTGGCCCGGCGCGTCCGACTCGGGGCATGACAGCTCGAAGCGCATGCGCGAAGGCGAGCGCGTGTCCAGCGCGCGCGCCTCGGGATGGGCGCAGGCCGGGGCGCGGCTGGCCGTCGCCGGCCGCGCCTCGACCTGCACCTGGGGGGCGCGCCAGCCGGCGCGCTCGGCCTGCTCGAGCAGCAGCTTGCGCGCCGCTGCCGTCACCTGCGCCTCGCCCGAAGGCGCGGCCTGCGCTGCCGCAGCGAGCGCGGCACCGATCAACAACGTATTCGTCAAGCGGAGGACATGCATGGCAATCGATTTCACGAAGGCGCTCGGGGTGCACCCGCAGGCGCTGGCCCTGCGGGCCCGGCGCACCGAGGTCCTGGCCTCGAACATCGCCAACGAGAGCACACCGGGCTACCAGGCGCGCGACGTCGACTTCGCGCAGGCGCTCTCGCAGGTCACGGACGAGGACGGCGGCCCGGCATTAGACACCGACGGCGCGCTGCAATGGCGCGTTCCCTTCCACGCGCGCCTGGACGGCAACACCGTCGAGCTGGGCGTCGAGCAGGCCGCGTTCTCGCAGAACGTCTCGGACTTCCAGACCAGCCTGACGTTCGTGAACATGAAACTGCGTGGCCTTGCGAAGGCCATCGAGGGGCAGTGATGAGCTTTCGCCAGATCAGCGAGATCGCCGGCTCGGCGATGGCGGCGCAGACGGTGCGCCTGAACACCATCGCCAGCAACCTGGCCAACGCCCAGTCGGCCGCCGGAACCGAGGCCGAGGCCTACCACGCGCGCAAGCCGGTGTTCGCCGCGCTGGCCACGCGCGGCGGCGACGGCCAGGGCATGCGCGTGCAGGTGCTCGACGTGGTGCAGAGCACCGAGCCGCTGCGCAAGGTCCACGAACCCGACAACCCGCTCGCCGACGAGGAAGGCATGGTCTATTACCCGAACGTCAGCCCGGTCGCCGAGATGACCGACATGATGGCCGCGTCGCGTGCCTTCGAGACCAACGTCGAAGTGATGACGCGCGTGCGCGGCATGCAGCAGTCGCTGCTGCGCATGGGCAAGGAGGGCTGACGCGATGGCCGGCCTGTACACCGACGCCACGACCGCCGCCGGCAAGGCGGCCTCGGCCTCCACCGTTGCCTCCAACGGCGGCAGCTCGGACATGTTCACTTCGCTGCTGGTGGCGCAGATCCGCAACCAGAACCCGCTGGAGCCGACCGACGCGAGCCAGTTCGTCACCCAGCTGACCCAGCTCAGCCAGATGGAGTCGCTGCAGGCGCTGGCGGCCCAGGGCGGCGCCACCGCCGGCCTGATCACCGGGCTGCAGGCGCTGGGCTTCGGCGGCCTCGTCGGCCACGAGGTCGGTGTCAGCACCGAGCAGGTGGTGCTGGACGGCCAGAACGCCGTCTCCGGCCGTTTCGAGCTCGGCAACGCCAGTGCCAGCACGCGGCTGCTGTTGACCTCGGCCAGCGGCAAGACCTACACCGTCGATCTGGGCAGCCAGGCCGCCGGCGAGGTGGCCTTCGAGCTCGACCCCGCGAAGACCGGCGTGCCCGCCGGCCACTACACGATCGCCGTCGCCACCAGCGGCGGCGAGAAGCCCGCCATCGAGGTGACGGGCAAGCTGAACTCGGTTCGCCTCTCGGCCGCCGGCACGCTGGTGCTCGACGTCCAGGGCGTGGGCCAGACCGATCCCGACGCCGTCACGACCTTCTCCGGCCGCAGCGCCGCCACCGCCATCTGACTTTCCAGGACACCGCCATGAGCTTCTCGATCGCCCTTTCCGGCATCGCCGCCGTCACCTCCGGCCTCGACGTCATCAGCAACAACATCGCCAACGCCGGCACGCTGGGCTACAAGTCCGGCCGCGCCAACTACAGCTCGGTCTACGCCGGCGGCGAGGCCGTCGGTGCCCAGCTCAGCTCGATCAGCCAGAGCATCGGCGACGGCGGCAGCACCACCGCCACCGGCGGCGCGATGGACGTCGCGCTGGCCGGCCGCGGCTTCTTCACCTCCAAGGACAGCAGCGGCCAGACGGTGTTCACGCGTGTCGGCATGTTCAGCGTCGACAAGTCGGGCTACGTGCTCGACGCCAACGGCCGCCGTGCGCAAGGCTATGCCGCGACCAACGGCGGCGCGCTCGGCGCCATCGGCGACATCCTGGTGCCCAACGGCCAGATCGCTGCCGCCGCATCGACCAAGGTCAGCTACGTCGGCAACATGTCCTCGGACTGGGCCGCGCCGACCGTGACGCCGTTCGACCCGACCGACTCGCTGAGCTTCAACGGCTCCAACGTCACGATCGTGCACGACTCGCTGGGCGCCCAGCACACGCTGACGCAGTATTTCGTCAAGGGCGCCGGCTCGACGGTGGACGTGCACTACACGCTCGACGGCGCGGTCGTCGGCGGCACCCAGACGCTGTCCTTCGGCACCGTCGGCGAGCTGCTGACGCCGACCACGCCGGTGACGCTGGCGCTGGGCACGCCGACCGGCGCCGAGCCGCTGTCGATCGCCGTCGACTACGCCGGCTGCTCGCGCTCGGCCGGCGACTCGACGACGACCAAGAACGAGGCCGACGGCTACGCCTCGGGCACGCTGGTCGGCACCTCGATCGACAACAAGGGGCAGGTCATCGCCAAGTACAGCAACGGCAAGTCGCAGACCGTCGCGACGCTGGCCATCGCCACGCTGCCCAACGAGCAGGCGCTGACCGCCGTCGGCGACACGAGCTGGGTGGCCAACGACGCCACCGGCGCCGCGCTGTACTTCGCCGCCGGCCAGGGCATGGCCGGCACGCTGAGCACCGGGCGCGTCGAGTCGTCCAACGTCGACATGACCAGCGAACTCGTCTCGCTGATGTCCTCGCAGCGCAACTACCAGGCCAACAGCAAGGTCCTCTCGGCCGAGAACGAGATGATGCAGGCGCTGATGCAGGCGCTGTGACGGCGGCGGACACGACGCCATGGACGCCTTGATCTACACGCTGATGAGCGGCGCCGAACGTGCGCTGCGCTCGCAGCAGATCCATGCCAACAACCTCGCCAATGCCGGCACCGACGGCTTTCGCGCCGACCTCGAGGCCGCCGACTCGCGTGCTGTCCAGGGCTTCGGGTACGACGCGCGCCACGTCACCGAACTCGCCGACACCGTCGTGTCGACACGCAGCGGCACGCTGCGTGCGACCGGACGTGAACTCGACGTCGCGGTGCAGGGCGGTTATCTCGCGCTGCGCGCCGGTGACGGCGAGGCCTACACGCGCGCCGGCACGCTGCAGCCGAGCGCCGACGGCACGTTGCAGGTCAACGGCCGCGACGTGCTCGGCGAAGGTGGCGCCATCGTGCTGCCGCCGCACGAGCGCGTGGCCATCGGCAGCGACGGCAGCGTGATGGTGCAGGCCGCCGGCGAGACGGCGATGCAGGTCGTCGACCGGCTCAAGCTCGTCACCCCCGAGGCGGCGGCGCTGAAGAAGAACGCCGACGGCCTGCTCGTTGCACGCGACGGCCGCCCGTTCGAGACCTCCGAGACCGCCAGCGTGCGCGCCGGGCATCTCGAAGGCAGCAACGTCTCGGCGGTCGAGGAGATGGTCGCGACGCTGTCGCTGAACCGCGACTTCGAGATCCAGATGAAGTTCTACAAGGCCGCCGACGACATGGTGCAGGCCGGCAACCGCCTCGTGCGCGAATGACCCCGGAAAGGACGAACCGATGAACCCCGCGATGTGGATCAGCAAGACCGGCGTGCAGGCGCAGGACGCCAAGCTGCAGGCGATCGCCAACAACCTCGCCAACGTCAACACCGTCGGCTACAAGCGCGACCGCGTCATGTTCGAGGACCTGTTCTACCAGGTCGAGCAGACCCCGGGCGCCCAGCGCACCGACGGCACGACCTCGCCGACCGGCACGATGCTGGGCAACGGCACCCGGCTGCTGGGCACGCAGAAGGTGTTCACCACCGGCAACCTGCAGAACACCGGCCAGGCGCTGGACGTGGCCATCGTCGGCGGCGGCTTCCTGCAGGTCGCGCAGGCCAACGGCGACACCGCCTACACCCGCGCCGGGCAACTGCAGGTCAACGCCGAAGGCCGCCTGGTGACGATGCAGGGCCTGGCCATCGTGCCCGAGATCACCGTGCCCAACGGCTCGAAGGAAGTGACGATCAGCGAAAGCGGCGTCGTCAGCGCCATCGTGCCCGGCGCCACCGCGCCCAGCGAGCTGGGCCAGCTGCAGATCGCCGGCTTCATCAACCCGGCCGGGCTGCGCCCGACCGGCGAGAACCTGTTCGTCGAGACCGCCGCCAGCGGCACGCCGGCCGTCGGCACCCCCGGCAGCGATGGCCTGGGCAAGCTCAAGCAGGGTGCGCTGGAGGCCTCCAACGTGCAGGTCGTCGAGGAGATGGTCGAGATGATCGCCGCCCAGCGCAGCTACGAGATGAACACCAAGGTGCTCTCGGCGGCCGACAACATGCTGCAGACGCTGGCGCAGGCGGCACGATGAGAGCCGCCGCCGTCGCCTTCGCCGCGGCCGTGCTCGCCGGCTGTGCCGTCGTCTCGCCGCCGCAGGCCCCGCTGGTGCCGGCCGGCGACCCGATGCCTGCTCCGGTGCGCGCGCGCGGCCAGGCCGGCGGCGTCTTCGTTGCCGACGCCGCCTGGACGCTGCACAGCGACACGCGCGCCTTCCGCGTCGGCGACGTGCTGACCGTCGGCCTGGACGAGACGACCCAGGCCAGCAAGACCGCCAACACCCAGTACGGCAAGGACAGCAGCGCCTCGGTGTCGCCGCTGGTCATCGGCGGCAAGACGCAGAAGACCGGCATCGAACTCGGCGCCGACCGTTCGTTCAAGGGCAACGCGACGAGCACCCAGCAGAACGCGCTGTCGGGTTCGATCACCGTCGTCGTGCACGAGGTGCTGCCCAACGGCCTGCTGCGCATCTCGGGCGAGAAGTCGCTGTACCTGAACCAGGGCGAGGAGTTCGTGCGCCTGGCCGGCTACGTGCGCGCCGGCGACATCGACACCGACAACCGCGTCTCCTCGCAGCGCGTGGCCAACGCGCGCATCGTCTATTCCGGGCGCGGCACGCTCGCCGACGCCAACAGCGCCGGCTGGCTGACGCGCTTCTTCAACAGTCCCTGGATGCCGTTCTGACCATGACGATCCGAGCCCGATCCGCCGCCTGGCTGCTGGCGCTGGCCGCCACGGCCGCCGCCGCCGCGCCCGCGCGCGCGCCGCAGGAGGCGCCGACGCGCCCGCTGCGCAGCCTGGTGCACGTCGAGGGCGTGCGCGAGAACCAGCTCGTCGGCTACGGCATCGTCGTCGGCCTCAACGGCTCGGGTGACAGCACCCAGGTCAAGGCCGCCGGCCAATCGGTGAACAACCTGCTCAAGCAGTTCGGCGTCAAGCTGCCCGAGCGCACCGAGAGCAAGTCCAAGAACGTCGCCACGGTGATGGTCAGCGCCGTGTTCCCGCCGGGCTACCGCAAAGGCCAGCAGATCGACATCACCGTGTCCTCGCTGGGCGACGCGAAGAGCCTGCGCGGCGGCACGCTGCTGCTGACGCCGCTGCGTGCGGCCGACGGCGAGGTCTACGCGCTGGCCCAGGGCAACGTCGTCGTCGGCGGCGTCAGTGCCGCCGGCGCCAGCGGCTCCAGCGTCACCGTCAACACGCCGACCTCGGGCCGCGTGCCCAACGGCGCGACCGTCGAACGCGAGATCGACACCGACTTCGACGCCGGCGGCGCGGTGCGTCTGAGCCTGAAGCGGCCCAACTTCGAGACCGCGACCTCGGTCGTCGAGGCGATCAACCAGCGCTGGCCTGGCGCCGCGACGACGCGCGACGGCACCACCGTCGAGGTCGCCGCGCCGCAGGATCCGACCGAACGCGTGGCCTTCGTCGCCGCGCTCGGCCGCCTGCCGATCGCCACCGGCACCGAGGTGCCCAAGGTGGTCTTCAACTCGCGCACCGGCACCGTCGTCATTGCCGAGGGCGTGCGCGTGCGGCCGGCGGCGGTCTCGCACGGCGCGCTGCGCGTCGTCATCTCCGAGACGCCGCAGGTCAGCCAGCCGACGCCGTTCTCGCGCGGCGGCCAGACCGCCGTCGTGCCGCGCAGCGACGTCCAGGTCGACCAGCAGGGCGGCGGGCGCATGTTCCGCTGGCCGCCGTCGACCAGCCTGCAGACCATCGTCGACGTCATCAACGCCACCGGCGCGACGCCCGACGACGTGATGGCCATTCTGCAGGCGCTCGACGAAGCCGGCGCGATCGACGGCGAACTCGTCGTCATCTGAAGAAGGAGCCGACGATGGACGCCATCGACCCGCTGCGCCGCGGCCTGGCCGCCGAGCTGCCCGAACCGGCACCGGCGCCGGCGATCGACGCCGCGACACGCGCGCGCGCCGAAAGGGCGGCCGTGCAGTTCGAGGGTTACATGATCGCGCAGATGCTCAAGCAGGCGCGCAGCGGTCTGCGCGAGCTGGCCGACGACGAGAACCGCAGCCGCATCCACGACGACATGCAGGACGTCGCCGACCGCGCCGTCGCCGATGCGATGGCCGGCAGCCGCGCCTTCGGCATCGCCGACGCACTGCTGCGCCAGGTGCTGCCGCCCGAGCCGCTTAAGCCGCAGGCTCCGGCCGTCGCCCAAGCTGCTGGACAGGGCCGTGCGGCCCGAGCCGACAACGAAAGCTCCCGATGAGCCTCATCAGCATCGCCCTCACGGGCACCCAGGCGACGCAGATCGCGCTGGCCACCATCGGCCAGAACGTCGCCAACTCGATGACCGACGGCTACACCCGCCAGGGCACGCTGCTGGTGGCATTGGGCACGACGCGTGTCGGCGTCTCGGCGGGCGACGGCGTCGAGGTCAGCTCGCTGCAGCGCTTCAGCGACGGCTACAAGAACCTGCAGCTCTGGCAGGCGGCCTCCGAACTCGGCCGGCGCGAGTCGGCACAGCCCTATCTGACGCAGCTCGAGCGCGTGATGGGCGACGAGGCCGGCGGCATCGGTGGCGGCATCGACGAGCTCTTCGCCGCGTTCAACGCCGCCAGCGTCGAGCCGACCTCGACGCCGCTGCGCCAGCAGGTGCTGAGTGCCGCCGACGCGCTGTCGCAGCGTTTCGTCAGCCTGCAGCAGACGCTGGCCAACCAGCGCTCGGCGATCGAGCAGCAGCGCCAGGCGCTGACCTCGCAGGTCACGACGCTGGCCGGCGGCATCGCGACGCTGAACAAGCAGATCGCCGCCGCCCAGGCCTCGGGCAGCAACGCCTCGGCGCTGCTGGACGAACGCGACCGCAAGATCGACGCGCTGTCTTCGCTGGTCGCGGTGCAGGTCGTGCCCCAGTCCGACGGCAGCAGCAGCCTCTCGCTGCGCAACGGCATGCCGCTGGTCGTCGGCGGGCGTGCCGCCGAGGTGGCGATGGACCACGGCACGCCCCCGGCCGTGACGCTGTCCTTCGCCAACCAGGACTACACCGTCGCCAACGACGTGCTCGGCGGCCAGATCGCCGGTCTCGGCGAGTACGTCGGCAAGGTGCTCGTGCCCTTGTCCGACACCGTCGCCGCGCTCGCGTCGCAGATCGCTTCGGCAGTCAACACGACGCTGGCCACGGGTTTCGATCTCTCGGGCAACCCGGGGCAGCCGCTGTTCCAGTTCGATGCCGCCACCGGCCGCATCGCGGTCAATGGCGCGCTGACCGCCGACCAGCTCGCGTTCTCTTCGGACGCCACCAAGCCCGGCAACAGCGACGTTCTGCAGACCCTGATCGGCCTGCCCAACCAGAACGTCTCGCTGTCGATGCTGGGCTCGGTTCAGCTTCGCGACGCCTGCTCGCAGCTGCTCGGCGACCTGGGCAGCCGCAGCGCGCAGAACAAGGCCGCGCTGAAGACGGCCGAGACGGTGCGTGACCAGGCCGAGCAGAACTGGAAGTCCACCAGCGGCGTCAACCGCGACGAGGAGGCTGCCAGCCTGCTGCAGTACCAGCAGATGTACCAGGCCAACCTGAAGGTGATCGCAGTCGCCGGCGAGCTGTTCGACGCCACGCTGCAAATGTTCTGACGGATCGCGGAGATCACGATGCGCATTGCCAGCAACCAGTTCCACGGCACGATGACGCGTGCGCTGCAGCAGGCCAACACCCAGGTGGGTTCGCTGCTCGAGCGCATTGCCACCGGCGAGCGCCTGGCGGTGCCTTCGGACGATCCGGTGGCGGCCGTGCGGCTGTCCCGCCTGGCACGTGAACAGGCGGCGATCGAGCAGTACCAGGACAACATCGGCGCCTTGCGTTCGCGGCTGCAGCAGAACGAGGCGCTGCTGGGCTCGATCAGCTCGGATCTGCTCGATGCCCGCGACCAGCTCGTCTGGGCCGCCGACGGGGCCAACACGCCCGACGACATCGCGGCGATGAGCAGCACGCTCGGTTCACTGCGCGACAGCCTGCTGTTCACCGCCAACAGCCGTGACCAGGAGGGCCGCTACGTGTTCTCCGGCACGCTGAGCACGACCGCCCCGATGGCCTACGACGCTTCGCAGCCGGCCGGCAGCCGCTACAGCTGGGCCGGCAACGACGAGACGCAATGGGTCGTCGTCGGCAACGGCGTACGCCAGCCGGCCAACGTGTCGCTGACGACGATGGCCGACCTGCTCAACAAGCTCGACCTTGCCGCCACCACCGCTGCCAGCGCGCCGGACGTCAACGAGCCGGCCGTCCGTGCGGTGTTCGCCGGCGCGCTCGACGGCATCGATGTCGAACTCGCTGCGGTCAGTGGCCTGATCGCACGCCAGGGCGGGGCGATGAACCTGCTGCAGACGCTGCAGGGCAACCACGCCGACGTCGCCCTGGCCAACGAGGAAGCCAAGATCGAATACGGCGCGCTCGACTATGCCGACGCTGCGGTGCGCATGGACGGCTACAAGAGCGCGCTCGAAGCGACGCAGAAGTCCTATGCCAAGGTTGCGGGGCTGTCGCTGTTCGACGTGATCTGACCCGGCGGGCGAAGCAACGGTGCAGATCCAGAACTCCATTCCCGGCGTCCAGCCCACACGCGGCCCGCGCCGTGACGAAGCCTCGGGGACAACGCGTTCCACGGCGGCGGCCGCGGCGGCCGAACTCCCGTCCAGCGAGGCCGCTGCCACCGAGCGGCAGGCTGCGCCGCTGCGCGCCGCGCGCCAGCGCGAGCAGGGACTGTCCAACCATACCGTCGCTGGCGCCCAGCGCACGCTGAACTATCTCGACGAATTGCAGCAGCGTCTGAAGGCGCTGCAGGAGCGGCTGGCGCGCCGCGTCGCCGACGCCCAGTCCGGCACCGATGCGACCGGCGCGGACGACAGCCTGACGGACTCGCTGCGGGCTGCGGCCGAGACCTGGCGGGCGCGGCGCGACTCGACCTCGGGTTTCCTGGACGAGTCGCTGCGTTTCGATGCCGATGGCCAGGCGCGCGTGCGCTTTCGCATGCGCGGCATGAGCTGCGCCACGCTGGAGGGCGGGCGCGCCGAGACGCTGTCGTTCCAGGCCGGCGGCTCGAGGCGCACGATGAGCGTCGTGCTGCCCGAAGGCGCAGACGCCGAGACAGCGGTGCGCCATCTCGACCGGACGCTGGCGCCGGCCGGTGTGCGTGCTTCGCTGGACAATGCCGGCGAGCCGGTCTTCAGCGTCGCCGAGAACCGTTGGGCGGGCCTGCAGACCTCGCTCAGTGTCGCCGGCGGTGGCATCCGTTATCCGGCCGGTCAGGCACAGCCGGTGCGGTTGCAGCGGCAGGACGAGGCGCTGGACCCGGCGCGCTGGGGTGTCGGCGAGGCCGACCAGGCTCGGCGCACGCTGCGCGAGGTCAGCCAGGCGCTCGAACGTGTGCAGCGTGTCGCCGAGTCGCTGCGCCGCCTGCTGGCCAGCGAAGCGGCGGCCACGCCGCAGGATGCCGCCTGGGCCGGCACCTTCGCCGGCGACCTGAGCCTGATGCTCAACGGCGCCAGCTACGAAACCTATGTCGCGGTCGCGCCGGCACTGGGCGGCATCAGCCGCAGCCGGGTCGTTGAACTGCTGAGTCTGGGTTGAGTTTTCGCCTTATAAATGCTCTTTAGTTATAAGAAGAGTCGTTTTGTTTCGTTGTGTGCATGAATGGCTTGGGCCAGCATTCACGCTCCCGAAGAAGCCGGACACCGGCTCCCCGAGCTGAGGATCACACGACGATGAGCGAACAAAACCCGCGCGCCCACTGGCGCTTCGAGACCCTGTCGGTGCACGGCGGCTACAGCCCCGACCCGACGACCAAGGCCGTCGCGGTGCCGATCTACCAGACGGTGGCCTACGCCTTCGACAACGCGCAGCACGGTGCCGACCTGTTCGACCTGAAGGTGCCGGGCAACATCTACACGCGCATCATGAATCCGACGACCGACGTGCTCGAGCAGCGCGTCGCGGCGCTCGAAGGCGGCATCGCCGCGCTGGCGCTGGCCTCGGGGCAGGCCGCCGTCACCTACGCGATCCAGACCATCACCGAAGCCGGCGACAACATCGTCGCCTCCAGCGCGCTCTACGGCGGCACCTACAACCTGCTGGCGCACACGCTGCCGCAGTTCGGCGTCACGACGCGTTTCGCCGACGCCAACGACCCGGCGAGCTTCGAGCCGCTGATCGACGCCCGGACCAAGGCCGTCTTCGTCGAGTCGATCGGCAACCCGGCCGGCAACGTCACCGACGTCGCCGCGATCGCCGCCATCGCCCACCGCCACGGCGTGCCGGTGATCGTCGACAACACCGTGCCCAGCCCCTACCTGTTCCGCCCGATCGAACACGGCGCGGACATCGTCGTGCACTCGCTGACCAAGTACCTGGGCGGCCACGGCACCAGCCTGGGCGGCGCGATCGTCGACTCGGGCAAGTTCCCGTGGGCGAAGTACCCGGAGCGGTTCCCGCGCCTGAACACGCCGGACGTCAGCTACCACGGCGTCGTCTACACCGAGGCCCTGGGCCCGGCGGCCTACATCGGCCGCGCGCGTGTCGTGCCGCTGCGCAACACCGGCGCCGCGATCTCGCCGTTCAACGCCTTCCAGATCCTGACCGGCATCGAGACGCTGGCGCTGCGCATGGAGCGCATCAGCGACAACGCGCTGGCCATCGCCCAGCACCTGGCGCAGCACCCCAAGGTGGCCTGGGTCAACTACGCCGGCCTCGAAGGCCACCCCAGCCACGCGCTGATCCGCCAGAACTACGGCGGCCGCGCCTCGGGCCTGCTGACCTTCGGCCTGAAGGGCGAGCCCGGCCAGGGCCGCGAGCGCGGCGCGCGGTTCCTGGACGCGCTGCAGCTCTTCACCCGCCTCGTGAACATCGGCGACGTGCGCTCGCTGGCCACGCACCCGGCCTCGACGACGCACCGCCAGCTCGCGCCCGAGGAACTGGCCAAGGCCGGCGTGTCCGAGGACACGGTGCGTCTGTCGGTCGGCATCGAGCACATCGCCGACCTGCTGGCCGACCTGGACCAGGCGCTGGCCGCGGTCTGAGCGTCTGCTGACACCGCCGCGGCCCGCTCCGGCGCCGCGGCGTCTTTCGTTATGCATCCGACGTCCAAGCTCACGCGAATTCCTGCGTGGCCTGGGCGCCGCCATGCCCCGATCCTGAGTTTTCGCCTTCTTCCGGAGCGTCGTATGTCCCCGATCTCTCGCCGCCGCCTGCTGCACTGGAGCGCCGCCGCCGTGGCCGCGCCCGCCCTGGGCAGCGCCCACGCCAACACCGCCGCGTTCCCGGCCAAGCCGGTGCGCATCCTCGTCGGCAACACCGCCGGCAGCGGCGCCGACGTCGCGGTGCGCATCGTCGCGCGCCAGCTGCAGGACGACTGGCGCCAGCCGGTGACGGTGGAGAACCGCACCGGCGCCGGCGGCCTGGTCGCGGCCGAGGCCACCGCGCGTTCGGACGCCGACGGCCACACGCTGTCGCTGTCGCAGGAAGGAGCGATCACGATCGCCCCGGCGCTGCAGGGCAAGCTCTCGTTCGACCCGCTGAAGGAGCTGGCGCCGGTCGTGCACCTGGCCGACAGCGACTACGTGCTCGTCGTCAACGCCGCCACCGGCTGGCGCACGATCGCCGACATGGTGGCCGCGGCGAAGAAACGCCCCGGCGCCTACAGCTACGCCTCGGCCGGTGTCGGCTCGCTGCACCACCTGGCCTTCGAACTGCTGAAGATCGAACGCGACTTCTTCTTCGTGCACATCCCCTACCGCGGCGGCTCGCAGGCGGTGGCCGACGTCGCCTCGGGCCAGGCGCAGGCGATGTGGGTCTCGGTGACGGCGGCGCTACCGCACATCCAGTCGGGCCGGCTGCGTGCGCTGGCGATCGGCGGCGCGCAGCGCAGCCCGCTGCTGCCGGCGGTGCCGACGGCGCAGGAGTCGATTCCGGGCTTCCGCGTCACGAGCTGGTTCGCGCTGTTCGCGCCGGTGCGCACGCCGGCGGCAGTGGTGGAGCGCATCGCGCACGACGCCAGCGCCACGCTGCGCCAGCCTGCGGTGCTGGAAGCGCTGCGCAAGCAGGGCATCACGCCGGTCGGCGGCACGCCGCAGCAGCTGGCGCAGCTGGTGCGGCGCGACTACGAGCGTTATGCGCGGCTGTCCGACCGCGTGAAGCTGGCCAGCGACTGAACCCGGCGCGGCGCGCTCGGCCACCAGACGGTGGCCGTGAGCGCCAGCACCGCGAGCGCGGTGCGGCGGATGTCGGCGTCGACGATGCGCGCGCAGGGCTCGGCCGGCATCGGACGACGCGGGCAGGGCAGGCGCTGCGGCAGCACGGCGACGAAAGGCATGAGGCTTCTCCAGGTGTGAGCCTTCACGATAGGGCGCCGGCCCTCGGGCCGCCACGAAGCCTTCGTCGTTTGTTTATCCGGCCGGCGCATGGCCGGCCGGGGGCCCTGATGCAAGCCTCAGCGCCGGCCGGCGACCGGCCGCGCCGCCGCCAGGCGCTGCAGCACCGCCACCAGCTGGTCGATCTCCTCGCAGGTGTTGTAGAAGGCCAGCGAGGGCCGCACCGTGGCTTCCAGGCCGAAGCGGCGCAGGATGGGCTGCGCGCAGTGGTGGCCGGTGCGCACCGCGATGCCTTCGCGGTTCAGCGCCTGGCCGACCTCGTCGGTGCTGTAGCCGGCGAGCACGAAGGACAGCACGCTGGCCTTGTCGCGTGCGGTGCCGATCGGCCGCAGCCCCGGCACCTCGGCCAGACGCCCGGTGGCGTACTCCAGCAGCCCGTGCTCGTACTTCGCGATGTTGGCGATGCCGATGCGCTCGACGTACTCCAGCGCCGCGCCCAGCCCCACCGCGTCGGCGATGTTGCCGGTGCCGGCCTCGAAGCGTGCCGGCGGCGGCTGGTAGACGATGCGCTCGAACGTGACGTCGGCGATCATGTTGCCGCCGCCTTGCCAGGGCGCCAGGTCCTCCAGCAGCTCGCGGCGGCCGTAGAGCACGCCGATGCCGGTCGGCCCGAAGACCTTGTGGCCCGAGAAGACGAAGAAGTCGGTGTCCAAGGCGCGCACGTCGACCTTCAGGTGCGACACCGACTGCGCGCCGTCGACCAGCGTGCGGATGCCGGCGCGCCGCGCGATGGCGACGATCTGGTCCACCGGCACCACGGTGCCCAGCGCGTTCGAGACCTGCGTCACGGCGACGATCTTCGTGCGCTCGTTGAGCAGCCGCTGGTACTCGTCGATCCGCACCTGGCCGCTGTCGTCGACCGGGATCACGCGCAGCTTGGCGCCACGTTCGTCGGCCAGGCGCTTCCACGGCACGATGTTGGCGTGGTGCTCCAGGTGCGAGACGACGATCTCGTCGCCCGGCCCGACGTGGCGGCAGCCCCAGGCCGCGGCGACCAGGTTGATGGCCTCGGTGGCGCCGCGCACGAAGACGATCTCCTCGGTCGACGCGGCGCCGATGAAGCGGCGCACGGTCTCGCGGGCGTTTTCGTAGGCGTCGGTGGCGCGTGCCGCCAGCGCGTGCGCGGCGCGGTGGATGTTGGAGTTCTCGTGGGCGTAGAAGTGGGCCAGGCGGTCGATGACGGCCTGCGGCTTCTGCGTCGTCGCGGCGTTGTCCAGCCAGACGACGCGCTGTCCGTTGATGCGCTCGTTCAGCAGCGGGAAGTCGCGTCGCACGGCGTGCACGTCCAGCGGCGGATGGGCGTCGGCGAAGCCCGGGCGGCCGGTGGGGGCCGCCGGAGCCGCTTCGGGCACGAAGTAGTAGCGCGGCGAAGCGGTGGCTGGCGCGGCGGACGGCGCCGGCACCGTGTCCAGCCGCGGCACGGCGGCCGCGGTCGGCAGCTGCCAGGGCAGGGCGCGCAGCGCCTCGAAAGCCGGGTCGGCCGTCGGCGGTGCGGCTGCAGCGGCCGGGAAACCCAGCGCCTCGGCCTCGGCGAAATGGAAGGGCGCCGCCGGCGCCTGCGGCGCCGCCAGCAGGTGGCTGCCGGCGCGGCCGTCGTAGGCCGGCGCGGCCGACAGCGGCACGTCGGGCACGCCGTTGCCGGCTTGCGCATGCGGCAGCCGGGCCGGCGCCGAGGCGCCGATGTTGGCGGCGCTCTGCGGCGAGGTCGGCACGAGGTTGGCACCGGGCGGCAGGCCGCCCGGCACGGCGGCCGGCGTGGACGGGCCGTAGCTGCCGGGCGGTGGCGTCAGCCCTGCCGGATGCGGCCGCTCGGGCAGCGGCACGCCGCCGGTGGCCGGCACCGTGGCCGCGCCCGGCCAGCTGTTGAACAGTTCGCCGGCCAGGCGCGCCAGCAGCGCCGGGTCGGGCAGGCCGGGCGGCAAGGCCGCGGCCGGGATCTCGGGGGTCGTCATCGGGACGGGGTGTTTCCTGTGCATGACCGAGGCGCGCGCCCCGATCCGTGACCGCAGTGCATCAAGCGGACGCCGCGGCCGGGCTTCGCCCGGTCGCTGGCGTCGCCCCCTCGAGGGGGCTTCGGCGGGACGTGGGCCGTCCGGTGGACGGCCTGCGCCAGCCGAAGGGCCGGGCCAACGGCACGGCGCGGCCTGCAAGGTGCGCCGAAGGCGCTACGGGGGTGGGTCATCGGTAGGTGTCGGGGTAGGCGTGGTACTTGCCGACCTCGACGTCCTCCAGCACCGCCAGCGCGTCTTCGGTCTGCACCGCCAGCGAGCAGTACAGCGAGATCAGGTAGGACGCGATCGCGTTGCGGCTGATGCCCATGAAACGCACCGACAGCCCCGGGCTCTGCTCGCCCGGCAGCCCTGGCTGGTACAGGCCGACGACGCCCTGGCGCTTGTCGCCGACACGCAGCAGCAGCACCTTGGTCTTGCCGTCGGCCACCGGCACCTTGTCGCTGGGCACCAGCGGGATGCCGCGCCAGGTGAGGAACTGGCTGCCGAAGAGGCTGACGGTGGGCGGCGGCACGCCGCGGCGCGTGCATTCGCGGCCGAAGGCGGCGATCGCCAGCGGGTGCGTCAGGAAGAAGGCCGGCTCCTTCCAGACCTTGGAGAGCAACTCGTCGAAGTCGTCGGGCGTTGGCGCGCCGGTCAGCGGGTAGACGACCTGGTCGGGGTGCACGCTGGCGAGCAGGCCGTAGTCGGGGTTGTTGATGAGTTCGCTTTCCTGCTTCTCCTTGATCGTCTCGATCGTCAGGCGCAACTGCTCCTTGATCTGGTCGTGCGGGCTGCTGTAGAGGTCGGAGACGCGCGTGTGCACGTCCAGCACGGTGCTGACGGCGTTGAGGAAGTACTCGCGCGGCTGGGTCTCGTAGTCGACGAAGGTCGTCGGCAGTTCGGACTCGTCGCGCTTGGCGCACAGCACCTGCACGTCCTGCGGGTTGCGCACCTTGTTCAGGCGGTAGATGCCGGCTTCTACCGGCACCCACTGCAGCAGCTGGGTCAGCCAGCGCGGGCTGATGGTCGCCAGGGTCGGCGCGGTCTTGGTGGCGTTGGCGAGCTGGCGTGCGGCGCTGTCGCCGAGAGCCAGTTGCACGGGCGCGGTGTCTGCCATGGAGAACGTGTCCTTGTCGGGTTGGATCGCCGCCGCAGTCTCGGCAAGCGTGCCGCGTGGCGGCAACCGGCTATAGGCAGTGATCACCGGGCGTCACGAGCCAGCGCAAGCCGCTTGCGCATCAGAATCGGCGCATGAAGCGACGCTCGTTCCACGCCTGGGCCGCGTTGACGCTGGCCGCCGCCGGCCGCCCGGCCTTCGCCCTCGAAGCCGGCGACGCCGACGCCTTCGGCGCGATCGAACGTTCGGTCGCCGGCCGGCTGGGCGTCTACGCCTACGACCTGGAGACCGGCCGCAGCTTCGGCCACCGCCAGGACGAACGTTTCCCGATGTGCAGCACCTTCAAATGGCTGCTGGCCGCGGCGGTGCTGGCGCGTGTGGACCGTGGCCAGGAGCGGCTGGAGCGGCGCATCGTCTTCGGCCGCGAGGCGCTGCTGGACTACGCGCCGACCACCTCGCGCCACGCCGACGGCGCCGGCATGACGGTCGCCGAGCTCTGCGAAGCCGCGGTCGTGCTGAGCGACAACACCGCCGCCAACCTGCTGCTGCAGACGCTGGGCGGCCCGGCCGGGCTGACGCTCTGGGTGCGCACGCTGGGCGACCGCACGACACGCCTGGATCGCCGCGAGCCCGATCTCAACGAAGCCCGCCCCGGCGATGAACGCGACACGACGACGTCGGCGGCGATGGTGCTGGCGCTGCGCCAGGCGCTGTTCGGCGGCGGCCTGTCGCGCCGCGGCGCCGACCTGCTGCTGCAGTGGATGACGGCCTCGACCACCGGCCTGAAGCGTTTGCGCGCCGGCTTCCCGCCCGGCTGGCTCGTGGCCGACAAGACCGGCACCGGCGCGCAAGGCACGACCAACGACGTCGCCGTCGTCTGGGCGCCCGGCCGCGCGCCGCTGCTGCTGGCGGCCTACCTGACCGAGAGCCAGGCGCCGATCGAGGCGCGCGAGGCGGCGCTGGCGCGCGTGGCGGCGAGGGTGAAGCTGGGGTTGATCGGCTGACGTCGCCAGCCGTCGCGCGCCACGCCGTAGCGGGTGCCTGGGGCGACCGCCGGCTCTCATCTGTCTTGTCCATGCCGCGCTCGATTCGAGCGCTCGGGCCCGGTGGCCCGGGCGTAGCCTCCAGCGAGTCGAATCGCACAGCGACGGGAGAGACGATGAATCTGGTCGAAGCACTCAAGAGCTTCAACCGCAAGGAACGCTTCTGGTTGATCCGCAACGCGCTCGGACCCGCCAGCGAGACGCTGGACGAGGCGTTTCGCCGCCGTCTGCAGCAGGCCATCGGCGTCGAGGTGCCTGCCGCCGCGTGGTGGGCGATGGACTACCACCTCGACTGGCTGGTGGGCGCGCTGACGCTGCTCGCGCGTGGGGACGAGGCCTTTGCGTCGCACCCCAATGACGGCCGGCTGGTGTGTGGCAACCAGGAGGACATGGACCTCGTCGTCGCTTTCGACCGCACCCTGGTGCTGATCGAGGCCAAGGGAGATACGGCCTGGTCGAACGAGCAGTTCCAGGGCAAGGTCAAGCGGCTCGAGGCTCTTCAGGCGGCGGGCCTGATGCCGTCGCCGCTGCGCCTCTTCTTCGTCTTGACTTCGCCGCGGCCGCCGGTCGGGCTGGTGCCGAAGGAAGGCTCGCGCTGGTCGCCATGGATGTGCAACGACCAGGACCGCCCCTTGTTCTTCCCGCTCGAGATGCCGACCGAGTTCTGGAAAGTCACGCGCTGGGACGATGAACGCCAGCAGCCTTCGTTCGCGGGCGCGCACTGGAAGATCGTGCCGTCGCGGGGCAGTGCCTGACCCGGCAGGGGCCCGCCAAAGGACTCGTCTTGGCGCTCAGTCGCCGCGATCCCATACCAGCTGCCCGCGCCCGCCGTCCTCCAGCGCCGCCTTCAACGCCGGCGCCTCGTCTTCCGGCAGGCTGAAACCGACGTACACCGCGTCGCCGTGCCGCACCTCGTCCAGCGTCGCGTCGGCCTGGGCGAGCTGGCGGCGCAGCCAGCCTTCGAGTGCATAGGGCAGGCGGCAACCCAGCCGCGCCAGCCGGCGGCGCGGGATCTTGACCGCACCCTGCAGCGCGGTCGCCACCGCATCGGTGTAGGCACGCACCAGGCCGCCGGCGCCGAGTTTGGTGCCGCCCCAGTAGCGCACGACGGTGGCCAGCGCGCCGTCCAGGTCCTGGTGGCGCAGCACGGCGAGCATCGGCAGGCCGGCGGTGCCGCCGGGTTCGCCGTCATCGACCGCCGCACTCTGGCCGCCGGCCAGCAGCGCCCAGCACACGTGCGCGGCCTGCGGGTGTCCGGCACGCAGCGCGGCGACGAGGGCCTGCGCCTGCGCACGGTCGTCGACCGGCTGCACGCAGGCGATGAAGCGGCTCTTCTTGATCACCAGCTCGGCGTGTACCGGGCCGGCCAGCGTGTGGGGCATGGCGCTCGGGGTGGCCGTCTCAGCGCGCGGGCATGAGCTCGGCGAAGTCTTCCACCGGATGCGGCGTGCCCTCGCGGTCCATGCGCACCACCGCGCGCCGCAGCGAGCGCACGCCTTCGCGGCCGATCTCCAGGCGCAGCACCCAGCCGGTGTTGTTCTCGGGCCTGTCGAAGCCGTCGAAGACGAAGTTGCCCAGGCTGTAGACGATCGGCTTGCCGCGGTGGAACTCGACGTCCTGCACGATGTGCGGATGGGTGCCGACGACGGCGTCGGCACCGGCGTCGATCATCAGCCGCGCCAGCGCGCGCTGGCGCTCGTTGGCCGTCGGCCGGCCTTCCTCGCCCCAGTGCATGAACGGGATCACCAGGTCGGCCGTCGTGCGTGCGCGGCGGATGTCGAACACGACCTGCTCGTCCTCGCTCCAGGCGACACCCGGGTGGTCGTGGCCGGCCTCGAAATAACGCGGGAAGTACTCGTCGTAACCGAGCAGCGCCAGGCGCAGCCCGCGGCGCTCGACGATCAGCGGCCGGTGCGCCTCGGCGAGGTCGTGGCCGCCGCCGAAGTACGGCAGGCCGTGGGCCTTCAGCGCGCCCAGCATCTCGGCGAAGGCCTCGCGGCCGAAGTCGCCGGAGTGGTTGTTGGCCAGCGAGACGGCGTCGACGTGGCGGCGCAGCAGCGCCAGCACACGCGGGTCGGCGCGGAAGGTCCAGGGCTTGTCGTCGGCCCGGCCGCCGCGCGCGACGACGCATTCGAGGTTGGCGATGCGCAGGTCGGCGCCGGCCAGCAGCGCGGCCGTCGGTGCGAACGGATTGCCGCCGCGGCGCAGCACGCGCCCGGGGCCGTCGGCGAGCATCACGTCGCCGACGAAGACCAGGCTGAGCGTCGGCTGCGGCTCGGCACCTGCGGCGCCGGCGGCGGCCCAGGTGCCGGCCAGCAGCGCGGCATTGAAGTCGCGGCGTTTCATCGTGCGGCCTCCGTGCCCAGCGCGCAGCCGTAGACGAGTTCACGGCCCAGGCGCGAGGAATAGACGTGGTTCCAGCCGGTCAGCGCGGGGATCGCCGTGCCGGGCGGGAAGGGCGGCCGATGGACGACTTCGTGGATCAGCACCGGCGCGTTGGCCACCGCCATGTCGTAGGCGTAGAGCGAGACCGAGTCGACACGTTCCTGCGTGCCCAGCACCACGGCCTTGAAGCGGAAACGTGTGCCGACGTCCTGTGCTGCGACCGTGTACGGGTCGGCAACCGGGCGGGCCTCGACCTGCATCGTCGTGCTGAAGTAGCGCAGCTCGCAGCGCAGCAGCGGTGCTTCGGCGGCTGCGGCAGGCACGGCGGCGACGGCGGCCAGGGCTGCGAGCCAGCGTGTCCGGGTGCGCAGCGTGGAGGTGGCGGTGGTGCGCATGGCGACCAATGTACGCGTGTGGGGAGGCTTGGAGGCGCTTGACGCGTGCGCTTGCTGAGACCTGATCACGCCGATAGGCTGGTCTGCCGCTTTCCAAGGAGACCTGCCGTGGGGGCCGACGACATCGACCGGATCGTGAACCAGGCGCGCCAGACGCTGGACCTGACAGGGGCCCGGCTCGGCGACGAGTACCGCTACGGCAGCCTGACGCTGTGCGTCATCGATGCCGTCTATTCGATCGGCGTGCGCTACGAGTCGGTGCAGCGTGTGGTGGCCCGCTACTGCGCCTGCACGGGGCTGAACGCCTACCGGGCCGACGGCGCCGTCTTCCCCGCGCTTTCCGCGCAGCAGCCGCTGGAACATCTGGGGCGCCTGGGCGAGACGATGAAGGCGGAACGTCTCGCGAACGAGGTGTTCTGCAACCGCCAGCTCACCTCGACCCGCAACGGCATCCTGAAGGCCGACGCGGTGCTGCGCTTCGTCGCCGTGCTGCGCCAGAACGGCATTGAACGCTTCCAGGACCTCGAGTCCGTGACAGACGACTCCGCGATCGAGGCCGAGATCAGACGGCTGCCGGGGCAGCGCAGCGGCATCTGCTGGACCTACTTCCGCATGCTCGCGGGCCGCGACGATCTGATCAAACCCGACCGCATGATTCTTCGCTGGTTGGGCATTGCGCTGGGGCGCGAGGTTCGGATCACCGAGGCCCAGCCCCTGCTTCACGGAGCCGTGCAGCGTCTGAAGCCCGAGCACCCGGGAATCAATGCGCGGCTGCTGGACCACCTCGTCTGGGGCCAGCAACGCAGGACCGGCCGGGCCTGACCCCGACGAAGCGAGGGTTCTCCCGCGCCTCGGCTGCGGGTTCGGGCCACCGGCGCCACACTTGCCGCCTCTCCGCCGCCGCCTGCCCATGTTCGGACTGACCGCCCTCGAACTGGCCCGCATCCAGTTCGGTTTCACCGTCTCCTTCCACATCGTCTTCCCGGCCATCACGATCGGGCTGGCCAGCTATCTGGCCGTGCTGGAAGGCCTGTGGCTGTGGAAGAAGAACCCGGTCTACCGCGACCTGTACCACTTCTGGGCCAAGATCTTCGCCGTCAATTTCGCGATGGGCGTCGTGTCGGGGCTGGTGATGGCCTACCAGTTCGGCACCAACTGGAGCTACTTCTCGGCCTTCGCCGGTTCGGTCACCGGGCCGCTGCTGGCCTACGAGGTGCTCACCGCCTTCTTCCTCGAAGCCGGTTTCCTCGGCGTCATGCTGTTCGGCTGGAACCGCGTCGGCCCCGGGCTGCATTTCCTGTCGACGATCATGGTCGCGCTGGGCACGCTGATCTCGGCGACCTGGATCCTGGCCTCCAACAGCTGGATGCAGACGCCGCAGGGCCACGAGATCGTCGACGGCATCGTCGTGCCGGTGGACTGGCTGGCGGTGATCTTCAACCCCTCGTTCCCGTACCGGCTGGCGCACATGACGGTGGCGGCCTTCCTGGCGACGGCGCTGTTCGTCGGCGCGTCGGCGGCCTGGCACTTGCGCCGCGGCCACGACAACGTCCGCGTGCGCACGATGTTCTCGATGGCGATGGGCATGCTGATGTTCGTCGCGCCGCTGCAGATCGCCGTCGGCGACCTGCACGGCCTGAACACGCTGGAGCACCAGCCGGCCAAGGTCGCGGCGATGGAAGGCCACTGGCGCAACGGCCCGCCCGGCGAAGGCGTGCCGCTGGTGCTGTTCGGCTGGCCCGACATGCAGGCCGAGGAGACGCTGTACCGCGTCGAGATCCCGCGCCTGGGCAGCCTGATCCTGACCCACAGCCTGGACGGCACCTACCCCGGCCTGGCCGAGTTCGCGCCCGAGGACCGGCCCAACGCGACCATCGTCTTCTGGTCCTTCCGCGTGATGGTCGGTCTGGGTCTGCTGATGCTGCTGCTCGGCGCCTGGGCCGCCTGGCGGCGCTGGCGCGGCCGGCTCTACGAAGGCGGCGCCTTCCTGCGCTTCGCGACCTGGATGGGGCCGGCCGGCGTGATCGCCATCCTCGCCGGCTGGTTCACCACCGAGATCGGCCGCCAGCCCTGGATCGTCTACGGCGTGATGCGTACCGCCGACGCGGTGTCCAACCACTCGGCGCAGGTGATGGGCACGACGCTGGCGGTGTTCGTCGTCATGTACTTCGCCGTCTTCGGCATCGGCCTGCGCTACATGCTGAAGCTCGTCGCCAAGGGGCCGCAGCCCGGCGAGCACGAGAGCTCGCCGCAGGACCCGGGCCAGGCGCCGCGCCCGGCGCGGCCGCTGTCGGCCGGCCCCGACCACGTCGACCCGGTCTGAGGAGCCCACGATGGACATCGACCTGCCGCTGCTGTGGTTCGGGGTCATCGGCTTCGGGCTGATGATGTACGTCGTGATGGACGGGTTCGACCTGGGCATCGGCATCCTCTTCCCGTTCGTGAAGGACCGCGAGGAGCGCGACGTGATGGTCAACAGCGTCGCCCCGGTCTGGGACGGCAACGAGACCTGGCTGGTGCTCGGCGGCGCCGGGCTGATGGCCGCCTTCCCGCTGGCCTACGCGGTGGTGCTGAGCGCGCTGTACCTGCCGCTGATGGCAATGCTGGCCGGGCTGATCTGGCGCGGCGTGGCCTTCGAGTTCCGCTTCAAGGCCGACGACGCGCACAAGCCTTTCTGGGACCACGCCTTCGCCTGGGGCTCCTACATCGCCACCTTCTCGCAGGGCGTGGCGCTGGGCGCCTTCATCGGCGGTTTCGAGGTCAAGGACGGCGCTTATGCCGGCGGCGTCTTCGACTGGCTGACGCCGTTCAGCCTGTTCACCGGTGCCGCGCTGGTGCTGGCCTACGCGCTGCTGGGCGTCGGCTGGCTGGTGATGAAGACCGAGGGCGCGCTGCTGCAGCGCATGCGCGAACTCGGCCGTCCGGTGACCTGGGCGGTGCTGGCCGCGCTGGCCGCCGTCAGCCTGTGGACGCCGCTGGCGCACCCGGCGATCGCGGAGCGCTGGTTCACGCTGCCCAACCTGCTGTTCTTCCTGCCGGTGCCGCTGCTGGTGGCGCTGGTGACCTGGCGGCTGCTGCGCGCCTTGCCGCGCAGCCATTCGGCGCTGCCCTTCGTGCTCGCGCTGGCGCTGCTGTTCCTGGGCTACAGCGGGCTGTTGATCAGCCTGTGGCCCAACGTCATCCCGCCGGGCATCTCGATCTGGGACGCGGCGGCACCGCCGCAGAGCCAGGGCTTCGCGCTCGTCGGCGCGCTGGCCATCATCCCGTTCATCCTCGGCTACACCGCCTGGTCCTACTACGTGTTCCGCGGCAAGGTGAAAATCGGCGAGGGCTACCACTGATGGCCGAGTCCCTGCGCCCGCGCCTTCTCTGGCTGCGCCGGCTGGGCTGGCTGCTGCTGATCTGGGCGGCCAGCGTCGGCGCGCTGGGCGCGGTGGCGCTGGGCTTGCGCTGGGTGATGGGGCTGGCGGGCATGACGGCCTGAGCGGCCTATCGCCGGCAGGCAACGCCTGCGTGTTATGTTTCCCGGATAACCAGCAGAGTCCGGGGAGGAAACGATGATTCGCCGAGCCATGCTCGCCGCCTGTGTTGCCGGCATCGCAGGTTGTGCCAGCGCACCCACGCCCAAGAGCGCGGTTCCCGAACCCGTCGACCCGGCGACGGCCGTCACTCTGCACCTTTACCGGGCCGACACCGGATACATCGGAGCGGCCGTCGATCAGTACGTGTACGTCGACGGCTTCCGTGTCGGGCGCTTGAATCGCCTGGAGTCCTTCGAGTTGAAGGTTGCCCCGGGTGAGCGCGAGGTCGTGATCCAGCCGCACACTCTGGGCATTCCCGACGGCAAGCAGGTCAAGCTCACCATTCGCCCCCAGGCACGGCAGGACGTGTATCTGCGCTACGCGCTGGCCGTTTCCAGCATCTTTGCCGTTGGCAGGACCGCCACCGTGAACTTCGACGTCGGACTCCAGGAAGTCACCGAGTCCGACTGGGCTGCTCGCCGCTGAACGGGCCGGCCCTCGGCAACGCCTCGATTGGGACGCAGGGACAAACCTCCCTGCTCAGACGCCGCGTCCGTCGGCCGCCGTGCCGGCTGAGCCCTGCATCTTCAGCATGCGCTCCACCGCGGCCTGCAGGCGGGCGAGCAGGTCGTAGTCGCGGCGCTCCAGCGCGCCGTCGATGCCGCCGCGGGCCTTGGCGACGAAGTCGATGCGCTCGCCGTCGCTGGCCATGTCCACCGGCTCGCCGGTGGCGGCCGAGATCTTCATCGTCATGCCGAGGAAGGGCGTGCTCTCGTCGAGCGACATCCTGCCGCTGCGGATCTGCTGGTTCATCCAGTCGAACAACTGCTGCCGCGTCATGCTCGTGAAGTCGGGGCGCTCGTCGTCCGCCGTCTGATCGGCGGCCGGCGTCGTCGCCGCGGCCAGCATCGAGGCGAACGAGCACGCGCCGCCGGCATTCGCAGCGCTGCCGCCCGTCGGATGCGGGCTGCTCGGGGGCACGGGGGATGGAGCCTGGATCTTCATCGTGGGCGTTTCCTGACGGGTAACGCGTCGAGTATCCGCCCGGGCGCACGGCCCGCCGCCGATGGCCCCGCCATGCGCTCGGCGCGGGCCGACATGCGCCGTTCTTCGTTGGCCTGCAACCAGCGCACGGCTAAGGTCCAGGGGCCGATCCTCATCGGCTCTCTCGTCGTCTCAGTCGTGGGCTCCGTGGGGCAACCCCGGTGACTTGACCCCGCTGCCCGCCGCGGCAGCGGGGTTCTTTTTCGCCCCGTCGCCTGCCGCGCTCAGATCGCCGCCAGCGCCTGCGCCAGGTCGGCGCGCAGGTCCTCGACGTCCTCGATGCCGACCGACAGCCGCACCAGGCTGTCGACTATGCCGAGCGCGGCGCGTGTCTCGGGCGGGATCGTCGCGTGGGTCATGATCGCCGGGTGCTCGATCAGGCTCTCGACGCCGCCCAGGCTCTCGGCCAAGGCGAAGAGGCGCACCGCCTCGAGGAAACGTCGCGCGCCGGCGAGGTCGGTCGCCAGGTCCAGCGAGATCATGCCGCCGAAGCCCGACATCTGGCGCCGCGCCAGCGCGTGCTGCGGGTGCGACTCCAGCCCGGGGTAGTGCACGCGCGCCACCTGCGGCTGGGTCTCGAGCCAGCGCGCCAGTTCCAGCGCGTTGGCGTTGTGGCGCTCGACACGCAGCGCCAGCGTCTTCACGCCGCGCAGCGCCAGGAAGCTGTCGAAGGGCCCGGCGATCGCGCCGACGGCGTTCTGCAGGAAACCCAGGCGCTCGCGCACCGGCGCCAGGCGCTCGTCGCGGCCGACGACGGCGACGCCGCCGATGACGTCGCTGTGGCCGTTCAGGTACTTGGTCGCCGAGTGCACGACGAGGTCGAAGCCCAGCTCCAGCGGCCGTTGGTTGAACGGGCTGGCGAAGGTGTTGTCGGCAGCGGCGAGCAGGCCGTGCTCGTGGGCGATGGCGGCCACGGCGCGCAGGTCGGCGAGTTTGAGCAGCGGGTTGGTCGGCGTCTCGGCCCAGACCAGGCGCGTGTTCGGGCGGATCGCGCGGCGCAGCGCCTCGGGGTCGGCGAGGTCGACGTAGCTGAACTCCAGCCCCGCGCTCTGGCGCCGCACCTTGTCGAAGAGGCGGAAGCTGCCGCCGTAGAGGTCGTCGCCGCTGACGACGTGCGAGCCCGCCGGCAGCAGCTCCAGCACGGTGGCGATGGCCGCCAGCCCGCTGGCGAAGGCGAAGGCCTGGGCGCCGCCTTCGAGGTCGGCGACGGCGCGTTCCCAGGCCCAGCGTGTCGGGTTGTGCGAGCGGCCTTAGTCCAGGCCCTGGTGCACGCCGGGGCTGCTCTGCACGTAGGTCGAGGTGGCGTAGATCGGCTGCATGATCGCGCCGGTCGACGGGTCGGGGTGCTGGCCGCCGTGGATCGTGCGCGTGGCGAAGGCGAGCGGGCGGTCGGTGTCGGGGGCGGTGGTGTGGCTCATGCGGCGGCGGTGGACGCCAGCAGTTGCCGGCGGAGGTGGTTGAGCAGGTCGAAACGCGTGACCAGGCCGTGGAAGCCGGCTTCGTCGGCGACGATGGCCACCAGCCCGCGGTCGAGCACGGCGCGCAGCTCGGCGATCGAGGCGCTGGCTGGCAGCGTCTGCGGCGCGGCGGTCATCGCATTGCGCACCGGGCGCTGCAGCGCCTGCGGCCCGGCCTGCGCGGCGACGAGCAGGTCCGACTCGTCGAGCACGCCGACCAGCCGGCCGTCGGCCAGCACCGGCAGCTGCGAGACCTCGGCCAGGCGCATGCGCTGGAAGGCCACGAGCAGCGTGTCCTCGGGCGCGATGGCGACGACGCCGCCGTCCTCAAAGCGGCGCGAGATCAGGTCGCGCAGGTCGCCGAAACGCGGCCGCGCGAGCAGGCCCTGGTCGATCAGCCACTGGTCGTTGTAGACCTTGGACAGATAACGCGTGCCGGTGTCGCAGACCAGCGTCAGCACGCGTTTGGGCGTTGTCTGCTCGCGGCACCAGCGCAGCGCCGCCGCCAGCAGCGTGCCGGTCGACGAGCCGCCGGGGATGCCTTCGCGTGCCAGCAGCTCGCGCGCGGCGCCGAAGCTCTCGGCGTCGGGGATCGAGTAGGCGCTCTTGACCGAGCCGAAGTCGGCGATCGCCGGCACGAAGTCCTCGCCTATGCCTTCGACGGCCCAGGAGCCGGCCTGGCCGACGTGGCCGGTCTTCACGTAGTCGGCGAGGATCGAGCCCACCGGGTCGGCGAGCACGAACTCGAGCTCGGGCTGCACCTTGCGGAAGTAGCGCGACAGCCCGGTCAGCGTGCCCGAGGAGCCGACGCCGACGACGATGGCGTCCAGGTCGTGGCCGGTCTGGGCCCAGATCTCGGGGCCGGTGGCGGTTTCGTGCGCCAGCGGGTTGGCCGGGTTGTTGAACTGGTCGGCGAAGAACGAACCCGGGATGCCGGCGGCGATGCGCGCCGCCAGGTCCTGGTAGTACTCGGGGTGGCCCTTGCCGACGTCCGAGCGCGTGACGTGCACCGTCGCGCCCAGCGCCTTCAGGTGCAGCACCTTCTCGGTGGCCATCTTGTCGGGCACGACGAGCACGACCTTGTAGCCCTTGGCGCGCGCCACCAGCGCCAGGCCCAGGCCGGTGTTGCCGGCGGTCGCCTCGACGACGGTGCCGCCGGGCTGCAGCCGGCCGTCGCGTTCGGCGGCCTCGATCATCGCGACGCCGATGCGGTCCTTGATCGAACCGCCGGGGTTCTGCGACTCCAGCTTCAGGAACAGCGTGCAGCAGCCGGTGTCCAGGCGCGTCACGCGCACCAGCGGCGTGTTGCCGATCAGGTCGAGCACCGCGGGGCGCGACGCGGTCTCGCGGGCGGCGCGGGGGAGGTCGGGGGAACGGGACATTGGACGTGCCGGGAGCGGCCAAAAACGGGGCAGTCTGGCCGGCAAGCCGCGTGCCGCCAAAGACATTCGGCGCATGTGCAAAGCCGAGGCTCGCAGATGGCGAGCTTGCTCGTTCGGTGCATATCGAGCGGCGTTTCCATTCGTTGAGCGCTGGCGGCAGCCTGCCTACGCTGGCATCCGCCGTCTATCGCCGTCATCGCCCCGGGCGGGGCCGCGGCCGGCGGCCGAAGGAGAACCGATGAACGCCGTTGCCGAACTGCCTGCGTCCGTGGACGCCCACCCCGTGCTGCAGCGTGCGCGCCAGGACGCGCGCGCCGAAGGCCTGCCCTATGCCGGCGTCGTGCCGCCGCAGGACGCCTGGGCGCTGGTGCAGGCCGGCCTGGCGTTGCTGGTGGACGTGCGCACGGCCGAGGAACGCAAGTTCGTCGGCCAAGTGCCGGGCAGCCTGCACGTCGCCTGGGCCACCGGCACCGCGCTGACGCGCAACCCGCGTTTCGTGCGTGAACTCGAGGCCCGCCTCGGCGGCAAGGACTCGGTGGCGCTGCTGCTGTGCCGCAGCGGCAAACGCTCGGCCGCCGCCGCCGAGGCGGCTGCGGCTGCTGGCTTCACCAACGTGTTCAACGTCGGTGAAGGCTTCGAAGGAGAACTCGACGCCGCGCAGCAGCGTGGCCATCTGGACGGCTGGCGTCGGCGCGGCCTGCCCTGGACGCAGGACTGATCGCGCCGCCACCCACCCGATCCGAACGACCGTCAGAGGAACCCTTGCGATGACCCGCATCTACGACGACAACTCGCTGTCCATCGGCCGCACGCCGCTCGTGCGCCTGAACCGCATCACCGACGGCGCCGGCGCCACGGTGCTGGCCAAGATCGAGGGCCGCAACCCGGCGTATTCGGTCAAGTGCCGCATCGGCGCGGCGCTGATCTGGGACGCCGAACAGCGCGGCCTGCTCGGCCCGGGCAAGGAACTCGTCGAGCCGACCAGCGGCAATACCGGCATCGCATTGGCCTTCGTCGCCGCGGCGCGTGGCATCCCGCTGACGCTGACAATGCCCGAGACCATGAGCCTGGAGCGGCGCAAGCTGCTGCTGGCCTACGGCGCCAAACTCGTGCTGACCGAAGGCGCCAAGGGCATGAAGGGCGCCGTCGCCAAGGCCGAGGAGATCGCCGCCAGCGACCCGAAGTACGTGCTGCTGCAGCAGTTCCGCAACCCGGCCAACCCGGCGATCCACGAAGCGACGACCGGCCCCGAGATCTGGGACGACACCGACGGCGCCGTCGACGTCGTGGTCTCGGGTGTCGGCACCGGCGGCACGATCACCGGCGTCTCGCGCTTCATCAAGAAGACCAAGGGCAAGGCCATCACCTCGGTGGCCGTCGAGCCCGCCGCCAGCCCGGTGCTGAGCCAGGTGCGCGCCGGCGAGGAGGTGAAGCCCGGCCCGCACAAGATCCAGGGCATCGGCGCCGGCTTCGTGCCCGAGGTGCTGGACCTGTCGCTCGTCGACGCCGTCGAGCAGGTGACGAACGAGGAGGCGATCCACTTCGCGCGCCGCCTGACGCGTGAGGAAGGCATCCTGTCGGGCATCTCCGGCGGTGCCGCGGCGGCGGTGGCAGTGCGCCTGGCGCAGCGCCCCGAACACGCCGGCAAGACCCTCGTCGTCGTGCTGCCCGACTCGGGCGAGCGCTACCTCAGCTCGGTGCTGTTCGAAGGCGTGTTCGACGCCAGCGGCCTGCCGCCGGCCGAAGCCAAGGCGGCCTGAGCATGGCCGGCCCCCACGACGACGCGGTCGCCGAACGGCCGGCCGCGGCGGCGACGCACGCCCCGCCGCCGCGTGCGCTGGCGGTCGAGGACGCCTCGCTGGACCTGGCCGGCATCGTCGCCGGGCTGCGCGCCGCGCGCACGCGCTGGCGCAGCGCGCAGCAGCGGCCCGAGGAGCACGGCCACCGCGAGCTGCCGTCGCGCGAGGTGCTGGCGGCGATCGTCGACGGCCTGCGCGGCGCGTTGTTCCCGCTGCGCCTGGGCCCGCAGGACCTGCGCCAGGAGAGCGAGGACTACTACGTCGGCCAGACGCTGGACCGCGTGCTGGGCGCGCTCTTGCAGCAGGCACGGCTGGAGCTGCGCTACCAGGCCCGCCTGGGCCGCGGCGCCGAGGACGTCGACGCGCGTGCGCTGGCCTTCGTGCGCGCCTTCGGTGCCGCGCTGCCGCGGCTGCGCGCCCTGCTGGACACCGACGTGCTCGCCGCCTTCCGCGGCGACCCGGCGGCGCGCAGCGTCGACGAGGTGCTGCTGTGCTACCCCGGCGTGCAGGCGATGATCCACCACCGCATCGCGCACGAGCTCTACGGCCACGGGCTGACGCTGCTGGCGCGGCTGGTGGCCGAACGCGCGCACGCCGAGACCGGCATCGACATCCACCCCGGCGCGACGATCGGCGAAGGCTTTTTCATCGACCACGGCACCGGCGTCGTCATCGGCGAGACGGCCCAGATCGGCCGCCAGGTGCGGCTCTACCAGGCGGTCACGCTGGGCGCCAAACGTTTCGCCACCGAAGCCGACGGCAGCCTGCAGCGTGGCGGCGCGCGCCACCCGATCGTCGAGGACGAGGTCGTCGTCTACGCCGGCGCGACCATCCTCGGCCGCATCACGGTCGGCCGTGGCTCGGTCATCGGCGGCAATGTCTGGATCACGCGCGACGTGCCGGCGGGCAGCCGGATCACGCAGGCGCTCACACGGGAGGCAGGACACGATGACGGCATCGATGGCGCCGGTATTTGACGCGCGGCACCTGCCGCACGAGGGCGTGGCCGAACGTTTCGGCCGCACCGTGCGCCGGCTGCGCCAGGCGCGCGGCTGGTCGCAGGAGCTGCTGGCCGCACGCGCCGAGCTCAACCGCACCTACATGGGCGAGATCGAACGGGCCAGCGCGATGCCTTCGCTGCAGACCGCGGCCAAGCTGGCGCAGGCGCTGGAGGTGCCGCTGGCCGAGTTGCTGCAGCGCTGCGAGCCGCCGCAGCGCTGACGCGGCCACGCGACGGCGGCGGGTGTGCGATCCGCCGCGCCTCGCGCGGCGGCCTTGTCATCCCCGGACCATGGGATCGGTCTACAGTGCGCCCAGGGGAGGCGCAATGCTCGGGTGGAGATCGTGGGCCGGCGGGGCCCTGGCCGCATTGACGATGACGTGCTTGGCCCATGGGCCGGCACGCGCCGCCGCCGGCGACGCCGTGCAGGCCGGCGACGTCGTCGTGGTGGGCCTGCTCGAACGTTTCCCGCCGTTCCACGAATGGCGCGCCGACCAGCCCGCGCCGAGCGGCATGGACGTCGAACTGCTCACCGAGCTGTCGCGCCAGACCGGGCTGCGTTTCCGCTACGAACGTTTCGTCGAGTACCCGGCGCTGCTGCAGGCGCTGGCCGACGGCCGCATCCGGCTGGCCACGGCGATCGCGCAGACCCCTGACCGGGCGCTGACGCTGCGTTTCACGCGCCCCTACGCCTCGGTGCAGCAGGCCTTCGTCGGCCCGGCGGCCATCACCTCGGTGCCGGCGACACCCGATCTGTCCGGGCGGCGCCTGGCGGTCACGCGCGGCTACGTTGCCGAGAGCATCGCCGCCGAGCGTTTCCCGGCCGCCGCGCGGCCGGCCTACGGCACCTTGCAGGAGGCGCTGGACGCGGTGCAGCGCGGCGACGCCGACTTCGTCTTCGAGGCCCTGCCGACGCTGCGCACGCTGGTGGCCGAGCGCCCCGGCTCGGGCCTGGCCGTGCTGCGCAGCTACGGCTTCCCCGAGGGCCACCTGCGCCTGGCCGCCGATCTGCGCGACGCGGCGCTGGTGCGCCAGCTCGACGCCACGATCGCCGCGCTGGACCCGGCGTTCACGAAGGCGCTGCGCGACCGCTGGCTGCCGCCCGCGCCGGTGGTCCTGCCGGCGCCCGCACCGGCGCTCGAGGTCGCGCCGCTGCGTGTGGGCTACCTGCCGGGCGATCTGCCGTTCAGTGCCGAGGTGCGCCCCGGCGTCGCCGACGGCCTGGGCATCCGCATGATGAACGAGGTCGCGCGCCGTGCCGGCCTGTCGATCGCCTCGTTCGTGCCGATGGACCTGGCCAGCGGCCTGCAGGCGCTGGCCGATGGCCGCCTGGACGTGATGCTGGGCCTGACCGACGTCGCCGAGCGCCGCGCGCGCATGAGCTTCGTCGGCCCCTACCGCGCCAACCCGCTGGTGCTGATCAGCCGGCGCCAGTTCTCGGTCTGGGACCTGCAGCAGCTGGCGGGCCAGCGGCTGGCGATGATCCGCGGCTATTTCGGCACGCCCTATGTGCGCGCCGCCTACCCGAACGTCGACATCGTCGAGTGCGCCGGCTTCGACGAGTGCCTGACGCTGGTCGAACAGGGCCGCGCCGAGGCCGCGCTCTACGGCCTGCAGGGCGCCTACGCGCGCCTGGGGCCGCGTGCCGGCAGCACGCTGCACATCACCGGCACCGTGGCCGGGCTGTACGACGAGCACAACCTGGGTGTGTCGCTGGCGCGCGCGACGCTGGCCCCGCGGCTGCGCGACGCGCTCAACGCCGTGCTCGCCGAGGACATGCCGCGCATCGAGCGCGAGTGGGCCGCGGCCGAGCAGCAGGACCGTGTCGACTGGGCGCGTGTGCGCCTGTCGGCCTATGCCGCCGCTGCGGTGCTGGCGGTGCTGCTGCTGGCCTGGTGGTGGCACAGCCGCACGCTGCGTCTGGAGATCGAGCGCACGCGCCGCGCCCGCCAGGAGAGCGAGCAGTACCTGGCCTTCCTGGCACACGAGGTGCGCAACTCGCTGCAGTCGGTCAGCGGCGCGGTGGCGCTGCTGCGCGGCTCGTCGCCCGGGCCGGCCGAGCAGCCGCTGCTGGACGTGCTGGGGCGCTCGTCGCGGGCCACGCTGGGCCTGCTGAACGCGCTGCTGGACCGCCATCGCCTGCACGAAGGGCAGCTCGCGCTGGAGCTGCGCCCCGAGTCGCTGGAGCGCTGCCTGCGCGAAGCCGCCGACGAGGCGCGGCCGATGGCCCAGGCCAAGGGCCTGGCGCTGGTGTTCGAGCGCCGCACGCCGCTGGACGGCTGGTGGCGGCTGGACGCGCTGCGCCTGCAGCAGGTGCTGCGCAACCTGCTGGTCAACGCCGTCAAGCACACCGAGGCCGGCCAGGTGCACGTCGCCGCCGGTCTGGAGCCCAGCCCGCGCGGCGAACGCTGGCGGCGGCTGGTCGTCGTCGTCGCCGACACCGGCAGCGGCCTGTCCGCCGCTTCGCGCGAACACGTCTTCGAGCGTTTCCACACCGACGGCGGCGACCGCCCCGGCAGCGGCCTGGGCCTGGCGCTCAGCCGCGACCTGGTGCGCGCCTTCGGCGGCAGCATCGAGGCGCAGAGCCGGGCCGGCGAAGGCGCCGCCTTCACGCTGGCCTTCGACATCGAGGCCGCCGACGCGCCGGCGCCGGCGCAGCCGGGCCAGGTCGAGCGGGTGCTGGTCGTCGAGGACTCGCAGGTCTACGGCCTGCTGCTGCGCCAGGCCTTCGAGAACCAGGGCGTGGCCGTGGTGCTGGTCGAGACGCTGGAGGCCGCGCGCGCCGCGCTCGTCGCCTCGGTGGCCGGCGCCGGCGAGACGACGCCGCCGCTGGACCTGGTGCTGTGCGACCGCTTCGTCGGCGACGGCGACGCCTGCGCGCTGCTGCGTTTCGTGCGCGAGGCCGTGCGCCCGGGCGTGCGCCTGCCGCCGGTGATCTGCATGTCCGCCGAGGTCGAGCCCGGCACGCGCGAACGCCTGCTGGCCGACGGCGCCCGCGAGGTGCTGCTGAAGGAAAGCGACGTCAAGGTCTTCGTGCAGCGGGTGCTGGCGCAAGCCGCGGCGCCGGCCCCGGCCTAGTGGCCGCTTCTGGCAGCGCGGCCAGGCGCACCCTGAACGATCGCCACGGGGCGGGCCGGCTTGGCTACGATGTCTTCCGGGCTCTCGCGCCAGCTTCCTCACGATGATGGATGCCGCCACGCTGCTGACCACGAACGCGCTGCTGTCCTCGGCGGCCGCCGTGGTGATGGGCGTGGTGCTGCGCACGCGCAAGACCTACCCGGGCTTCGGCTTCTGGGCCGCTGGCATCGCCTGCCTGGCGCTGGGCGCGGCGCTGCTGATCCCCGACGTGCTGCCGCCGGGCTGGGCCACGCGCGTGCTGCGCAACGGGCTGCTGGTGGCCGGGCACGTGCTGATCCTGCGCGGCATGCTGCTGTTTCGCGGCGTGCACGTCGGCGCCTGGCTGGAGGCCGCGCTGGCGCTGCTCTTCCTGCCGCTGTTCGGCTGGCTGAGCCTGGACCCCGGCCAGCTGACTGCGCGCATCGTCTGCTACTGCCTGTTCTCGGCGGCGCTGAGCCTGGCCACGGTCGCCGTGACGCTGCACCGGCGGCCGCCCCACTTCGGCTCCAACGACCTGCTGCTGGCGCTGTGGCTGACGCTGTTCGCGCTGATCACGCTGGTGCGCGCCGTGCTGGAGGCGGGTGACGTCAGCACCGCGTTCGAGGCGATCAAGGGCTTCGGCGGCGTCTACGCGCTGGCGCAGATCCTGTCGGTGCAACTCGTCACGCTGACCCTCGTCAGCATGAACTCGCAGCGCATCGAGTGGGATCTCGGGGCCAGCGCCGCCCGGCTTCAGGCCGGCGAGCAGCAGCTGCGCGCGATGGGCGACAACCTGCCCGCTGGCTTCGTCTACCGCTACGAGGTCGTCGGCGGCCGCCGGCGCTTCGACCACGTCAGCGGCGGCATCGAGGGCACGCTGGGGCTGCGGCCGGCCGACGTGATGGCCGATGCCGAGCCGCTGTTCGCGATGCTCGCGCCCGAGGCGCGCTCGCGCTACATCGAGGACGAGCAGCGCAGCGCCGCCGAGGGCAGCGACTACCACGCCACGCTGCGTTTCGAGCTGCCCGACGGCCGGCAGCGCTGGCTGGACGTGCGTTCGCGCCCGCTGCGCCGCGCCGACGGCTCGATCTTCTGGGACGGCGTGGCACTCGACGCGACCGAGCGGCTGCAGGCCCAGCAGGCGCTGGCCGAGCACCGCCTGCAGCTGGAGCAGACCGTCGAGCGGCGCACCCGCCAGCTCGCCGAGGCCAGCCAGCGTGCCGAGGCCGCCAACCTGGCCAAGAGCGCCTTCCTGGCCAACATGAGCCACGAGATCCGCACGCCGCTCAACGCGATGATCGGCATGGCGCACCTGATCCGCCGCGAGGCCCTGAGCGTGCGCCAGTCCGACCGGCTGGGCAAGCTCGAGTCCGCCGCCCGGCACCTGCTGGAGGTGCTCAACGCGGTGCTCGACCTGTCCAAGATCGAGGCCGGCAAGATGGCGCTCGAAGCCGTGCCGCTGCGTGTCGAGACCGTCGTCGCCAACGTGCTGTCGATGGTCGACGAACGCGCCGGCGCCAAGCAGCTGCGCCTGTCCAGCGAGATCGAGCACATGCCGCGCGATCTGATCGGCGACCCCACGCGGCTGCAGCAGGCGCTGCTGAACTACGCCAACAACGCCGTCAAGTTCACCGAGCAGGGGGCGGTGACGCTGCGCGCGCGGCTGGTCGAGCAGGACGAGGGCAGTGCGCTGGTGCGTTTCGAGGTGCAGGACAGCGGCATCGGCATCGCGCCGGACGTTCTGCCGCGGCTGTTCGAGGCCTTCGAGCAGGCCGACCGCTCCACCACGCGGCGCGCCGGCGGCACCGGCCTGGGCCTGGCGATCACGCGCCGGCTGGCCGAGCTGATGGGCGGCGAGGCCGGTGCCAGCAGCGTCGCCGGCGAGGGCAGCACCTTCTGGTTCAGCGCCCGGCTGCGGCGCGACCCGTCGGCTGCCGAGGAGCCGCCGCAGGGCCCGGCGGCCGAGGCCGAGCAGGCGCTGCGCCAGCGCCACGCCGGCGCCCGCGTGCTGCTCGCCGAGGACAACCCGGTCAACGCCGAGGTCGCCCAGGCCATCCTCGAGGAGGCCGGCCTGGTCGTCGAGGTCGCCGAGGACGGCGTCGCCGCCGTCGACATGGCGCTGGCGCGCGACTACCGGCTGGTGCTGATGGACATGCAGATGCCCGGCCTGGACGGCCTGGACGCCTGCCGCGCGATCCGCCGCCGCCACCCGGCCGGCACGCTGCCGGTCATCGCGATGACCGCCAACGCCTTTGCCGAGGACAAGGTGCGCTGCCAGGCCGCCGGCATGGACGACTTCCTGAGCAAGCCGGTGGACCCGCTGGCGCTGTACCGGCTGCTGCTGCGCTGGCTGGACGGCCGGGCCACCGCCGCCGAAGGGCACGGCTGATCGCGGCCGGGCGCCCGGCGCCCGTGCGAGCATCGGCGCATGAACGTCCCGTCCCCCGTTGCCCGCCGGCGTTGCGCGCGCTGCCTGCGCCCGCAGGCGACCTGTCTGTGCGCGCTGGTGCGGCCCACCGCCCATCGCACCGAGGTGCTGGTGCTGCAGCACCCGCAGGAGCAGCGCCAGGCCAAGAACAGCGTCGCGCTGCTGCGGCTGTCGCTGGCGCGTTGCGAGGTGGTGGTCGGCGAACGTTTCACCCCCGAGGCCCTGCAGGCGCTGCTGCAGCGGCCTGGCCGCGACACGCGGCTGCTCTATCCCGACGTGCCGGCCGCCCCCGCGCCGCCGGCTTCGGCCGCGCCGGCGACGGCGCCGCTGCGGCTGGTGGTCATCGACGCGACCTGGCGCAAGAGCCTGCGCCTGCTGCTCGAGCACCCGGCGCTGGCGGCGCTGCCGCGGCTGTCGCTGGCCGACCCGCAGCCCACCCGCTACCGCGCGATCCGCGCCGCGCGCCGCGGCGACCAGGTGTCGACGCTGGAGGCCACGGTGCAGGCGCTGGCGATGCTGGAGGGGCCGGCGTTCGACGGCGTGCCGCTGCTCGACGCCTTCGGCCGCTTCGTCGCCGACGTCGCGGCGCGCTGCCCGCGGCCTCAGGCGCCGTGACCGGCGAGCCTGAACACGCGCATCGTCTGCTCCAGCCGCCGCGCCTGCTCCTGCAGGCTGCCGGCGGCCGCGGCCGACTCCTCGACCAGCGCGGCGTTGCGCTGCGTGGCCTCGTCCAGGTCGGCGACCGAGCGGTTGATCTGGCCCAGTCCGGCCGACTGCTCGGCGGCGGCGCCGGAGATCTGGTGGATGATCGCCGCGGCCTTCTGCACCTGCTCGACGATGTCGTTCATCGCGCCGCCGGCGCGCTGCACGTGTTCGGCGCCGGTCTGCACACGTTCGATCGACTCGCCGATCAGCGCCTTGATCTCCTGCGCCGCCTGCGCCGAGCGCTGCGCCAGGCTGCGCACCTCGCCAGCGACGACGGCGAAGCCGCGGCCCTGTTCACCGGCACGCGCCGCTTCCACCGCGGCGTTCAGCGCCAGGATGTTGGTCTGGAAGGCGATGCCGTCGATGACGCCGGTGATGTCGCCGATGCGCCCGGCGCTGGCCGTGATCGCGGCCATCGTCTGCACGACGTCGTGCACGACGCGGCCGCCGCGGTCGGCGCTGCCCGAGGCCTGGGCCGCCAGTTCGGCGGCGTTGCGGCTGGCGCCGGCGGTGTGGTCGACGGTGCCGCTGAGCTGCTCGACGGCCGAGGCCGTGTGCTGCAGCTGCGCCGCGGTCTGCTCGGTGCGGCGCGACAGGTCCTGGCCGCCGGCGGCGATCTGCGCCGACGCGGTGGCGATGCTCTCGGTGGCCTGGCGCACCTGGCCGACCATCGTGCGCAGCGCCTGCACCGTGTGCTCGAGCTCGCCGAGCAGGCTGTCGGCCGGCACGCGGCCGAACTCGACGCCCAGATCGCCGGCGGCCACGCGGGCCATCGCCGCACGCGCCTCGCCGGGGTCGCCGCCGATCTGGCGCAGCACGGCGCGCGACATGCTCCAGCAGATGAAGGCGATCAGCGCCATCAGCGGCAGCCCGATCGCCAGCGATCGCAGCAGCGCCTGGCGCTGCTGCGCCGCGGCCACGTCCTGGTACAGCCCGGTGCCGACGAACCAGTTCCAATCGGGGATGACGACCGCGTGCTGCAGCTTGGGCACGACGTCCTGGCTGCCCGGCCGCGCGAACGCCGACTCGAGGAAGATGCGGCCGTCGGGGCTGGCGCGCAGCGCCTTGGCCAGCGAGCCGATCAGGTCGTTGCCGTGGCCGTCGAGGATCTTGCCGCTCATGTCGCGGCCTTCCCATTCCGGCTTGATCGGGTGCATCACGCCGACCCCGTCCATCGTCCAGACGTAGAAGTAGTCCTTGCCTTCGGGACCGAAGCGTGCCGCGCGCAGGGCGGCCTTGGCCGCGGCCTGGGCCTGTTCTTTGCTGAGGAGCCCGGCCGCGGCCTCGGCCTGAAACCCGGCGACGATGGCGCGTGCGCTGTCGACGACGGCGACGAGCTGCGCGCGTTGTCCCTGGTCGATCTCCTGGCGCACCTGCCAGACGGCCTGCGCGAGGAGGAAAAGCAATCCGGCCACGGCGGTCGTGACCAGGCAGACCATCTTGGCCTTGAACGTGAGTCGGTCGAACATGACGTCACCCGCGACGCCGGCGCTTCAATGGCCGGCGTCGTCCAAAACAATTACTTCTGGCGTTCGAACGTGATCAGCGAACGCGTCATGCCCTTGTCGGCCCAATTGGGCATCACGCGCCAGGGCGTCGTGACCTGCAGCCTGTCGCCGTCGATCTTGAAGTTGCGCGTCTGCGCCGTGCCCACCCATTGCGGATTCCAGGCCGCCTCGACGTGCGTCGTCCACTGGTCGCCCTTGATCTCGGCGCGGCCGGTGTAGGAGACGATGGTGTCCAGCAGCGCGGCCTTCTCGGCGTCGGTCTTGCCCGGTTTGCGGCCGTCGGCGGTGAGCATGAAGAAGACGCGGCCGTTGGGCGTGAACACCACGCCACCGCTCGGCTTCGGCCCCATCACCGGCATGATCTCGCCGGTCTGCTGCACTTCGACGACGTAGCTGACGAGGCGCCAGGTGCCCAGGATGTCGGGCGTGTCGGCGGCAGCGGCCAGCGTCGGCGCGCCGAGGGCGGCCGCGGTGGCAGCCAGCGCCAGCGTCTTCGACAGCGAGCGTCGGGTCGTGGTGATCATTCGTCCATCTCCAGCGTTGTGATTCCACGAATTCTGGAGAGCACGATTGCGGATTTCGCGACTTCACGCGAATGGAGGCGAACCGCGGCCGAACGGTCACCTGTCGGGGCTGAACGGCGCTAATCCGACTTCGCTCCTCGGCGCCGGGCGTGGCGCTGCTCAGTCGTAATTGATTGACCTCAATTCGGCCAGGAAACGTTCGGCCGCACGGTCGGCGGGCCAGGGTTCCCAGGCGCTGCCGCCGTAACGCGATTGCAGCGGGTCGGCGGCGAGCACGGGCTCGGTGATGCCGAGCAGCGCGCGCACCTCGTGTTCGCTCCAGCCGGTGCAGTGCACCGCCTCCGAGGCCGCGGCGACGCGGTCGGCGTGTTTGTGCAGGCGGTGGCTCTCGGGTGTCCAGTCGGGCAGGCGGTAGCGCTGCGTGATGGCCGCCATCAGCCGCTCGCCGACGGCCCGGAAGGGCTCGCCGAGCACACGCTTGAGCGGCGAGATGCAGTCGAAGCCGAGGAAACCTTCCTCGGCGTCGTGCAGCAGTTCGGCACGCTGCTCGGCCAGGCTCAGCGGCTGCGGCGCCTCGGCGCGGCGCAGTGCCAGCACCAGCAGCGAGTGCTGCGCCACCGACAGCGGCCAGGCCCAGCGCGACTCGCCGCCCCAGCGGTAGGTGCGCGCCAGGCGCAGCGCCAGGTCCTCGTCGGTCCAGGCGTCGGGTGCCGGGTTGATCAGGTCGAGCGCCGCCCCGGAGGGCAGGCGGATCCAGGCGCGGGGCGGATGGTCGGACATCGGACGCAGGCGGTTGGGCGAGGGCGCTACGGTAGCGCGTCGCCGCCGCAGCCCGGTGACCTGCGTGCCCGCGGCGGTGTTCGTGCGGCCGGCGATCGCTTGTGGTGCGCAGCGGTCCTGGGCGCCGTTCGCGCCTCAGCCGCCGGCGCGGAAGCGGTAGCCGATGCCGGCTTCGGTCAGCAGGTGCACCGGCATCGAGGGCTGGGCCTCGATCTTCTTGCGCAGATTGGCCATGTGCACGCGCACGTAGTGCGTGTCCTCGGCGTGGCCGGGGCCCCAGACGGCTTTCAGCAGCTGGCGGTGGGTGACGACGCGGTCGGGCTGCGTCGCCAGGCAGCCGAGCAGCTTGTATTCGATCGGCGTCAGGTGCAGCTCCTCGTCGCCGCGGCGCACGCTGCGGCGCGCCAGGTCCAGCGTGATGTCGCCGAAACGCAGCACCGGGCCGTCGTCGGGCGACAGCAGCGCGCGGCGGCGCAGCTGGGCGCGCACCCGCGCCAGCAGCTCGCCGGCGCCGAAAGGCTTGACGAGGTAGTCGTCGGCGCCGGCGTCCAGCGCGGCGATCTTGTCGTCCTCGGCGGCGCGTGCCGACAGCACGATGACCGGCGCCGCCGACCAGCCGCGCAGGTCGCGGATCAGGTCGACGCCGTCGCCGTCGGGCAGGCCCAGGTCGACGACCAGCAGGTCGGGGCGGCGCGTGCCGGCCTCGATCAGCCCGCGGCGAAGGCCGTCGGCTTCGTGCACCTCGTGGCCTTCGCTTTCGAGCGCCAGGCGCACGAAGCGGCGGATGTCGGCTTCGTCCTCGACGATCAGGACACGGGTTCTCGGTTCGTTCATCGGAGGTCCTCGTCGGCCACGGCGGCGGCGCTGCCGTCGTCTTCGGGCGGCGTGCCGCGCGGCAGCTCGATCGTGAAGCGTGCGCCGGCGACGCGGCCGGCTTCCAGGCGGTTGGCACCGCGAATCGTGCCGCCGTGGGCCTGCACGATGGCACGCGAGATCGCCAGCCCCAGGCCGACGCCGGGCGTCGCGCTCTCGCGTTCGCCACGCTCGAACTTCTCGAACAGCGCTTCCTCGCGCCCCGGCGGCAGGCCCGGGCCCTGGTCGTCGACGACCAGGCGCACGGTCTGGTCCAGCGCCTCGGCGCGGATCACCAGCGTGCTGCCCGGCGGCGTGTAGCGCGCGGCGTTCTCCAGCAGGTTGACCAGCACACGCTCGAACAGCACCGCGTCCAGCGACAGCAGCGGCAGCCCGTCGGCCAGCGCCACCGTCACCGGCCGGCCCTGCAGCACCGGGCGGCAGGCGGCCAGCGCGCTGCCGACCACCTCCTCCAGCGGCTGCCAGGCGCGGCGCAGGCGCACCGCGCCGGCCTGCAGCCGCGCCATGTCCAGCAGGTTGCCGACCAGCGCCGCCATGCGCCGCGCCGATTCGCGGATCGCGTCGACCAGGCCGCGCGGCGCCGGCCCCGGCGGCGCGATCGCCAGCGTGTCGGCCAGGCCGACCAGCGCCGCCAGCGGCGTGCGCAGGTCGTGCGAGATCGCCGACAGCAGCGAGTTGCGCAGGCGCTCGCTCTCGATCTGCAGCGCGCTCTGCTGGGCGACGTCGACGTAATGCAGCCGCTCCAGCGAGATCGCCAGCAGCGAGGCGCAGGTCTCCATCAGCCGCATCGTCTCGGGGCCCAGCGCGGCGGTGTCGCCGGCTTCTATGGCCAGCACGCCGCGTTGGCGCATCGGCGCCTTCAGCGGCAGCACCAGGCAGCGGCTGGCGGGCAGCGTGTCGGTGCCGGCGCCGGCGGCGCGGCCGTGGCGGAAGGCCCAGGACACGACGCCTTCGTCGGCCTCGGCCTCGCCGCCGGGCAGGCGCTGCAGCTCGTCGTGCTCGTCGGTGGCGTAGAGCGCGCAGCGGGCGCCGAACTCGGCGGCGACGAAACGCGCGCCGATCTCGGCCACCTGCGCCGGCAGCAGCGCCGCCGACAGGTCGCGCGTCATCTCGTAGAGCCGGCGCACGCGGCGCTCGCGCTGCATCGCCGCGGCGGCCTGCACCTTGAGCCCGGCGGTGAGCTGGCCGATGGCCAGCGCCACAGCCAGCATGACGCCGAAGGTCACGAGGTACTGCACGTCGCTGACGGCGAACGAGAAACGCGGCGGCACGAAGAAGAAGTCGAACAGCGCGACGCCGAAGAAGGCCGCCGCCACCGCCGGCCCGCGGCCGAAGCGCAGGCCGACGCCGACGACGGCCAGCAGGAAGATCATCACGATGTTGCTGAGCTCGAGCACGTCGCGCAGCGGCGTCGCGGCCAGCGCCGTCAGCACGCAGGCGCCGGCGGCGGCGGCGTAGCCGGCCCAGCTGGCGCCTTCGGCGCCCGGGGCCGGGCCGGTGGCGCGCGGCGCCGGCGCGCCGGCCATGCCGACCTGTACCACGTCCAGCTCGCCAGCCAGCGCGGCGACACGTTCGACCGTCGGCCGCTGCCAGGGCAGCCGCCGGCGGCCGCGGCCCAGCACCAGCCGCGACAGGTTGTGCTCGCGGGCGTAGTGCACCAGGCCTTCGGCGGCGTCGGGCGCCGACGGCGTGGCGGTGGTCGCGCCCAGCGACTCGGCGAGCTTGAGTTGCTGCAGCGCCTCGCGCCGCGCCTCGGGCCCCAGGCGCTGCAGCGCCGGGGTCTCGACCATCACCGCGTGCCAGGGCAGCTCCAGCTGCGCCGCCAGCCGGGCGCAGCGGCGCACGACGGTCTCGCCGTGCCCGCCCGGCGCGACGGCGGCCAGCAGCGCCTCGCGGTTGGGCCAGACGGTCTCGACGCGGTTGCGGCGCCGCCAGGCGAGCATCTCGCCGTCGACGCGGTCGGCGGTGCGGCGCAGCGCCAGCTCGCGCAGCGCCAGCAGGTTGCCTTTGCGGAAGAAGTGCGCCGCGGCGCGTTCGGCCTGCGGCGGCAGGTAGACCTTGCCGGCCTTCAGCCGCGCCAGCAGCTCGTCGGGCGGCAGGTCGACGACGACGACCTCGTCGGCCTCGTCGAAGACGCGGTCGGGCACGGTCTCGCGCACGCGGATGCCGGTGATGCCGCCGACGACGTCGTTCAGGCTCTCCAGGTGCTGGACGTTCATCGTCGTCCAGACGTCGACGCCGGCGGCCAGCAGCTCCTCGACGTCCTGCCAGCGTTTGGGGTGGCGCGAACCGGCGACGTTGCTGTGCGCCAGCTCGTCGACGAGCACCAGCGCGCCGTCGTGCGCGGCACCGAAGGCCAGCGCGGCGTCGAGGTCGAACTCCTCCAGCTCGCGGCCGCGATGGCTGCGGCGCTGGCGCGGCAGCTGCGGCAGGCCGTCGGCCATCGCCGCGGTGTCGCGCCGGCCGTGGTCCTCGACGAGGCCGACGGTCAGCGCCGCGCCCTGCGCCAGCGCGTCGCGCGCGGCGGCCAGCATCGCCCAGGTCTTGCCGACGCCGGCGCTGGCGCCGAAGAAGATCTTCAGCCGGCCGCGGCGCTCGCGGGCCTCGTCCTGCTGCACGTCGCGCAGCAGGGAGTCCGGATCGGGACGGGACGGCTCGTTCATCGGCCGGCGATCTTCCCACGCCGCTCGCGTGCTCGCCGTTGCTCGCGGCGCAGCCAGGCGGCGGCGCCGGCCAGCGGCAGCAGCACGGCCGCCAGCGCCAGCAGCACCTCGCCCAGCGCGCTCATCTGCGCCCCGCGCGCGCCAGCTCGTCCAGCGCCAGGTTCAGCTTCAGCACGTTGACACGCGCCTCGCCGAGGCCGAAGGCGGGCTCCTCGGCCTGTTCTGCGACGAGTTCGCGCACGCGCGCCTCGGGCAGGCCGCGCAGGCGCGCCACGCGCGCCGCCTGGTACTCGGCGGCGGCGCGGCTGACGTCCGGGTCCAGCCCGCTGGCCGAGGCGGTGACCAGGTCCACCGGCACCGGCGCGTCGTTGCCGGGGTCGGCGGCGCGCAGCGCGGCGACGCGTGTGCGCACCGCGTCGGCCAGCGCCGGGTTCGACGGCCCGAGGTTGGAGCCGGCCGAGTTGGCGGCGTTGTAGGGCATCGGCGCGGTGGCCGATGGCCGGCTCCAGAAGTGGCCCGGGTCGGTGAAGGACTGGCCGATCAGCGCCGAGCCGACGACGCGGCCCTCGTGTTCGACCCGGCTGCCTTCGGCCTGCCAGGGGAAGGCGAGCCGGGCGACGCCGGTCACCACCAGCGGGTAGGCCAGGCCGGTGACCAGCGACAGCGCGGCGAACAGCACGAGCGCGGGACGGAGCATGGAGTTCATGACGAGCACCTCAGAACAGACCCGTGGCCGCCAGGCCCAGGTCGATCAGCTTGATGCCCACGAAGGGCACGACGACGCCGCCCAGGCCGTAGACGGCCAGGTTGCGGCGCAGCAGCGCGGCCGCGCCCACCGGGCGGTAGGCCACGCCGCGCAGCGCCAGCGGGATCAGCCCGACGATGACCAGCGCGTTGAAGATCACCGCCGACAGCACCGCCGAGGCCGGGCTGGCGAGCTGCATGACGTTCAGCGCCGCCAGCTGCGGGTAGGTGCCGACGAAGGCCGCCGGCACGATGGCGAAGTACTTGGCGACGTCGTTCGCGACGCTGAAGGTGGTCAGCGCGCCGCGCGTCATCAGGAGCTGCTTGCCGGTCTCGACGATCTCGATCAGCTTGGTCGGGTTGCTGTCCAGGTCGACCATGTTGCCGGCCTCCTTGGCGGCCTGGGTGCCGGTGTTCATCGCCACCGCGACGTCGGCCTGGGCCAGCGCCGGCGCGTCGTTGGTGCCGTCGCCGGTCATCGCCACCAGCCGGCCGGCGGCCTGGTGCTCGCGGATCAGCTTCAGCTTGGCCTCGGGCGTGGCTTCGGCGAGCACGTCGTCGACGCCGGCCTCGGCGGCGATGGCCGCGGCCGTCAGGCGGTTGTCGCCGGTGACCATGACCGTCGTGATGCCCATGCGGCGCAGCTCGGCGAAACGCTCGCGGATGCCGCCCTTGACGACGTCCTTGAGCTCGACGACGCCGAGCACGCGCGCGCCGTCGGCGACCACCAGCGGCGTGCTGCCGCGGCGCGCGACCTCGTCGACGAGCTGCTGCAGCCCGGCCGGGAACTCGCCGCCCAGCGAGCGCACGTGGCGCGCCAGCGCGTCGGCCGCGCCCTTGCGCAGCGTGCGCCCGGCCGGCAGGTCGACGCCGCTCATGCGCGTCTGCGCCGAGAACGGCACGAAGACCGCGTCGAGCGCCGCCAGCTCGCGTTCGCGCAGGCCGTGGCGCTTGGCGAGCACGACGATGCTGCGGCCTTCGGGCGTGGTGTCGGCCAGCGACGCGAGCTGCGCCGCGTCGGCCAGTTCGGCCTCGCCGACGCCGGCCGCCGGCAGGAAGGCCGCGGCTTGGCGGTTGCCGAGCGTGATCGTGCCGGTCTTGTCGAGCAGCAGCACGTCGACGTCGCCGGCGGCCTCGACGGCGCGGCCCGAGGTGGCGATGACGTTGGCGCGCAGCAGCCGGCTCATGCCGGCCACGCCGATGGCCGACAGCAGCCCGGCGATCGTCGTCGGGATCAGGCACACCAGCAGCGCCACCAGCATCACCAGGTCCACCGGCTCGCCGCCACCGGCGGCGTCGACGGCGAAACGCGAGAACGGCAGCAGCGTCGCGACGACGCCGAGGAAGACGATGGTCAGCGCGACCAGCAGGATGGTCAGCGCGATCTCGTTGGGCGTCTTGCCGCGGCGCGCGTTCTCGACCATCGCGATCATGCGGTCGACGAAGGTCTCGCCCGGGTCGGCGCTGACCCGCACGACGATCCAGTCCGACAGCACGCGGGTGCCGCCGGTGACGGCCGAGAAGTCGCCGCCGGACTCGCGGATGACGGGCGCCGACTCGCCGGTGATCGCGCTCTCGTCGACCGAGGCGACGCCGTCGACGACCTCGCCGTCGGCGGGCATCGTGTCGCCGGCCTCGACGAGCACGACGTCGCCCTTGCGCAGCGTCTCGGCCTCGACCGGGTGCCAGTGCATCGCGGCGCGCTCGGCGTGCGGGCTGCCGGGCTCCAGCTTCTTGGCCCAGGTCTTCTTCTTCAGGCCGCGCAGCGCCGCCGCCTGGGCCTTGCTGCGGCCTTCGGCCAGCGCCTCGGCGAGGTTGGCGAAGAGCACCGTGAACCACAGCCAGGCGGCGACGCCGACCGAGAACAGGCTGGGGTTCGCCACAGCCAGTGCGGTCGTGAACGCGCTGCCGACGTAGACCACGGCCATCACCGGGTTGCGCCACTGGGCACGCGGGTCGAGCTTGCGCAGCGCGTCGGCCAGCGCCGGACGCAGCAGCGCCGCGTCGAACAGGGGCAGGGAAGTGCGGGACATCGGATTCCTCATCGCGCCCACAGCGCCAGGTGCTCGGCCACCGGGCCGAGCGCCAGCGCGGGCACGTAGTTCAGCAGGCCGACCAGCAGCACGATGCCGACCAGCAGCGCGACGAACAGCGCGCCGTGCGTCGGCAGCGTGCCGCGCGTGACGGCCAGCCGCGGCTTGGCCGCCAGCGCGCCGGCCAGCGCCAGCACCGGCACGATCACGCCGAAGCGGCCCAGCCACATCGCCACGGCCAGCATCAGGTTGTAGAAGGGCGTGTTGGCCGACAGCCCGGCGAAGGCGCTGCCGTTGTTGTTGGCCGCCGAGGCCAGCGCGTACAGCACCTCGCTGAAGCCATGCGCGCCGGGGTTCAGGATGCCGGCGCGGCCGGGCTCGACGCTGACCGCCAGCGCGCTGCCGCCGAGCACCAGCAGCGGCGTCACCAGGATCGTGATCGAGACCAGCTTCATCTCGTGGGCCTCGATCTTCTTGCCCAGGTACTCGGGCGTGCGGCCGATCATCAGCCCTGCGATGAACACCGCCAGCAGCGCGAAGACCAGCATCCCGTACAGCCCCGAGCCGACGCCGCCGAAGACCACCTCGCCGAGCTGCATCAGCACCAGCGGCACGGCGCCGCCCAGCGGCGTCAGGCTGTCGTGCATCGTGTTGACCGCGCCGCAGCTGGCGGCGGTGGTCACCGCGGCGAACAGCGTGCTGGCGTTCAGGCCGAAGCGCACTTCCTTGCCTTCCATGCTGCCGCCGGCCTGCAGCGCCGAGGGCAGGGTGTCGACGCCCAGGCCGGGCAGCAGCGGGTTGCCGGCGGTTTCGGCCTGGGTGATGGCGACGACGGCGACGACGAAGAGCAGCGTCATCGCCGCCAGCAGCGCGCGGCCCTGGCGCGCGTCGCCGACAAGGCGGCCGAAGGCGAAGCACAGCGCCGCCGGGATCAGCAGGATGGCGACCATCTGCACCGCGTTGGCCAGCGGCGTCGGGTTCTCGAACGGGTGCGCCGAGTTGGCGTTGAAGTAGCCACCGCCGTTGGTGCCCAGCAGCTTGATCGCCTCCTGCGAGGCCACCGGGCCCAGCGCCAGCGTCTGCTGCCGGCCTTCGACGGTGACGAGCGTGGTGTCGGCGGCGAAGGTCTGCACCACGCCCTGCGAGACGAAGAACAGCGCCGCCAGCAGCGACAGCGGCAGCAGGATCCACAGCGTCGCACGCGTCAGGTCGGCCCAGACGTTGCCGATGCCGCCGGCCGAGCGACGCGCGAAACCACGCGCCAGCGCCACCGCGACGGCGATGCCGGTGGCCGCCGACAGGAAGTTCTGCACCGCCAGGCCCAGCATCTGGGTCAGCCGGCTCATCGTCGTCTCGCCGCCGTAACCCTGCCAGTTGGTGTTGGTGACGAAGCTCACCGCGGTGTTCAGCGCCGAGTCGGGCGCGACCGCCGGCCAGTGCTGCGGGTTCAGCGGCAGCTCGGGCTGCAGGCGCTGCAGCGCATAGACGGCCAGCAGCCCCAGGCCGTTGAAGACCAGCAGGCCGAGCGCGTAGCGGGTCCAGGGCTGGTCCTCGTCGGGGGCGACGCCGGCCAGCCGGTACAGCGGCGCCTCGATGCGCTGGCCGAGCGCGAAGCGGCCGTCCATCACCGCCTCGATCGCTCGCCCCAGCGGCCAGGCCGCGGCGAACAGCACGAGCAGGAAGACGGCCAGTTGCAACCAGGCGCCGCTCACGAGAAGTCCTCCGGCCGCAGCAGCGCGGCGACGAGGTAGACGAGCAGCCCGGCGGCCAGTGCCGCGGCGGCACAAAGCCAGGCGTTCATGCCCGCCCCCGGCGTCGTTCGAGTCGCGCACAGCCGCGCGCCAGCGCCCAGGCCAGCGCCCACAGCGCGGCCCCGGTCACGAGGTACAACAGGTCCATCGACCCCTCCGTTCAATGTCGGAGGGATGCTCCCGCAGCGGCCGTCAAGACGGTCGCAAGACTGCGGGCGGCGGTATCAAGAAGGCGTCAAGAAGCGGCCGGCGCGTGTCCGCTCTCGATCAGCCGCACCAGCGTGCGCAGCATCGCGTTCACTGGCGTCGGCACGCCGTGCCGCTGGCCGCAGCGCACGACGTAGCCGTTCAGGTGCTCGATCTCGGTGTGTTTGCCGCGCGCCAGGTCCTGCGCCGTCGACGAGCGCTGGCCTGGCATCGACGGCGCCAGCGCGAACACCGTGGCCTCGATGTCGGGCGCGATCTCGACGCCGTCGGCCGCGGCGACGGCGACGCACTCGCGCACCACCTCGCGCATCAGATCGGGCACGCCGTCGGTGGCCACCAGCCGGCCGTAATGCGCCTGGCCGATCGCCGACAGCGCGTTGTAGGCGCAGTTCAGGATCAGCTTGGTCCACAGCGCCTGGCGCGCGTCGGCCGACACCTGCACCGGCACGCCGGCGGCACGGAAGGCTTCGGCCCAGGCGTCGCCGCCGCGGCCGGGTTCGACCAGCAGCTCGCCGCGGCCGTGGTGCAGCACGTGGCCCGGGCCGGCCATCTCGGTGGCGACGTAGACGACGGCGGCGCGCACCGGCTGCGGCAGCAGCGTGCGCAGGCGCTCGGCGTTGTCGACGCCGTTCTGTAGGCTCAGCACCAGCGTGCCGGGCGCCAGGTGCGGCCGCATCGACGCGGCCGCGGCCTCGGTGTCGGTGGACTTCACGCAGAACAGCACCAGCGAGGCGCCGGCCACCGCCGCGACCTCGGTGCTGGCGGCGACCCGCACACGCTCGTCGAAGGCGCGGGTCTGCAGCCGCAGGCCCTCGGCCCCGATCGCCTGCACGTGCGCCGGGCGGCCGATCAGCACCACCTCGTGGCCGGCGCGCGCGAGCATGCCGCCGAAGTAGCAGCCCACGGCGCCGGCGCCCATCACCGCCACGCGCAGCGAGTCTTCAGCCATCGTTCGTCTCCGTCGGGTTCGGGACGACGATGCTAGCCGGCGTGGCGCGGGCTCAGCCGCGCAGTGCCGCGGCGTTTTCGGCCAGCCAGGCGTCGAAGCTCTGCGGCGCGCGGCCGACGAGGCGGCGGAAGTCGCCGGTCACCGTGCCGACGTGGCCGGCGGCGGTGTTGGCGTCGAACGAGGCGTAGGCCCGCGCCACCGGCTCGGGCAGGCCGGCGCCGACCATGCCGCGCTCCAGGTCGGCCACCGCCACCGGCACCACCGTCAGCGGGCGGCCGATCGCACGCCCGATGCGTTCGGCCTGCTCGGCGGTCGTCAGCGCTTCTTCGCCGCTCAGCGTGTAGACCTCGCGGCTCCGGCTGCTGCCGGCCAGCGCGGTGGCTGCGGCCAGCGCCAGGTCGTCGCGCGAGAGGTTGGCGAGCTTGCCGTCGCCCGCCGCGCTGTACCACTGGCCGCCGTTGGCCAGCACCGCCGGCAGCGAATGGAACAGGTTGTCGAAGTACCAGTGGTTGCGCAGGATGGTCCAGCCCGGCACGCGGCTGGCGGCCAGCGCGTCCTCGGTGCCGGCGTGGTCGGGCGCGAAGGTGATGAAGGAGTCGTGCGGCCCGGGCATTGAGGTGTAGACGAGGTGCGCGACGCCGGCCTGCTCGGCGGCGGCGACGGCGGCGCGGTGCTGCTCCAGGCGCTTGCCCGGGCGGTCCAGCGCGTCGGTGCTGACGATCAGCGCGCGGGCGATGCCGGCGAAGGCGCCGGCCAGCGACGCGGCGTCGTCGAAGTCTGCGCGGCGCGTGGCGACGCCGCGGGCGGCGAAGGCCGCCAGGCGTTCGGGCTGGCGCGAGGCGGCGACGATGCGCGCCGGTTCGACGTGCAGCGTGTCGAGCAGATGGTGCAGCACACGCTGGCCGAAGTGGCCCGAGGCGCCGGTGACGAGAAGGGTGGACATGCAGGACTCCGTTGAAGGCGGGCGGGGCCCGGATCATTAGTATTTAAAAGGAACCAACTCTCAACTTGCGTGTTGGTGCCGAAATGATCCATCATCGCGCCCCGGCTCCACAAGAAGGGAGCCGAAGGTCACTTGGTGACCTCGGTGTTACCGACCCCAGCCCCGCGGAGTTCTCGATGTCGCTTCACAAGTCCAAGGATCCCGATGCCGACCGCTGCCCGATCCGCGACGTGCTCGAACGTTTGGGCGACCGCTGGAGCATGCTGGTGCTGTTCACGCTGGAGGAGGGCGGCACGCTGCGCTTCACGGTGCTGAAGTCGCGCATCGCCGACATCTCGCAGCGCATGCTGGCGCAGACGCTGCGCCGGCTGGAGCAGGACGGCCTGGTCAGCCGCACCGTCTACCCGACGGTGCCGCCGCGTGTGGATTACGCGCTGACCGAACTCGGCGCCTCGTTCCTGAAGCCGATGCACGGCCTGCTGGACTGGGCCAAGGCGCACCACCAGGACGTGCACGCGGCGCGCCGCGCCTACACGGCGCCCGAGGCGATCGAGGCGCGCTGAGTCAGCCGCGCCGCAGCCCGGCTTCGTACCAGGGTTTGCTGCGGTTGACCCAGCGCACCACCAGCAGCATCACCGGCACCTCGATCAGCACGCCGACGACGGTGGCCAGCGCCGCGCCCGACTGGAAGCCGAACAGGCTGATCGCCGCGGCCACCGCCAGCTCGAAGAAGTTGCTGGCGCCGATCAGCGCCGACGGGCAGGCCACCGCGTGGCTCTCGCCGGCGCGGCGGTTCAGCCAGTAGGCCAGTCCCGAGTTGAAGAACACCTGGATCAGGATCGGCACGGCCAGCATCGCGATCACCGCCGGCTGCGCCAGGATGGCCTCGCCCTGGAAGGCGAAGAGCAGCACCAGCGTCGCCAGCAGCGCGGCGATCGACCACGGGCCGATGCGGGCCAGCGTCGCCTCCAGCGCCTGCGGGCCGCGGCGCAGCAGCGCGCGGCGCCAGGCCTGCGCCAGCACCACCGGGATCACGATGTAGAGCACGACCGAGGTCAGCAGCGTGTCCCAGGGCACGGTGATCGCCGACAGCCCCAGCAGCAGCGCGACGATGGGCGCGAAGGCGAAGACCATGATCGTGTCGTTCAGCGCCACCTGGCTCAGCGTGAACAGCGGGTCGCCGTTGGTCAGCCGGCTCCAGACGAAGACCATCGCCGTGCAGGGCGCCGCGGCGAGCAGGATCAGCCCGGCAACATAACTGTCGAGCTGCTCGGCCGGCAGCCAGGGCGCGAAGACCTGGCGGATGAAGATCCAGGCCAGCAGCGCCATCGAGAAGGGCTTGACGGCCCAGTTGACGAACAGCGTGACGCCGATGCCGCGCCAGTGCCGGCGCACCTGGTGCAGCGCGCCGAAGTCCACCTTCAGCAGCATCGGGATGATCATCACCCAGATCAGCAGCCCGACCGGCAGGTTGACCTGGGCGAACTCGAGCCGGCCGATGGCCTGGAACGGCCCCGGGAACAACTGCCCCAGCGCGATGCCGGCGGCGATGCACAGCGCGACCCAGAGCGTCAGCCAGCGTTCGAACAGACTCATCGGTGCGGGGGCGGGCAGGGTGGCGGTGGTCATGGCGTCAGCTCCGGCCGATCTCGGCGAGTGCGGCCTGCAGCGCGGTGCGGTCCATCGTCGCCAGCGGCAGCGCCAGCAGTTGCAGCATGCGGTAGCCGATCGCCTGGCGCGTCAGTTCGAAAGCGCGTCGCTTGCCCTCGTCGCCGCCTTCGGCGTTGGACGGGTCGGGGTAGCCCCAATGCACCTTGATCGGCTGGCCCTGGGCGCCGAAGAACACCGGGCAGGTCTCGGCCGCGGCGCTGTCGCAGACGGTGATGACGATGTCCAGCGGCGGCGCGCCGTCGGCGCTGAACTCGTCCCAACTCTTGCTGCGAAACGCGCCGGTGGCGATGCCGGCGTTGGCCAGCGCTTCCAGCGCGAACGGGTTGATGCGCCCGCTGGGCGCGCTGCCGGCGCTGTGCGCGCGCACGTCGGCGCCGAGTGTCGCGGCCAGGTGGTTCAGCATGCCTTCGGCCAGCACGCTGCGCGCCGAGTTGTGGGTGCAGAGGATCAGGACGTGCACGGTCATGTCAGTGCTTTCCGATGTCGGCGACGCGCGCCTTCAGCGCGACGCGGTCCAGGCTGGCCAGCGGCAGCGCCAGCATCAGCTGGATGCGCCGCTTCATCGTGACGAAGGTGTCGACGAAGGCCTGCTCTCTCTGCGCCTCGGGCGCGGCGGCGGGGTCGGGCATGCCCCAGTGCGCGGTGATCGGCTGGCCCGGCCAGACCGGGCAAACCTCGCCGGCGGCCTGGTCGCAGACGGTGAAGACGAAGTGCAGCTCGGGCGCTCCTGGCGACGCGAACTCCTCCCAGCTCTTGCTGCGACAGCCGTCGACCGGCAGGCCCTGCGCGGCGAGTGTCTTCAGCGTCAGCGGATGCACTTCGCCCTTGGGGTGGCTGCCGGCGGAGAAGGCGCGGAAGCGCCCGTCGCCGAGCCGGTTCATCAGCGCCTCGGCGAGGATCGAGCGTGCCGAGTTGCCGCTGCAGACGAACAGGACGTTGTAGGTCGTCGGTTCCATCGGGTGCCTCGTAAAGAAGCCGCCGCTCAGCAGCGCGCGCCGCGGCGCGTGGTGCGCGGCGTGCAGCCGCTGGCCTGGCAGCAGTGGTCGGTGAGGTAGCCCAGCAGCGTGTCCATGCGCGCCATCTCGGGGCGGTAGATCAGGCTGCGGCCGTCGCGCTCGGCGCTGACGAGCCCGGCGTGGATCAGCTCTTTCAGGTGGAAGGACAGCGTCGACGACGGGATGTCGAGCATCGCCGACAGCGCCGATGGCGTCATGCCGACCGGCGCCGCGCCGACCAGCGCGCGGAAGATGCGCAGCCGCGCTTCCTGGGCCAGCGCCGCCAGCGCGGCGACGGCGTCCTTCTCGTTCATCGTGGTGGTGGCGCCTGCGTCGTGTTCTGACATCGGTGCTTCCTATATTTCTAAAGTTGTGGAAGTATAGATGTATGGCCGTGACAACGGCGTGTCCGGGTGAAGGAAGAACGATGAACAGCGAAACCGACGTCAAGGATTTCGTGCGCCGCCACTACGGCGACGCCGCCACGCGCGTGGCGCAAGGCGAGGCCAACCCCTGCTGCGGCATTGCCAGCGCGGCCGCCGACCCGATCTCCTCGGGCCTGTACGACAGCGTGCAGACCGGCGAGCTGCCCGACACCGCGGTGCTGGCCTCGCTGGGCTGCGGCAACCCGACCGCGCTGGCCGAGTTGCACGCCGGCGAGACGGTGCTCGACCTGGGTTCGGGCGGAGGCATCGACGTGCTGCTGTCGGCGCGCCGTGTCGGCCCGACCGGCATGGCCTTCGGCCTGGACATGACGCGCGAGATGCTCGCGCTGGCCGAGCAGAACAAGAGCAAGAGCGGGCTGCGCAACGTCTTCTTCCTGCGCGGCGAGATCGAGAACATCCCGCTGCCCGACGACACGGTGGACGTGATCATCTCCAACTGCGTCATCAACCTGTCGGCCGACAAGGACCGCGTGCTGCGCGAGGCCTTCCGCGTGCTCAAGCCGGGCGGGCGTTTCGCCGTCAGCGACATCGTCGTGCGCGGCGAGGTGCCGGCGGCGATCCGGGCCGACCGCACGCTGTGGGCCGGCTGCGTGGCCGGCGCGCTGCGCGACAGCGACTACCTCGCGCGGCTGCGCGCGGCCGGTTTCGAGCACGCGGCGATCGAGGTCACGCGTGTCTACGGCGCCGAGGACGCGCTGACGCTGCTGTCGGGCCAGGTGGCCGACGCCCAGGCGCTGGCGCGCCAGGTCGACGGCCTGTTCGCCAGCGGTTTCGTGCGCGCCACCAAGCCGCTGACGGCGCAAGCGCCGACGGCCGAGCCGGCTGCCGCCGCCGGATGCGGCTGCAAGTCGCGCTGCTGCTGAGGCCGCGTCTCAGCGGCTGGTGATGATGCGCAGCCCCAGTCCGATGAAGACGACGCCGGCGATGCGGTCCAGCCACGCGCCGGCGCCGGGGCGGCGGTTCAGCCAGGCGCCGATGCTGCCGGCGAAGGCGCCCAGCAGCGCGAAGATCAGCGCCGCCTGGGCGGTGAACACGAGGCCCAGCACGCCGAGCTGCAGCGCCACCGGCCCCTGTTCCGGCACGACGAACTGCGGCAGGAAGGACAGGAAGAACAGCACGACCTTCGGGTTCACCGCGTTGGCCAGCAGGCCGCGGCGGAACAGCGTGGCCGCGCTCTCATCGCCGGCGCCGGCCGTGCCCGACAGCGCGCCGCCGCGGCTGCGCAGCGCACGCAGCCCGAGCCAGACGAGGTAGCCGCCGCCGATCCACTTCAGCGCCGTGAAGGCGATCGGCGAGGCCGCGACCAGCGCGCTGACGCCCAGCACCGCCAGCGCCGTGTGGCTCAGGCAGCCGAGCGCGCAGCCCAGGCCGAAGGCGATGCCGCGCCGCCGCCCGCGCGACATGCCGGTGCTCAGCACCATCAGGTTGTCGGGGCCGGGCGTGGCCGTGATCAGCACGGAGGCGGCGAGGAATGCGAGCAGTTGGGAGAGTGTCAGCATCGGGCGGCGGCCGGGGGCGGGCCCCGGATTGTCGCGCCCGCCGCTTCAGCTCAGCGTGCGCTGCCCGCGCCAGGCAGCCACCGGCCGCGGCTGTGCGCCGAGCACTCGCTCGGCGTCCAGCGAGCGGATAGCCACCGAGGCGTCGCGCGGGATCAGGCCCTGGGCGATCAGGTTCTCGTAGCGCAGCGCGCAGACGCGCAAAAAGGACGCGAAGTTGCCGACCGCGCCGCGTTCGGCCACCAGTTCGTCGTACAGCGTCTCGATGAGCTGGGCGACGCTCAGGCCGTCGCGCGCGGCGATCTCCTCGAGCACCGCCCAGTGCAGGTTCTCCAGCCGCACGCTGGTGACGACGCCGTGCAGCCGCACCGAGCGCGTGCGGCTCTCGTAGCTGGCGGGGTCGGCGCTGACGAAGATCCGGCACATGGGCGTCTCCCTGGGCGTTGCAGGACGATGCTACAGGCTGATGCGCGTGCCCAGCACGGCCAGGAACTGCCCGATCCAGGCGGGGTGCGCCGGCCACGCCGGGGCGGTGACGAGCTTGCCGTCGGTGACCGCGCCGTCGATCGCGATGCCCATGTACTCGGCGCCGGCCAGTTCCACCTCGAGCTGGCAGGCCGGGTAGGCGCTGACACGCCGGCCTTTGATCAGCCCGGTGGCGGCCAGCAGCTGCGCGCCGTGGCAGATCGCGGCCACCGGCTTGTCGGCCGCCAGGAAGTGGCGCGTGATCTCGACGACACGCGAGTTCATGCGCAGGTACTCGGGCGCGCGGCCGCCGGGGATCACCAGCGCGTCGTACGCCGCCGGGTCGATGTCGGCGAAGCTGGCGTTGAGCGTGAAGCGGTGGCCGGGCTTCTCGCTGTAGGTCTGCTGGCCCTCGAAGTCGTGGATCGCGGTCATCACGTAGTCGCCGCGTTTCTTGTCGGGCGCCACCGCGTGCACCGTGTGGCCCACGGCCTGCAGCGCCTGGAACGGCACCATGACCTCGTAGTCCTCGCCGAAGTCGCCGCACAGCATCAGGATCTTGCTCATCGCCCGGGTCTCCTGGGTTCGTTGGGATGGGCGCCATCTTCGGCAAGCGTGCCGCGCAGGCGGTAGTAGCGGCCTACCGCGGCGGCTGTGGTTTTCCCGGAGGGCGAGGAACCAAACTCGGTTTCCTTCGTTCCGGGCGCCGGGACCGCTGGAGAAACTCATGAGACGTTGTCCCTCCCGCCGTCTCCATGCCTGTCCAGGAACTACCCGCCGCCCCGCCGCTGATCCGGCTCGACGGCCTCAGCAAACGTTTCCGCCTGCCCGGCGGCGAGGTCTTCGACGCCGTGCACGAGGTCTCGCTGCAGGTGCGCCGCGGCGACGTCTTCGGCATCGTCGGCGCCAGCGGCGCCGGCAAGTCGACGCTGCTGCGCCTGATCAACCTGCTGGAGACCCCCGACCGCGGCCGCGTCGAGGTCGACGGCCGCGTGCTGACCGAACTCGGCAAGCGCGAGCTGCGGCTGGCGCGCCAGTCGATCGGCATGATCTTCCAGCAGTTCAACCTGCTGCAGAACGCGACCGTCTTCGACAACGTCGCCTTCCCGCTGCGCCTGCACGGCCGGCGCTCGCGCGCCGAAGTCGCCGAACGGGTCGCCGAATGCCTGGCCATCGTCGGCCTCACCGACAAGCGCGACAGCCACCCGGCACAGCTGTCCGGCGGCCAGAAGCAGCGCGTGGCGATCGCCCGTGCGCTGGCGCCGCACCCGTCGGTGCTGCTGTGCGACGAGCCGACCTCGGCGCTGGACGCCGACACCACGCGCCAGGTGCTGCGCACGCTGGCCGACATCAACGCCCGGCTCGGCGTGACGATCGTCATCGTCACCCACGAGCTGGAGGTCGTGCGCTCGCTGTGCCGCCACGTCGCCGTCGTCGAACGCGGTGCGGTCGCCGAGCAGTTCGCGCTGGCCGAGCGCGGCGTGCGCCGCCGCACCTCGCTGGGCCGGGCGCTGCAGCGCCTCGTGGACCACCCGCCCGAACTCGATGCCGAAGGCGACGAGGCCCTGGCCGAAGAACCGGAGCCCGCCCATGCCTGAGAACATCGTCGCGCTGCTGCCCGAACTCTGGACGGCGGTCGGCCAGACCGCGCTGATGCTGGCCATCGGCCTGGGCTCGGCGTTGATCGTCGGCGGCCCGCTGGGCGTCTGGCTGTTCCTGCTCGGGCCGGGCCAGCCGCTGGCCTCGGCGCCGGTCTACGGCGTCGTCAGCTGGGTCGTGAACCTGGTGCGCTCGTTCCCGTTCATCATCCTGCTGGTGGCGCTGGTGCCGGTCACACGCGTCATCGCCGGCACCTCGATCGGGCCGCTGGCGGCGGCGGTGCCGCTGTCCTTCGCGGCGATCCCGTACTTCGCGCGCCTCGTCGAACAGACGCTGCGCGAGGTGCCGCGCGGCGTCGTCGAGGCAGCGCACGCGATGGGCGCCTCGGAGCTGCAGATCGTCTGGCGCGTGCTCGTCGTCGAGGCGCGCTCGGGGCTGGTGCTGGCGCTGACGGTGCTGGCGATCAGCTTCCTGTCGTACTCGGCGGTGGCCGGCGTCGTCGGCGGCGGCGGCATCGGCGACCTCGCGATCCGCTACGGCTACTACCGCTTCCAGACCGACGTGATGGTGTTCACCGTCGCGATCCTCGTCGTGCTCGTGCAGCTCATCCAGTTCGGCGGCAACGCGCTCGCACGCCGCCTCGACAAACGCTGACCTCCCGTCTTCTCCGGAACCAAGGAAAACCCATGTCGTTCTCGCGCCGTTCGCTGCTGTCCACCGCCGTCGCCCTGGCCGCCGTCCTCGGCGCCGCGACGCTCGCCTCCCAGGCCCATGCGCAGCAGAAGAAGGAGCTCGTCATCGGCGCCACCGCCGGCTCCAACCTCGACGTGCTGAAGCTCGGCATCAAGCCGCAGCTCGAACAGAAGGGCTACAAGGTGAAGCTCGTCGAGTTCAACGACTACGTGCAGCCGAACAAGGCGCTGGCCGACGGCGCGCTCGACGCCAACTTCTTCCAGCACATCATCTACCTGAAGAAGTTCGCCGCCGACCAGAAGCTCGACATCGTCGACATCGTGCAGGGCCCGATCGCGCCGCTGGGCCTGTACTCGCGCAAGTTCAAGACCGTGGCCGAGCTGCGCGAAGGCGCGCGCATCGCGCTGCCCAACGACCCGACCAACCTCGCGCGTTCGCTGGTCTTCCTGGAGCAGCACAAGCTGCTGACCGTGAAGCCCGGCGTCGACCCGCTGCGCGTCACCGAGAAGGACATCGTCGCCAACCCGAAGAAGATCCAGCTCGTGCCGCTGGAGGCCGCGCAGCTGCCGCGCGCGCTGGACGACACCGACTTCGCCGTCATCAACGGCAACTTCGCGATCTCCTCGGGGCTGAAGCTCACCGAAGCGGTGGCGCTGGAAAAGACGCCCGACTACTACCTGCTCGTCGCCGCGGTCAAGCGCGCCGACGCCGCCACACCCTGGGCGCACGACATCGCCGAGGCTTTCAAGACGCCGTACTTCAAGCAGGTGCTGGACAAGAACTTCGCCGGCTACGCCCGCCCGTCCTTCCTGCCGTGAGGGGCGGACGATGCAGGTCTGGCAGTTCGATGAAGACGGCGCCGTGACGCAGCACGCCCGCGGCACGGCCGCCAGCGTGGCGCTGCTGGCGCGGCTGGGCGTGGACGCCGGGCGCGTGGAGATCGAGCCCGACGCCGATTCGGGCCACCACGCGGCGCTGGATGCGCTGCGCCGGCACTACGGCATCGTGCACGAGGACCGCGTCACCGTGCGCCCGGGCGACCCGGCCTGGCCGGCGCAGCGCGCCCGCTTCCTGGAGGAGCACACGCACGCCGACCTGGAGCTGCGTGTGTTCGTCAACGGCCGCGGCCTGTTCCACGTGCGCCTGCCGGCGGGCGGCCTGGCCGTGCTCTGCACCGCCGGCGACTGGATCGCCGTGCCGGCGGGTCTGGCCCACCGCTTCGACGGCGGCCGCCTGGCCGACTTCGAGGCGCTGCGTTTCTTCTCGCGCGGCCAGGGCTGGGAGGCGTTGCCCACCGGCGGCGGCGCGCCGACGCTGCCGTTGCTGGACGAACTGCTGGCCGGGCGTGTGACCGCGCCGCCGGCCGTCGCGAGGACGGCATGAGCCCTCAGGACTTGTCCGGGGCTCATTCCCGCTCGGAGGGACCGGCCGCCAGGCCGGAGGGTGCCCAATGAGCGCGGTCCTGGCCGAGATCGGCACCGAACGCCGCTTCTGGGCGCCGGCGCTGGAGACCCAGTCGCGTGCCGACTGGGACGCGCTGAAGCTCGAGCGCCTGCGCCGCCACCTGCACCACGCCGCCGAGGGCTCGCCGTACTACCGCGCCGCCTTCGCCGCCGCCGGCGTGGGCCCCGAGGACCTGCGCACGCTGGACGACCTGCGGCGTTTCCCGACGCTGGACAAACGCACGCTGCGCGACCGCCAACTGGCGGTGCCGCCGCTGGGCGACATCGTCGCCGTGCCCGAGCGCGACGTGGTCTACGTCTGCGCCTCCAGCGGCTCGACCGGCGTGCCGACCGCCTCGCCGTTCACCGCCGAGGACTTCGACGACTGGATCGATTACGAGGCGCGCCAGTTCTGGTCCTCCGGGCTGCGGCCCGACGACCGCTACGGCCACGCGCTGAACCTGTCGCTGTTCGTCGGCGGGCCTTGCGTGCTCGGCGCGCAGCGCCTGGGCGCCTTGAGCGTGCACGCCGGCACGCTGCCGTCCGAACGCCTGCTGCAGATCGCGCAGCAGTTCCGCCTGACGGCGCTGTGGACGACGCCGTCCTACGCCTGGTACCTGGGCGAGACGGCGCTCAAGCAGGGCCTGGACCCGCGCCGCGACCTGCAGGTGCGCCGGCTCTTCGTCGCCGGCGAACCCGGCGGCTCGATCCCGCAGACGCGCCAGCGCATCGAGGCGCTGTGGGGCGCCAAGGTCTACGACTACTACGGCCTGTCGGACATCTTCGGGTCCTGCGCCGGCATGTGCGAGCAGCAGGACGGGCTGCACTGGGCCGAGGACCACATCCACTGGGAGGTGCTCGACGCCGCGGGCGAGCCGGTGCGCGAGGGCGAACGCGGCGAGCTGGTGCTGACCACGCTCGCCAAGCGCGCCCGGCCGATGATCCGCTTTCGTACCGGCGACATCGTCTCGTTCAGCACCGAACCCTGCCGCTGCGGCCGCACCAGCGCGCGCCTGCTGGGCGTGCACGGCCGGCTCGACGACATGCTGATCGTCAAGGGCGTCAACCTGTTCCCCAGCGACGTCGAGGCCGTCGTGCGGCGTTTCGCCGAGTTCAACGGCGAGTACCGCCTGGTCGTCGAGCGCGTGCAGCACCTGGACCGGCTGACGGTGGAAGTCGAGACCGCGCCGGGTTTCGCCGGCGACGCGCCGGGCCTGGCCGGGCGCTTCGCCCATGCGCTGAAGAGCGCCAGCGGCGTCTCGGCCGAGGTCCGGCTGCTGGCGCCGGAGACGCTGCCGCGCGCCACGCATAAGGCGCGCCGCGTCGACGACCGCAGGGGCGCGCTCTGGGGATGAGCGGGCAGGGCGCCGGCGCGGGCGGTTAGAGTCTGCGCTTCGCTCGATCCCGTTCCATGACCGTTCCACGCCCGACCGACACGCCGCGCCCGCTGCCCCATCTGCCCGAGCCCCGCCACCTGGCGCGCGTGCCCGCCGGCGTCTCTCCCGAAGACTTCGAGCGCGTGCGCCGCGCCGCGCACCTGCTGCCGCAGGTCACCAAACCCGCCGAGTACCTGGAGCCGCACGCGCCCGGTTTCGAGGCCCATCTCGACAAGCTCGGGCTGATCCTGCTGCAGAAGGCCGCCGGCACGCGGCCCAGCCGCTGGATCGAGCCGCGCCTGGTGCCGCTGGCGCTGGCCCACCTCGACGCGGTGGGCACCGGCCCCGACGTGCGGGCGCTGATGCACGCGCGCGCCGCGACGCTGGAGTCGCTGGGCCTGGTGCGCCACGCCGGCGCCTTCACCCGGCTGCTGCACGACACCGTCGAGATCCCGGTGCCCGAGGAGGCCCCGTTCCCGGTGGTGCTGCCGTTACGGGTGCGCGTCGACGACACGCCGATCTGGGCCTTCTGGCGCGACGGCGACGCCGCGGCGCTGCAGGCCGCGCTGGGCGACGGCGTGCCGCATCCGCAGCGCGAGGCCATCGTCGTGCACCTGGCTCGGCTGGTGGCGCGCAGCCACGCGCTGTCGCCGCGTGAACTCGTGTCGCTGCTGCCGCGGCTGTCGGCCGAGTGCGCGCGCCCGCAGGGGGCCGACGAGCTGATGGCCGCCTGCACGCGCGTGCAGGATCGCTGGGAGCACCGTGTCACCGAACTCGACACGCTGCAGGGGCTGACCAGCGAACTGGCCTTCCAGGGCTATCCCGACACCTTCCCGAAGGCTCGTGCGCAGCAGCGCACGGTCACGCTCTACGTCGGCCCGCCCAACAGCGGCAAGACCCACGCCGCCTTCGAGCGCCTGTGCCAGGCGCGCGACGGCGCCTATCTGGCGCCGCTGCGACTGCTGGCGCTGGAAGGCCGTGACCGCATGGTCGCGCGCGGTGTCGCCTGCTCGCTGCTGACCGGCGAGGAGAACGTGCCCGCCGAAGGCGCGCACTTCGTCTCCAGCACCATCGAGATGGTCTCGACCAACAACCCGGTCGAGGTGGCGGTGGTCGACGAGGCTCAGATGATCTTCGACGCCTCGCGTGGCTGGGCCTGGACCCAGGCCATCGTCGCCGTGCCGGCCAGCGAGCTGATCATCATCTGCAGCGAGTACGCGGTGCCGGCGATCGAGATCCTGCTCGGCGTCTGCGGCGAGCGCTGCACGGTGCGGCGCTTCGAGCGCAAACAGCACGTCGAGCTGCTGCCGCGGCCGGTGGCGCTGGACGCGCTGCAGGCCGGCGACGCCGTCGTCGCGTTCAGCCGCCGCGACGTGCTGACGCTGCGCGACGCGATCGCCGCCAACGGCCGGCCGGTGTCGGTGATCTACGGCGCGCTGCCGCCCGAGGTGCGGCGGCGCGAGGCCGAACGTTTCGCCAGCGGCGAGTCGCAGATCCTCGTCGCCACCGACGCCATCGGCATGGGCCTGAACCTGCCGATCCGGCGTGTGCTGTTCTCGACGCTGAGCAAGTTCGACGGCGTCGGCGACCGCCTGCTCGACGAGTCGGAGGTGCACCAGATCGCCGGCCGCGCCGGGCGCTTCGGCTTCCACGAGGAAGGTTTCGCCGGCGTGCTCGACCTCGCCGAGCCGACCGCGGCGCGCACGCTGAAGGAGCTGCTGCACCGCCAGCCGAAGGCGCCGCGCCACTTCAAGGCGCCGGTGGCACCCAACGGCTGGCACGTGCGCACCATCGCCGAGCGCCTGCAGGCCACGCGGCTGCGCGAGGTGCTGGGCGTCTTCGTCGACCGGCTCAAGCTCGACGACGCCCACTTCGCCGTCGCCGAGCTCGACGCGATGCTGGCGCTGGCCGAGCAGCTCGACCACGCCGCCGGCGCGCTGCCGCTGGCGGCGCGTTTCGTCTACGCCCAGGCGCCGGTGGACTCGCGCAACGAGGACACGGTGCAGGAGTACCTGGACTGGGCGCGCGGCCACGCCAAGGGCGGCCGCGCCGGCCGGCCGAGCTTCCTGGACACGGTCGACGGCTGGAGCCGGCTCGACCGCATCGAGCAGGCGCTGCGCGCCTGCACGCTGTGGCTGTGGCTGGACCTGCGTTTCCCCGGCGTCTACGGCCACGTCGAGGAGGTGCATGCGCTGCGCGCCGAGCTGAACGACGGCATCGAGCGCCAGCTGCAGGGCAAACGTCCGCTGGCGCAGATGCGCCGCGCGCGGCGCCATCCCGGGGCGCACCGATAAGGGCCACGACGCCCCAAAATGTCACATGGTGGGAATGCTTGCGGCCGATCAATCGGCTGCAGCCCGTCCAGGCGTCCAATGTCCCCACGGATCGTGTTGTCATCACGGCGCGACCGTCCACCCGGCGGCCGATGCGGCCGCGCGTCGGGTGAGGGCGCTGCTCGGAACGATCTCCGCGCGGCCCCGCGGTGTCACGGTTCGAGGCCCCGGCGGCCTCGCCTTGCTCTTCATCCCCCCGGTTCGATGACATGCTGACGACAGCACTCGTGCTCGTGTTCGTCGCCGCCTATGCGGCGATCGCCCTGGAACATCCGCTCAAGATCAACAAGTCGGCCTCGGCGCTGCTCGGCGCCGGCCTGCTGTGGACGATCTACGCCATGGCCACGGCGGACCACCCGCGTGTCAGCGCCGAACTTGGCGAGTCGCTGATGGGCACGGCGCAGATCGTCTTCTTCCTGATGGGCGCGATGACCATCGTCGAGGTCGTCGACGCGCACAACGGCTTCCAGGTCATCACCGAGCGCATCCGCACGAAGACGCTGCCGTCGCTGCTGTGGCTGGTCGGCATCGTCGCGTTCTTCCTCAGCGCGATCCTGGACAACCTGACGACGACGATCGTCATGGTCTCGCTGATGCGCAAGCTGCTCGCCCGGCGCGAGGACCGGCTGTTCTTCGCCGGCATCATCGTCATCGCGGCCAACGCCGGCGGCGCCTGGACGCCGATCGGCGACGTGACGACGACGATGCTGTGGATCGGTGGCCAGATCACCGCGCTGGAGGTGATGAAGAACGTCTTCCTGCCGTCGGTCGCCAGCCTGCTGGTGCCGCTGGCGGTGACGGCCTTCGCCCTGCGCGGCAAGCCGGTGCTGGCGCCGACCGAGCGTGAGGACGACGACGGCGTCGTCACCAGCGCGTTCGAGCGCAATCTGATGTTCTTCCTCGGGCTGAGCATCCTGGTCGCGGTGCCGGTCTTCAAGACGCTGACCCACCTGCCGCCGTTCATGGGCATCCTGTTCGGGCTGGGCATCCTGTGGCTCGTCGGCGATCTGGTGCACCGCCACAAGGACGACGACTACAAGGTCCGCTTCACGCTGGCGCACGCGCTGAGCAAGATCGACATGAGCTCGCTGGTGTTCTTCATCGGCATCCTGCTGTGCGTGGCGACGCTTGAGCACACCCACGTGCTGGCCGGCCTGGCGCAATGGCTGGACGCGACGATCGGCCGCCAGGACCTCATCGTCATCGTCATCGGCATGGTCAGCGCGGTGGTCGACAACGTGCCGCTGGTGGCCGCGTCGATGGGCATGTACAGCCTGGCCGACTTCCCGCCGGACCACTTCCTCTGGGGCTTCATGGCCTATTGCGCCGGCACCGGTGGCTCCATCCTCGTCATCGGCTCGGCCGCGGGCGTGGCGGCGATGGGCATGGAGAAGATCGACTTCTTCTGGTACATGCGCAAGATCAGCGGCCTGGCGCTGCTGGGCTACTTCGCCGGCGTCGCGATCTATCTGCTGCAGCAGCACCTGGCCTGAGTTCCGGGCCGGCCAACGCGCAGGGAGGCCGTCGATTCGGGGCGGTGGCCGTCGATTCTTGCGCTTTCCGCTTGTGATTTTGGGGTTTCCCCGGGTCGCGTATCCCGCCAGATGAAGTCGTTTGTCGTTCGTCAATCTGGCTTGCCGGGTGGCCGGGTCCAATTCGTTTCAGGGTCGAACTGCCATCGCGGTGCGGCCCGGGTTTCGGCGGTCAACGTGGTCGCCGGCGTAGTGAAGTGGTCTGTCAGACCGATCTCTGGCTGCCCTGTGAACGACGCTTCATCCCGCCGCCGACCGGCGTCAGGAGTTGCCGACGCTTTGCATGCGTAGCCCCGCCCGCCTCCGGCTGCACGCCGGTCGCGGCTCGACTTTCGCACTGGCATCGGACGCTCTAGCGGGCTGGGCGCTGTGGGCGCATGAGTAGGACGGTCCGGGAGAGGTTTCGATGGAGCAGGTAGGGGTCTTCGGCATTGCGGGCGGCTTCATGGCGGCGCTGGGCGTCGTGCTGGCCGGCGTGCTCGCGTTCGCCAACCGGCGCCTGTCGGTGCAGGAGGATCCGCGCATCGACCAGGTCGAGGACCTGCTGCCCAAGTCCAACTGCGGCGCCTGCGGCCTGGCCGGCTGCCGCAACTTCGCCGAGCAGGTCGTCTCCGGCGAGGTGGTGCCGGCGCGCTGCACCGTCAGCGCCCCCGAGCAGGTCGGCGCGATCGCCCGGCTGCTGGGGGTCGGCGCCGGCGAGGTCGAGAAGCGTGTCGCCCGCCTGGCCTGCGCCGGCGGCAAGCACGTGGCGCGCATGCGTGCCCATTACGCCGGCCTGGAGACCTGCCGCGCCGCGGCCGTCGTCAGCGGCGGCGGCAAGGAATGCGCCTGGGGCTGCCTGGGCCTGGGCGACTGCGTCACGGTCTGCAAACACGGCGCGATCACGCTGGACCTGCACGGCCTGCCGGTCGTCGACGTCGACAAGTGCACGGCCTGCAACGACTGTGTCGAGGTCTGCCCCAAGGGCCTGTTCTCGGTCGAGCCGGCCGACCGGCGACTGTGGATCGCCTGCCGCAACCGCGCCGAGGGCGATGTCGCCGAAGCCTCCTGCGAAGTCGCCTGCACCGCCTGCGGCCGCTGCGTCGCCGACGCGCCCGAAGGCCTGATGGCGCTGAAGAACAACCTGGTGGAGATCGACTACGGCTGGAACGACCAGGCCGAGCGCCGCTTCACCGACCGCTGCCCGACCGGCGCGATCGTCTGGTTCGACGACCGTGGCCGCGCGCTGCGCGGCCACGCCGCCAAGAAGATCCTGCGCCACGACGCGCTGCCGGTGCGCCAGTAGTTCTGCGCGCGTCGCCCCACCGTTTTCTACATCCGCCCGAGGAACCCCAAATGCTGAAGAAGGTCATCGACTACCTGACCGGCGAGCATCGCCGCGACAGCGAGCCGCAAACCGTCAAGTACCCCGGCGTGCGCGACGCGGTCGACGGCAACACCGCCGTCATCATGGTCGAGCGCGAGGCCTCGGACGCCGCCGGCGCCTACCCGATCACGCCGTCGACGCAGATGGGCGAGTACTGGGCGCAGGAAGTGGCCGCAGGCCACCTGAACGTCTCCGACCGGCCGCTGATCTTCGTCGAGCCCGAGAGCGAGCACGCTGCCGCCGGCGTCACCGCCGGCATGTCGATGACCGGCCTGCGCGCGACCAACTTTTCCTCGGGCCAGGGCATCGCCTTCATGCACGAGTCGCTGTACGCGACGGTCGGCAAGCGCCTGCCCTACGTGCTGAACATGGGCTGCCGCGCGATCACCAAGGCCAGCCTGAACGTGCACGCCGGCCACGACGACTACCACTGCATCGACGACACCGGCTTCATCCAGGTGATGGCCAAGAGCGCCACCGAGGCCGCCGACCTGAACCTGATCGCGCGCAAGCTCGCCGAGCTGTCGCTGACCCCGGCCATCGTCGGCCAGGACGGCTTCCTGACGACCCACCTGATCGAGTCGGCGCGCATCCCCGAGCGCGAGCTCGTCGCCGAGTACCTCGGCCGCCCCGACGACCTGATCGACTCGCCGACGCCGGCGCAGGCCATGGTCTACGGCCCGAAGCGCCGCCGCGTGCCGGCGATCTGGGACGTCGACGTGCCGCTGCTGTCGGGCTCGGTGCAGAACCAGGACGCCTACATGCAGGCCGTGGCCGCGCAGCGGCCGTACTTCTTCGACGCCATCGAGTCGCTGTCCGAGCAGTGCATGGCCGAGTACGCCGCGCTGACCGGCCGCCGCTACGGCCGCGTCGGCGGCTGGAAGCTGGAGGACGCCGACTACGTCATCGTCGGCATGGGCAGCATGGTCGTGCAGGCCGAGGCCGTCGCCGACTACCTGCGCGAGACGCGCAAGCTGAAGGTCGGGGTGCTGAACATCACGATGTTCCGCCCGTTCCCGGGCGACCTGGTGGGCCAGGCGCTGCGCGGCAAGAAGGGCGTCGTCGTGCTCGAACGCACCGACCAGCCGCTGGCCGAGGACCTGCCGCTGGTGCGCGAGCTGCGCGCCTCGCTGTCGAAGGCGCTGGAGAACGGCCTGGCCGGCGCCGACACGCTGCCGCACAAGAACTACGCCTCGATCACGCCGCAGGAGATGCCGCGCCTGTACTCGGGCTGCTACGGCCTGGGCTCGCGCGACCTGCAGCCCGAGGGGCTGATCGGCGCCGTCGAGAACATGCTGCCGGGCGGCGCGAAGAAGCCGTTCTTCTACCTGTCGGTGGACGTCGAGCGTGACCCGCTGAACCCGAAGGACGAGCTGCACCAGCAGGCCGTGAAGGCCGGTTACCCGAAGGCCGCCGACGTCGTCGTGCGCGGCAGCGAGAACCCGAACCTGATGCCCAAGGGCGCGATCACGGTGCGCATGCACTCGATCGGCGGCTGGGGCGCGATGACCACCGGCAAGAACCTGGCGATGACGCTGTTCGAGCTGCTGGACTACGAGATCAAGGCCAACCCGAAGTACGGCTCCGAGAAGAAGGGCCAGCCGACGACCTACTACCTGTCGGCGGCGCCGGAGACCATCCGCGTCAACTGCGAGTACGTCAGCGTCGACGTCGTGCTGTCGCCCGACCCGGCGGTGTTCGGCCACTCCAACCCGCTGGCCGGCCTGAAGAAGGGCGGCGTCTTCATCATCCAGAGCAACCTGGGTGATGCCACCTGGGCGGCGTTCCCGCGCTGGGCCCAGCAGCAGATCGTCGACAACGGCATCCGCGTCTTCTACCTCGACGCCTTCCAGATCGCCCGCGAGGAGGCCGGCAGCGCCGACCTGCAGCTGCGCATGCAGGGCAACGCCTTCCAGGGCGCGTTCTTCGCCGCCACCTCGGTGCGCGAGAACGCCGGCCTGAGCGAGGAGGAGCTGTTCCGCGCCATCGAGAAGCAGCTCGAGGCCAAGTTCGGCTCCAAGGGCGCGCGTGTCGTGCAGAACAACGTCACCGTCGTGCGCCGCGGCTTCGACGAGATCCGCGAGATCGTCGACAAGACCGTCGGCAGCGCGGCCGCGCCGCGCGCCGCCGCTGCCGCGCTGCCGATCACGCTGCTGCGCACGCCCAAGGGCGACGACAAGGCGCTGCCCCCGGTGGCCGACATCCACCGCTTCTGGGAGCAGACCGGCCACTTCTACGCCACCGGCAAGGGCAACGACAACCTGCTCGATCCGTTCATCGGCGCCTCGCTGGTGCCGGCGGCCACCGGCATCTTCCGCGACATGACCGGCATCCGCTTCGAGCACCCGGAGTGGATCGCCGACAAGTGCACCGCCTGCGGCAAGTGCGTCACCGCCTGCCCCGACAGCGCGATGCCGGGCCTCGTCAACAAGACCGACGAGGTCTTCGCCACGGCGCTCAACCGCGTCGAGTGCGGTGGCACGCCGACGCGCTTCCTGCGCCGTGCGGTGCGCACCGCCGACAAGAAGCTGCGCGGCCTGATCGGCAAGGGTGACGGCGTCGCCGTGCGCCCGCTGATCGACCAGGCGATCGCCGCCACCGTCGCCGAGGCGCCGGAGGAGGACCGCGAGAAGATGGCCGCCGAGTTCGAGCTGCTGAAGGCCCAGCTCGGCGACTTCAAGTTCTCGGCCACCAAGCCGTACTGGCAGGTGCGCGAGAAGAAGAACCCCGGCACCGGCGGCCTGTTCTCGATCACCGTCAACCCGCTGACCTGCAAGGCCTGCGGCCTGTGCGTCAACGTCTGCAACGACGGCGCGCTGAAGATGGTCACGCAGACCGAGGAGTCGGTCGAGGCGCTGCGCCGCGACTGGAACTTCTGGCTCGACCTGCCGACGACCAGCCGCGAGTTCATCCGCGTCGAGAACATCGACGAGAAGAGCGGCGCGCTGGAGACGCTGCTGTTCGACAAGGCGGTCTACAACTCGATGAACTGCGGCGACGGCGCCTGCCTGGGCTGCGGCGAGAAGACCGCGATCCACCTCTTCACCGCCGCCGTCGCGGCGCTGATGCAGCACCGCGTCAAGCCCTTCGTCGCCAAGCTCGACACGCTGATCGACGGCCTGCAGCAGCATCTGCGCAACCGCCTGGCCGAGTCGGTGGACGTCTCCGACACCGGCGCCGTGCTGCGCGCCGTCGAGGCCAACGCCCAGCACGACCTGACGCTGTCCAAGCTGGCCGACAGCCTGTCCGCCGGCAAGCCCTCGCAGCCGCTGGACCCGGCCTGGGTGCGCCGCGTGGCGCAGCTGCTGGAGAAGCTGAAGGACCTGCGCTGGCGCTATGTCGAAGGCCCGACGGGCCGCGGCCGCTCGACGATGGGCATCGTCAACTCCACCGGCTGCACCTCGGTGTGGGGCTCGAGCTTCCCGTACCACCCGTACCCGTTCCCGTGGACCTCGCACCTGTTCCAGGACTCGCCGTCGGTGGCGATGGGCCTGTTCGAGGGTCACATGGCCAAGATGGCCGAGGGCTTCAAGGCCGTGCGCATGGCCGAGATGGAACTCGGCGGCAAGTACGTCGAGGAGCGTGACGGCAACTTCTTCAAGCGCTTCAACTGGGAACAGTTCAGCGACGAGGAATGGAAGCTGTGCCCGCCGGTCGTCAGCCTCGGCGGCGACGGCGCGATGTACGACATCGGCTTCCAGAACCTGTCGCGCCTGCTGATGTCGGGCAAGCCGGTGAAGGTGCTGGTCGTCGACACCCAGGTCTATTCCAACACCGGCGGCCAGGCCTGCACCTCGGGCTTCATCGGCCAGGTGTCGGACATGGCGCCGTACGGCAGCGCCTGGCACGGCAAGGTCGAGCCGCGCAAGGAGATCAGCCTGATCGGCATGGCGCACCGCACGGCGTTCGTCATGCAGGGCACGATCGCCCACGCGACCAAGCTGCTCGACGGCTTCATCGACGGCCTGAACTCGCGCCGCCCGGCGCTGTTCAACGTCTACGCCGTCTGCCCGCCGGAACACGGCGTCGGCGACGACAAGAGCGTCGACCAGAGCAAGCTGGCCGTCGAGAGCCGCGCCTACCCGCTGTTCCGCTACGACCCGGACGCCGGCACGACTTTCGCCGAGTGCGTCAGCCTGTCGGGCAACCCGGCGATGAGCGCCGACTGGCCGACCTACAAGCTGAAGTACCTCGACGAGAGCGGCACCGAGCAGCGCATGGACCTGCCGGTCACGTTCGCCGACTTTGCCGCGACCGAGGCCCGCTTCGCCAAGCACTTCCGCAAGGCGCCGCCGGAGACCTGGAACGACTCGATGATCCCGCTGGCCGAGCTGCTGACGCTGCCGGCCGACGAGCGCGGCGGCCGCTTCCCGTACATCTGGGCCGTCGATGCCAAGCGCCGCCTGATGCGCCTGCTGGTGGCCGAGGAACTGGTGCGGGCCTGCGAGGAGCGCCAGCAGTACTGGCGCCAGCTGCGTGACCTGGTGACGCGCGAGAAGCCGGCCGACATCGGCGCCATCACCGAGCGTGTGCGCGGCGAGCTGCTGCAGAAGCTGAGCTCGGCGCTGGCCGCGCCCGCGGCGGCTCCGGTGGCCGCCCCGGTGGCCGTGGCGCCCGCGCCGGTCGTTGCGGCACCGGTCGCCGCTGCGCCGGTGGCGCCGGCTGCGCCGGCAGCGCCGGTCGCTCCGGCGGAGCCCGCGCCGACGGCCCAGGCGGCCGCTCCGGCTGCCGAAGCGGCGCCGGCCGAGACGGCGCACGAGCCGGTCTGGGTCGAGAGCCCCGAGTGCTCGGCCTGCGACGAGTGCATCACGCTGGCCCCGGGCGTCTTCGCCTACGACGGCCGCCGCCGCGCGGTGGTCATCAACCCGAAGGGCTCGAGCTACGCCGACATCGTGAAGGCGGCGGAGAAGTGCACCGCCGGCTGCCTGCACCCGGGAACCCCGTGGAACCCGGCCGAGCCCAACCTCGAGAAGCTGAAGAAGCGCGCGGCCAAGTACAACTGAAGCGCGCGGCACACCGATGAAGCTGCTCAACTTCCTGCGCGGCGAGACCTTCGCGCGCGGCATCCATCCGCCGGAGCACAAGCACACGGCGGCGACGCCGATCCGGCGGCTGCCCTGGGCCGACGAGCTCGTCGTGCCGCTGGCGCAGCACATCGGCAAGCCGGCCGAGGCCATCGTGCGCGTCGGCCAGGAGGTCGTGCGCGGCCAGCCGGTCGCCAAGGCCGACGGCTGGCTGTCGGTGCCACACCATTCGCCGGCCACCGGCGTCGTCAAGGCGATCGAGCTGCGGCCCACGGCGCGCGGGCCGTGGACGCCGTCCATCGTCATCCGCCCGCACGCCGCGGCGACCCAGGAAGACCTCTGGGGCGTCGCGCGTGACATCGACGCGATGACGCCCGACGAGATCCTGCAGGCCGTCTGGGACGCCGGCCTCGTCGGCCTGGGCGGCGCGGCCTTCCCGACCCACGCCAAGCTGAAGGTGCCGCCGCAGGCCAAGGTGCACACGCTGGTCATCAACGGCTGCGAGTGCGAGCCCTACCTGACCTGCGACCATCGCACGATGGTCGAGGAGTCCGCCGCGCTGGTGCGCGGCATCGCGCTGTCGATGCGCGCCACCGGGGCGGTGCGCGCCATCGTCGGCATCGAGGACAACAAGCCCGACGCGGTGGCGGCGGTGAAGGCCGCGATCGCCGCGGCCGGGCTGGAGAACGTCTTCGCCGAGGCGGTGCCGACCAAGTACCCGCAGGGCTCGGAGAAGATGCTGATCATGTCGCTGTTCGGGGTGGAGATCCCTTCCGGGCAGCTGCCGGTGTCGCTGGGCATGGTGATGAACAACGTCGGCACGATGGCCGCGATCGGCAAGCTGCTGCCGGCCGGCCAGGGGCTGACCGAACGTGTGGTCACGATCGCCGGCCCCGGCGTCGTGCGCCCGGGCGACTACCGCGTGCCGCTGGGCACGCCGATCTCCTTCGTGCTCGACTTCGCCGGCGCGCCGCGCGACGCCACCAGCGCCTGCCAGCTGGTGCTCGGCGGCCCGATGATGGGCCAGTCGGTCGCCGCGCTGGACACGCCGGTGACCAAGGGCGTCTCGGGCGTGCTCGTCTTCCGCCGCGAGGACATGGCCGAGCGCGACGACCGCCGCACCTACCCGTGCATCAAGTGCGGCCAGTGCGTCGAGAGCTGCCCGATGGGCCTGAACCCGTCGGCGCTGGGCATGCTGGCGGCCAAACGCGAGTACGACGAGATGGGCGCGCACTACCACCTCGGCGAGTGTTTCGAGTGCGGCTGCTGCACCTACGTCTGCCCGTCCAACATCCCGCTGGTGCAGCAGTTCCGCGTCGCCAAGCAGGTGCTGCGCGAACGCGCCGCCTCGGCTCCCGCCGCGCCCGCGGCCACGCGCGGCTGAGGGCCCCGACACGATGAGCACCACGATCGAGATCCGCAGCGCGCCGCACATCAAGACGCAGCGCAGCGTCGAGCAGATCATGCGCAACGTCGTCGGCTCGCTGCTGCCGGTGTGCGCCTTCTTCGTCTACCAGTACGGGCTGTCGGCTCTGGCTTCGCTGGCCGTCGTCACCGCCGCCTGCCTGGCGACCGAACGTTTCTTCGTCAAGACGGGCACCCAGTCGGGGACGCTGGCCGACTGGTCGGCGGTCATCACCGGCCTGCTGCTGGCGCTGTCGCTGCCGCCGGGCTTCCCGCTGTGGATGGGCGCGGTCGCCGGCATCGTCGCCATCGCGCTGGGCAAGGCGCTGTTCGGCGGCATCGGCTTCAACGTCTTCAACCCGGCGCTGGTCGGGCGCGCCTTCGTGCAGGCGGCGTTCCCGGTGGCCATCGCCACCTACACGCCGTCGTTCCTGGACGGCCGCTTCACGAGCTTCGTGCCGAGCACGCTGGCCTGGCCGCTGATGATGCCGGCCGACACCGCCGCCTGGCTGCAGAGCCTGCACCTGGACGGCATCACCGGCGCCACGCCGCTGGCGAAGTGGAAGTTCGAAGGCGTCGCCGCAGACCCGCTGCACCTGCTGTCCTCGCTGTCCGGGCACATGGCCGTCGGCCCGTCGCCGCTGCTGATCCTGGTCTGCGGCGCCTACCTCGCGGTGCGGCGTTTCCTGGACTGGCGCATCCCGGCGGCCATCCTGGGCAGCGCCGGCCTGACGGCCTTCGCGCTGTACGCCTGGAACCCGGCGCGCTTCCCGGACCCGTTCTTCATGATGTTCTCCGGCGGCCTGATGCTCGGCGCGATCTACATGGCCACCGACATGGCGACCTCGCCGGTGACGCCGCGCGGCATGTGGGTCTACGGCGGCCTGATCGGCGTGCTGACGGTGCTGATCCGCTACTACGGCGGCCTGCCCGAGGGCGTGATGTACGCGATCCTGATCGGCAACGCCGCGTCGCCGCTGATCGAGCGCTTCACGCAGCCGCGCCCGTTCGGCAAGAGCGGGCTGCTGCGCCCGCGCCGCGGCGCGAGCTACGCGCTGCACCCCGAGTACATCTCGCGCGAGGAAGCCGGCGCCACGACGCCGAAGAAGCGCATGCCGATCAACAAGCCCCGCAAATGAACGCGCCCCAGTCCCCGGCGGCCCTGCCGCCGCCCCCGCCGACGCCGACGCTCGCGATGATCGCGACGCTGGGCCTCGTCGCCGCGATCTGCGGCCTGCTGATCGTCACCGCCTACGAAGGCAGCCTGCCGGCGGTGAAGGAGAACCGCCGCATCGCGCTCGAACGTGCGGTGGCCAGCGTGCTGCCCGGCGCACAGAAGACGGTGTCGTACCTGGCGCTGCCCGACGGCAGCGTCGTCGCCGGCGGCGCCGAGGGCGCCCCGGCCGGCGCGCGCCCGTTCCAGGCCGCCTATGACGCCAGCGGCGCGCTGATGGGCATCGCCGCCGAAGGCGCGGCCAAGGGCTACGCCGACACCGTGCGCATCATGTTCGGCTACAAGCCGGCCTGCCAGTGCGTCGTCGGCTTCGCGCTCGTCAGCAGCCGCGAGACGCCCGGCATCGGCGACAAGATCGTCAAGGACGCCGCGTTCCTGAAGAACTTCGAGGCCCTGGACGCCAGGCTGTCGCCCGACATGAAGGCGCTGGCCAACGCCATCACCACCGTCAAGCACGGCACCAAGACCGAGGCCTGGCAGATCGATGCGATCTCCGGCGCCACCGTCACCTCGCGCGCCGTCGGGCGCGGCATCGACGAGGCGGCGCAGGCCCTGCTGCCGCGCATCGTCCCGAAGCTTGAGCAGATCGGAAGAGCTCCATGAGTCACGACCACGCACAAGGCGCCGGCGCGCCCGCCGGCATCACCGGCGCCTGGGAGCAGCTGACCGAAGGCGTCTGGAAGCAGAACCCGGTGTTCGTGATGATGCTGGGCATGTGCCCGGCGCTGGCCGTCACGGTGTCGGCGATCAACGCGCTGTCGATGGGCGTCGCGACGACCTTCGTGCTCGTCGCCTCCTGCGCGCTGGTGTCGCTGCTGCGCCGCCTGGTGCCCAAGGAAGTGCGCATCGCGACCTACATCGTGATCATCGCCACCTTCGTCACGGTGGTCGACTACACGATCCAGGCCGTGAGCCTGAAGCTCTACGAGGCGCTGGGCGCCTTCATCCAGCTCATCGTCGTCAACTGCATCATCCTCGGCCGCGCCGAGGCCCACGCGTCGAAGAACCCGCCGCTGCCGGCGATGCTCAACGCGCTGGGCATGGGCGCCGGCTTCACGCTCGGGCTGTTCGCGCTGGGCGCGGTGCGCGAGATCCTCGGCGCCGGCACGCTGTTCGGCGTGGCGCTGTTCGGCTCGCAGTTCCAGCCCTGGGTGGTGATGGTGCTGCCGCCGGGTGGCTTCTTCGTGCTCGGCTCCTGGCTGCTGTTCTTCGCCTGGTGGGAGAAGCGCAAGCGTCGCCTCGCCGCCGCCGGCGCCACCCCGGCCTCGGCCGTGACCGGAGGCTGAGATGGCCCACGACACCGTCTTCCAGGTCTTCATCGGCGCGCTGCTGGCGAACAACTTCGTGCTCGCGATGTTCCTCGGCCTGTGCCCCTTCCTCGGGGTCTCGGGCAAGCTCGGCACCGCGCTGCCGATGGGCGTGGCCACGACCTTCGTGATGGCCGTGGCCTCGCTGTTCGCGTTCACGCTGAACTGGCTGCTGGGCCTGCTCGGGCTCGAGTTCCTGCGCCTGATCTCCTACATCGTCGTCATCGCCTCGGCGGTGCAACTCGTCGAGATGGTGCTGAAGAAGCACAGCCCGACGCTGTTCCGCGCGCTCGGCATCTACCTGCCGCTGATCACGACCAACTGCGCCGTGCTCGGCGTGGCGCTGATCCAGACCGCACGCGACTACAGCCTGTGGCAGTCGCTGGCCTTCGCCGCCGGCGGCGGCGCTGGCTTCACGCTGGCGCTGGTGCTGATGGCCGGCCTGCGCGAGCGTCTGCAGCTCGTCGAGGTGCCCGAGATCGCGCGCGGCTCGGCGCTGACGCTGATGCTCGCCGGCGTGCTGTCCCTCGCGTTCATGGGCTTCGCCGGCCTCGGAGGCTGAGGATGCTGAACTACCTCGTCGCCTTCGGCGCTATCGCCGGCCTGCTGGCCGGCTGGGTCGTCGTGCAGCGCATCACGCGCGGCTACGCCGAACGCCACCCCGAGACCGGCCCGTACCGCGAGGTCGGCTGCGCCGGCGGCTGCGGCCATTGCGGCCAGCCCTGCGAACAGCCGGCCGAAGCCCCCGTCGCGCCGCCTCGCCCGCTTTGAGAGCCCCCGCCATGATCCTTCCCGACGCCCCCGTGGCCGCATCCCGTCCGCTGAGCGCCACGCTGGTCTCCAGCGCGCGCATCACGCCCGCCGACTCGCCCGAAGACGTGCGCCACCTGGTCTTCGAGACCTTCGACCCGTCGTTCGACATCCGCCTGGGCCAGTGCCTGCGCCTGCGCGTGCCCGGCCGCTTCGGCCAGGCCTGGCACGAGCGCCTGTATTCGCTGGCCGACCTCGACGTCAGCGACCCCGAGCGCACCGAGTTCGCGCTGCTGGTGCGCCGCTGCCACGAGATCGACGACTTCAACGGCGAACGCCATCCCGGCGTGGCGTCCAACCACCTCTGCGACCTGAAGCCCGGCGAGCGCATCGAGTTCTGCGGCCCGGTCGGCCACCCGTTCCCGGTGCCGTCGGACCGCCACTCGCCGATGATCATGATCGGCATGGGCACCGGCATCGCGCCGTTCCGCGGCCTGGTGCGCCGCATCTACGAGACGCTGGGCACGTGGGACGGCCCGGTGCGGCTGTTCTACGGCGCACGTTCGGGCATGGAGATGCTCTACATGAACGAGCAGAACGCCGACATCGCGCAGTACTACGACGAGGCCAGCTTCAAGGCCTTCCAGGCGGTGAGCCCGCGGCCGCACCTGAGCGCGCTGCCGGCGCTGGGCCGCAGCGTCGAGGACAACGCCGACGAGCTGCGCAGCCTGCTCGAGGACGAACGCACCCATGTCTACGTCGCCGGGCCCGAGGCGCTGAAAGCCGGCACCGAGGTGGCGCTGGCGCGCATCGCCGGGGCGCCCGGCCGCTGGGCGCTGCTGCGCCAGACCCTGATCGCCGGCGGCCGCTGGCACGAGGTCCTGTACTGAACGCCGCGCGCGAAGGAAACACGATGCTGATGAAGCGACGCACCCTGATCTCCGCCTCGCTGGGCCTGGGCGCCCTCGGGGTCCTGGCCTGGAGCCGCCGCGACGCCGGCCCGGCGGCCGCTGACGCGCTGGCGCGCCACGAAGGCAGCACCCGCGCCTTCGGCACCACCGTCACGCTGACCGTGCTGCATGCCGACGCGGCCACGGCGCGCACCGCGATCGACGCCGCGCTGGCCGAGGTGAAGGCGGTCGATGCGCTGATGAGCCTGCGCCAGGACGGCAGCCAGCTCGTGCGCCTGAACCGCGACGGCGTGCTCGACTCGCCCGACGCGCGCCTTGTCGCCGTGCTGCAGGCCGGCCAGGAGCTGTCGCGCCTGACCGGCGGCGCCTTCGACGTCACGGTGCAGCCGCTGTGGCGTGCCTTCGAGGCCGCGCACGACGCCGGCGGTCTGCCCGACGCGGCCACGATCGCCGCCGCGCGTGCGCAGGTCGGCTGGCAGCGGCTGCAGGTGTCGCCCGAGCGCGTGACGCTGGCCGGCGCCGGCATGGGCGTCACCGTCAACGGCCTGGCCCAGGGCTACGCCGCCGACCTGGCGCGTGCCGCGCTGCAGCGCCACGGCATCGAGCACGCGCTGCTCGACACCGGCGAGTTCACGACCCTCGGCGCCAAGGAGGGCGGCCGCCCCTGGATGCTCGGCGTGCGCGAGCCGCGCGACGCCGAGGCCGTGGCCGCGCGCCTGGCGATGGACGGCCGCGCGCTGTCGACCTCGGGCGACTACGAGACGGTGTTCAGCGCCGACTTCCGCCACCACCACATCTTCGACCCGGCCGTCGGCGACTCGCCGACCGAGCTGGCCAGCGTCACCGTGCTCGCGCCCACCGGGCTGCAGGCCGACGGCCTGTCGACCGCGTTCATGGTGATGGGCGCCGAACGTTCGCTGGCGCTGGCCGAGACGCTGGAAGGCGTCGATGCACTGCTGATCGCCAAGGACGGCCGGCGCTGGACCAGCGGCGGCTTCCCGACGGCCGCCTGATCCTTCACGGCGCCTGCCGACGACGCCCGGCCCCGGCCGGGCGTTTTCACGTCACCAGTGGCGCACGCGCCCGGTGTCCAGGTGCACGAAACGCTCCTGCTCGTAGTAGCCGACGCCGCCGGCCTGCAGCGACAGCGCCGCGTCGCGCAGCTCCTTCAGCGGCACGCCCTTCAGGCGCACGTCGATCGCGCGGCCGTCCATGTGCAGGCTGCGCCGCGCGACGCCACCGCCGCGCGTGTTGCGCAGACGGTCGTTGGTCTCCGGGCAGCGGTAACCCGAGATGACCTCGTAGACCGCGCTCTCGGTGCCGAGCAGGCTGCGCACGCGGTGCAGCAGCTCGAAGAGCTGCGGGTCGATGAGGCCGACGCTGCCGGTGTAGTGGTCGCGCAGGAAACGGTTCAGCGTGCCCAGCGCCGCCGGCACGAACTGGCTGTCCACCGCGTAGACCAGATCCAGCGACTCGCCGGTGTGGGTGTGGTTCAGCGCCAGCGCGCGCGGGCCGGGCCCGGCGGCCAGCGCCGGGCGCGTGGCGGCGGCCACCGGCAGCACGCCGACGGCCAGCTTGGCGCCGTGGCGCAGGAAACGGCGGCGGTCCTGATTGCGCATCATGGTCCTCCTCGTCAGTCGGCGCGGGCGGGCGCGGCGCGTTCGCGCAGCGCGGCCTGCAGGCGCGGGTCCTGACGGTAGATATCGTCGAAGAAAAAGACGCGCCCGTCCTTGACGAGCGCGGTGCCGTAGGCGATCAGCACCCGCACTGGCGTCGCGAGCCGCAACGTGCGCGACTCGCCGGCGTCCATCGCCTCGCGGATGCGGGCCTCGGGCCAGTCGGGCATGTCCTGCAGCACGAACATCGCCAGCGCCAGCGGGTCCTCGATGCGCACGCAGCCGTGGCTGAAGTCGCGCCGGTCGCGTGCGAACAGCCCCGTCGACGGCGTGTGGTGCAGGTAGATCTGCTGGGCGTTGGGGAAGACGAACTTGATGTCGCCCAGCGCGTTGCGCGGCCCGGGGCGCTGGCGGATGCGCCAGCGCCCGGCGGCCAGCGCGTCCAGCGCCTCGCCCGAGACCTCGCCGTGCACGCTGCCGTCGCCGGCGACGAACTCGAAACCTTCGCGCGCCAGATAGCCCGGGTCGCGGCGCAGCTTGGGCAGGGTCTCGGAGCGCACGATCGACGGCGGCACGTTCCAGTAGGGGCTGAACTCGACGGCGCGCAACTCGGCGTCGATCAGCGGCGTGCGTTTGTCCAGCGCCTGGCCGACGACGACACGCATGCGCTGCACGATCTCGATGCGTCCGTCCTGCACCTCGTAGGCGCGCAGCACGAACTCCGGGATGTTGACGACGACCATGCGCGGCGATTCGAGCAGCGGCGTCCAGCGCAGCCGCTCCAGCGCCAGCGCCAGCTGCGCGGCGCGGGCCGCGGGCTTGATCTCCAGCCGCGAGAAGGTCGCCGCGCCGATGACACCGTCGGCGCTGACGCCGTGGCGTTCCTGGAAGCGGCGCACGCCGCCCGTCAGCGGCTCGGCGTAGACCGTGCCGGCATGCGTGCCGGCCGGCAGGTCGCCCAGCGCGACCAGGCGCGCGGCCAGCGCCGGCAGGCCGGGCCAGGCGGCACCGGGTTCGAGCTTGCGCGTGCGGCCGACGGTCGGCAGCGGCGGCAGCGGCGCCGCCCAGGCCGGGTCGTGTTCCAGCGTGCGGTAGCGCGCCAGCGCCTGGCGCAGCTCGGCGTACTGCGGCAGCACCGGCTCGGCGCGGCGCACGGCCAGGGCCAGCGAGCCGGCGGCCAGGCCGGCATCGAGCGCGGCGCGGGCGTCGAAGGGCGGGCGTTCGGGCAGCGTCAGCGATCGGTACAGCGTGCGCGGGTCGAGCCGGCCCTGGTGCAGGTCGGACAGGTAGCGGCGCATCGCGGCGTCGAGCTCGGCCTCCAGCCGCGTGGCGGCTTCGTGCGAGGGCGTGTGCGCGGCAGCGTCCAGCGCCTGGGCCAGTGCGGCGGCGCGGTAGTCCTCGGCGACGAGGCCGTGTTCGGCCGCGGCGGCCAGCAGCGCGACGGCCTCGTGTGCCCGCGGGCCGGGGCGGGCGCCGGCGTCGAACCACGGCGAGGCCTGCGCCGCGGCCGCGGCGAACAGCAGCACCAGCGCGGCGATGCGGCGTGGGAGCGGGGCAGGGCGCATGCGGCCATTGTCCGCCTCGGCACCGTGCCGGGCCAGCGTCGCCATGGTGACGGCGCGCGGGCGGCCGGCGCCGCAGAATGGCCCGCAGACCATCCGAGGAGCCCGCCATGGCCGAAGCCTTCATCGTCGCCGCGCTGCGCACCCCGTGCGGGCGGCGCAACGGCCGTTTGAGCGGCTGGCATCCGGCCGACCTGGCGGCGCAGGTCATCGACGCGCTGGTCGCGCGCTCCGGCGTCGACCCGGCGGCGGTCGACGACGTCATCCTGGGCTGCGTCGGCCAGGTCGGCGAGCAGGCGGCCAACGTCGCGCGCAACGCGGTGCTGGCCTCGTCGCTGCCCGAGTCGGTGCCGGGCACGACGGTCGACCGCCAGTGCGGCTCGTCGCAGCAGGCGCTGCATTTCGCGGCGCAGGCGGTGATGTCGGGCGCGATGGACTGCGTCATCGCCGGCGGCGTCGAGAGCATGTCGCGTGTGCCGATGGGCCTGCCGATGGAACTGCCGCGCCAGGCCGGCTACGGCCACTACGTCAGCCCGGCGATCGCCGCGCGTTACCCGGGTGCCGAGTTCAGCCAGTTCACCGGCGCCGAGATGCTGGCCACGAAGTACGGCCTGGCGAAACCGGCGCTGGACGCCTGGGCGCTGCAGAGCCACCAGCGCGCCGCGGCCGCCACGCGCGACGGCGCTTTTGCCGCCGAGATCCTGCCGCTGGCCGTGCGCCGCGCCGACGGCAGCGGCGAGGCCGAGCCCTTGGCCGCCGACGAAGGCATCCGCGCCGACGCCAGCGCCGAGAGCATCTCCGGCGTGCGCCTGCTGCGCGAAGGCGGCAGCATCACCGCCGCCAACGCCAGCCAGATCGCCGACGGCGCCAGCGGCGTGCTGGTCGTCAACGAACGCGGCCTGCGCGCGCTGGGCCTGGCGCCGCTGGCGCGCATCCAGACGATGACGGTCATCGGCCACGACCCGGTGATCATGCTGGAGGCGCCGATCCCGGCCACCGCGGTGGCGCTGAAGAAGGCCGGGCTGGCGCTGGACGACATCGACTGCTTCGAGGTCAACGAGGCTTTCGCCTCGGTGCCGCTGGCCTGGCTGCAGGCCACCGGCGCCGACCCGGAGCGGCTCAACGTGCACGGCGGCGCGATCGCGCTCGGCCACCCGCTGGGCGCCTCGGGCACACGGCTGATGGCGACGCTGCTGCACGCGCTGCGCCGCCGCCGCGGGCGCTGGGGGCTGCAGACGATGTGCGAGGGCGGCGGCCTGGCCAACGTCACCATCGTGGAGCGTTTGTCGTGAGCGGCCCGCTCGCCGGCCTGCGTGTCATCGAGTTCGCCGGTCTCGGCCCGGCGCCGTTCGCCGCGATGGTGCTGGCCGACCTCGGCGCCGAGGTGCTGCGCATCACGCGCCCGGGTGTCGAGCCCGACCCGCGCGACGTCACGACACGCAGCCGCGCGGCGCTGGCGCTGGACCTGCGCGACCCCGACGGCGCTGCCGCCGCGCTCGCGCTGGCCGCCCGCGCCGACCTGCTGATCGAAGGTTTCCGCCCCGGCGTGATGGAGCGCCTGGGTCTGGGGCCGGACGTCGTGCTGGCGCGCCGGCCCTCGCTGGTCTACGGCCGCATGACCGGCTGGGGCCAGGACGGGCCGCTGGCGCAGGCCGCCGGCCACGACATCGACTACATCGCGATCAGCGGCGCGCTGGCCGCGATCGGCGTGCCCGGCCGGCCGCCGGTGCCGCCGGCCAACTACCTGGGCGACTTCGGCGGCGGCGCGATGCTGCTCGTCGTCGGCCTGCTGGCGGCGCTGCACGAGGCCCGCAGCTCCGGCCGCGGCCAGGTCGTCGACGCCGCGATGTGCGACGGCGCCGCGCTGCTGTCGGCCTTCATGGTCGGCTGGAAGGCGCAAGGCCTGTGGTCGCGCCCGCGCGGCGAAAACATGCTCGACGGTGGCGCGCACTTCTACGCATGCTACGACTGTGCCGACGGCAAGCCGATCGCCGTCGGCGCGATCGAACCGCAGTTCTATGCCGAGCTGCGCCGCCTGGCCGGGATCGACGACCCGGCCTTCGACGCCCAGCTCGACGCCGGGCGCTGGCCCGAGCTGAAGGACAAGCTGGCCGCGATCTTCCGCACCCGCACACGTGCCGAGTGGTGCGCGCTGCTCGAAGGCACCGACGCCTGTTTCGCCCCGGTGCTCGACTGGGACGAGGCGCCGCATCACCCGCACAACGCCGCGCGCGGCAACTGGCTGGAGGCGGGCGGCGTGATGCAGCCGGCGCCGGCGCCGCGTTTCTCGCGCACCGCGGCACGAACCCCCGAACCCCCGACGGCGACGACGCTCGCCGCCGCGCTGGCCGCCTGGCCGGCGCGTTGACCCCCGAGAGAGAGCCCCGATGGACTTCGAATACAGCCCCGAGAACCTGGAGATGCAGCGCACGCTGCGCCGCTTCCTCGACGAGGAGGTGCTGCCGCGCAATCGCGACTGGCACCGCATCGCCGACGAAGGCCGCTACCCGCTGGAGGTCGTCGAGCCGCTGAAGGCCCGGGCGCGCGAGCTCGGCCTGTGGAACCTGTTCCTGCCCGGGCTCAAGGCCGACGAACCCGGCACCGCGCTGAGCAACCTGGAGTACGCGCCGCTGGCCGAGCTGATGGGCCGCATCGGCTGGGCTTCCGAGGTCTTCAACTGCAACGCGCCGGACACCGGCAACATGGAGCTGCTGCACCTGTTCGCGACGCCCGAGCAGCACGAGCGCTGGCTGAAACCGCTGCTGGCCGGCGAGATCCGCTCGTGTTTCTCGATGACCGAGCCCGACGTCGCGAGCTCCGACGCGACCAACATCGAGACCACGATCCGCCGCGACGGCGAGCACTACGTCGTCAACGGCCGCAAGTGGTTCTCCACCGGCGCCGCGCACCCGAACTGCAAGGTCGCCGTCGTGATGGGCGTCACCGACGAGCGCCCCGACGCCGACCGCCACCGCCGCCACTCGATGATCCTCGTGCCGCTGGACACGCCCGGGGTGCAGGTGGTGCGCAACGTCGCCGTGCTGTCGCACGTCGCGCCCGACGGCCATTGCGAGATCGTCTACCGCGACGTGCGCGTGCCGGCGGCCAACCTGCTGGGCGAAGAGGGCAGCGGCTTCGCGCTCGCCCAGGCGCGCCTGGGCCCGGGGCGGGTGCACCACTGCATGCGCACGATCGGCCAGTGCGAGCTGGCGATCGAGATGATGTGCGAGCGCGCGCTGGAGCGCCGCGCCTTCGGCCGCCACCTGGCCGACTTCGCCAACATCCAGGACTGGATCGCGCTGTCGCGGGTCGAGGTCGACCAGGCGCGGCTGCTGGTGCTGCGCGCCGCGGCCAAGATGGACCGCGCCGGCAACCAGGCGGCGCGCATCGACGTCTCGGCGATCAAGCTCGTCGCCGCGCAGCTGCACCAGCGTGTGCTCGACCGCGCGATCCAGGTCTTCGGCGCGATGGGCCTGACACCCGACACGCCGCTGGCGCAGATGTTCAGCTGGGGGCGTGCGATGCGTTTCTTCGACGGCCCCGACGAGGTGCACTGCCGCGTCATCGCGCGCGACGAACTCGCCAAGGCCAAGGCGCGGCGCGGCTCGACGGCGGCCTATTACCTGATCGGCTGATCGTTTCATGAATCGTTTCACGCGGGGCCCATGAAATGATCTAATCCCTTGTCGCCAAAAGACAAGATGGCGACGAGGATCGTTTCATCGTGCTCCCGCTCGTCGACTTCCTGCGGCGCCGCGGCCGGCAAGCGGCCGGCGCGCTCGCCGAACAGCTGGGCATCAGCCGCGCGACGCTGATGCGGGCCGTGCGCGCCGCCGGCGACGAGCTCGTCGTGCGCGGTGCCGCGCGCCGCACCCAGTACGCCGCGCGCCGGGCGCTGCGCGGGCAGGCCGCGCCGCTGCCGGTCTACCGTGTCGACGCCGAGGGCACGCCACGGCAGATCGCCTGGCTGCACCTGACGGCGCCCGACGGCTCGGCGCTGGAGATGCTGCAGCCGCTGGGCTGGCCGCTGGACGAGGCCGCGCGCGACGGCTGGTTCGACGGCCTGCCGTACCCGCTGCAGGACTTGCGGCCGCAAGGTTTTCTCGGCCGCGCGTTCGCGCGCCACCACGCGGCGACGCTGCAGGTCGCCGAGGATCCGGCGGCCTGGAGCGATGACGACACGCTGCACGCGCTGTCGCTGCTGGGCGAGGACGCGCCGGGCGACCTCATCGTCGGCGAAACGGCCTGTCGGCGCTGGCTGCAGCGTGTGCGCGCGGCGCGTGCCGGCGAGGCCGAGGCGCCGCTGCGCGAGGCGGAACTGGCGCAGGCCTATCCCGCGCTGGCCGACGCCGCGATGGCCGCCGGCCTGCCGGGTTCCTCGGCCGGCGGCGAGTTCCCCAAGTTCACGGCTTGGCGCAACGGCGCCGACGGCCGGCCGCAAGCCGTGCTCGTCAAGTTCAGCGGCTCGGACGATTCGCCCGGCACACGGCGCTGGTCCGACCTGCTGGTCTGCGAACACCTCGCCGGCGAGGTGCTGGCGGCGCTGGGCCTGCCGGCGGCCGTCTCGCGCATCGTGCAGGCCGGCGGGCGGACCTTCCTGGAAGTCGAACGGTTCGACCGCCACGGCGCGCTCGGTCGCTCGGGGCTGGTGTCCTGGGGGGCGATCAACGGCGAGTGTTTCGGTCTCGCCGGGCGCTCCTGGGCCGAGGCCGGGCGGGCGCTGGCGGCGCGCGGCTGGCTGGCCGCGCAGGGGGCCGAGGCGCTGGCGCGGCTGTGGCAGTTCGGCCGGCTGCTCGCCAACACCGACATGCACGACGGCAACCTGTCGTTCCGGCTCGGGCCGGGCGGTGGCGCGCCGCTGGCCATCGCGCCGGTCTACGACATGCTGCCGATGCTCTACGCACCGGCGCGTGGTGTCGAACTGCCGCCGCGCGAGTACCGGCCCGAACTGCCGCTGCCGCAGGACGCTGCGGCCTGGCAGGCGGCGGCACCGGTGGCGCTGGACTTCTGGCAGCGCGCCGCGGCCGACGAGCGCATCAGCGCCGGGTTCCGCGCCGTCTGCGCCGAGAACACGCGCCGGCTGGCCGCGCTGCTGGGCTGAATCCGGATGCCGCGCACCTCAGGCCTGGGCTAGTCTGGCCGTTCGACACCAGACCGGAGACCCGATGATCCTCGACGACGACCACCGCGCGGTGCAGGACGCGGTGCGCGCCTACGTGCAGGACCGCATCGCGCCGCACGCGGCCGAGTGGGACCGCGCCCACACCTTCCCGCGCGAGGCGCTGGCCGGGCTGGCCGAACTCGGCTGCTACGGCGTTGCCGTGCCCACGGAGTACGACGGCGCCGGGCTGGACTACCTGGCGCTGTCGCTGATCCTCGAGGAGATCGCCGCTGGCTGCGGCGCCACCAGCACCATCGTCAGCGTCAACAACTGCCCCGTCTGCAGCATCCTGATGGCCTGGGGTGACGAAGCGCAGAAGCAGCAATGGCTGCGCCCGCTGGCGCGCGGGGCGATGCTCGGCGCCTTCTGCCTGACCGAGCCGCAAGTCGGCTCCGAGGCCTCGGGCCTGAAGACCACGGCGCGCCGCGACGGCGACGACTACGTCATCGACGGCGTCAAGCAGTTCATCACCAGCGGCAAGAACGGCGACGTCGCGATCGTCATCGCCGTCACCGACAAGGACGCCGGCAAGAAGGGCTTCAGCGCCTTCCTGGTGCCGACCTCGACGCCGGGTTACGTCGTCGCCCGGCTCGAGGACAAGATGGGCCAGCACGCCAGCGACACGGCGCAGATCGTCTTTGAAGGCTGCCGCGTGCCGGCGGCCCACCGCATCGGCGCCGAAGGCGAGGGCCTGAAGGTCGCGCTGTCGGGGCTGGAAGGCGGGCGCATCGGCATCGCCTCGCAGTGTGTCGGCATGGCGCGTGCGGCGTTCGAGGCAGCCACCGCGTATGCCAAGGAGCGCGTCGCCTTCGGCAAGCCGATCTTCGAGCACCAGGCGGTGCAGTTCCGCCTCGCCGACGCGGCGACGCAGATCGAGGCCGCGCGCCAGCTGGTGCACCATGCGGCGGCACTGAAGGACGCCGGCCAGCCCTGCCTGAAGGAAGCGGCGATGGCCAAGCTCTTCGCCAGCGAGATGGCCGAGCGTGTCTGCAGCACCGCGATCCAGACCTTCGGCGGCTACGGCTACGTCAACGACTTCCCGGTCGAGCGCCTCTACCGCGACGTGCGCGTCTGCCAGATCTACGAAGGCACGAGCGACGTGCAGCGCATCCTGATCGGCCGCGCGCTGGCCTGAAGGCTTCAGCGCGGCACGAGGAAGGTCGACTTCTCGCGCCGCGACAGCGCCGGCTGGCCGTCTTGCGCGGCCGCGCTCAGCACGAAGGCCACCGGCACCGACTGCCCGGCCAGCGGCGCTGCGGTCTCGGCCGGCAGGCGCAGGCGCACGACGACCTGGGCGGCGCCGGCGGCGTCGACCGTGATCGGCGGGGCGTCGACCACCAGCCCGGCCGGGCCTTCGGCCGTGACGGCGAGCTTCTGCGGCTGTTCGCTGCGGTTCGTCACCTGCAGCCGGTAGACGTTCTCGATCGCACCGTCGTCGACCAGGCGCGCCAGCGTGCTGCGGTCCTTCAGCACGTCGAACTGGAACGGGCTGCGCAGCGCCAGGCTGGCGGCGAAGGCCAGCGTCAGCGCCGCGAGCAGCGCGCCGTAGATCAGCACCCGCGGGCGCAGCACGCGGCGCAGCGTCTCGCGCCGGCTCCAGCCGCCGGCCACCGCGTTCTCGGTCGAGTAGCGGATCAGGCCGCGTGCGTAGCCCATCTTGTCCATCACGCCGTCGCAGGCGTCGATGCAGGCGGCGCAGCCGATGCACTCGTTCTGCAGGCCGTGGCGGATGTCGATGCCGGTCGGGCAGACCTGCACGCACAGCGTGCAGTCGACGCAGGAGCCCAGGCCCAGCGCGCCGGCGTCGGCTTTCTTCGAGCGTGCGCCACGCGGCTCGCCGCGGCCGCTGTCGTAGGCGATGACCAGCGAGTCGCGGTCGATCATCGCGCTCTGGAAACGTGCGTAGGGGCAGATGTACTTGCACATCTGCTCGCGCAGCAGGCCGGCGTTGCCGTAGGTGAAGGCGCCGTAGAACAGCGCCCAGAAGGCGCTCCAGCCGCCGATGTCGCCCTGCAGCGTCGCCGGCACCAGTTCGCGGATCGGCGTGAACCAGCCGACGAAGGTCAGGCCGGTGACGAGGCTGAACACGGTCCACGCGGCGATCTTGCCGCTGCGGCGCGCGAGCTTGCCGGCGCTCCACGGTGCGCGGTCCAGGCGCAAACGCGCCAGGCGGTCGCCTTCGAACTGGCGCTCGATCCACATGAAGATCGAGGTGTAGACCGTCTGCGGGCAGGCGTAGCCGCACCACAGCCGGCCGGCGACCGCGGTGAAGAAGAACAGCGCCAGCGCCGACAGCACCAGCAGCGCCGCCAGATAGATCAGGTCCTGCGGCACGAGGACCAGGTCGAAGAGGTAGAAGCGCTGCGCGTCGATGTCGAACAGCACCGCCTGGCGGCCGGCTATCTCCAGCCACGGCAGGCCGTAGAAGAAGAGCTGCGTCAGCCAGACGAAGACCCAGCGCCAGGTGGCGTAGCGGCCGCTGACGGCGCGGGCATGGATCGGCTGGCGCTTCTGGACCAGCGACACGACTTCCGGCGCCCCGGCGGCAGCGGCGACGGGGCGGATCGGGATCACGCCGGCGCGTTCGTGCTTCACCGCGGCCCCGGCTTCCGGCCGACGCCGACGCAGTCCGTTGGCCGGCCGCACAGGCAGGCTTCGGTGACGACCCAGGTCATCGCCGGCTCAGCCGCAGCAGCGGCCGCCCGAGCAGCACGAGCCGGCGGCTTCGGCCGGCACGGCCTTGCGGATCTCGAGCTGCCAGGCCGCGGGGCCGTCTTCCAGGTAGGCGACGCTGAACAGGCCCGGCCAGCGCTCGTGCAGCTGGCGCTGCAGCGGCACCGGGTCGTGGTCGTTGACCAGCAGCAGGCCGTCGCCGGCGGCCAGCTCGGCCAGGCGGCCGAAGACGAGGGCGTGGCGTTCGGCCGGCGCGACACCGCGCAGGTCCAGGACGGAGGGGCTGGGGAAGCTCATGGTCGGGCGTAAGGTGTATGACGCGAGCATGTTAACGCGCATCAAGCGTCAAAGCAATTTGGCAAATGCACCTTTACGTCGCCGGCGCTCGACGGCCGGCTTCAGCCCCGTGGTGCCGTGCCCCAGCGCTGCATCGCCTCGAGTAGCGCGGCACGCGACACCGGCTTGGCGAGGTGGGCGTCGCAGCCGGCCTCGCGGCTGTCGCGCACGTCCTCGTCGTAGGCGTTGGCCGTCAGCGCGACGATCGGCGTGCGCACCAGCCCGCGCTCGGCTTCGCGGCGGCGCCATTCACGCGTCGCCGCCAGGCCGTCCAGGCCGGGCATCTGCATGTCCATGAAGACGAGGTCGTAGCGCCCGGACTCCAGGCGCTGCAGCGCCTGCTGGCCGTCGGCGGCGACGTCGAGCCGGCCGACGTGGCCGGAGAGCATCGCGCTGACGATGTAGACGTTGAGCTCGTTGTCCTCGGCCAGCAGCACGCCGTCCAGCCAGGCCTCCGGCGGCGGCAGCACCGGCGTCGCCGCACCGGGCCCCGGGGGAGTGTGCGCCGCAGACGCGGGGGTGTGCGCGGCCAGCGGCAGCTCCAGCGTGAAGGTCGAGCCGACGCCCGGCCGGCTCTCGAGCCGCAGGTCGCCGCCCATCTGCTGGGCCGTCGCCCGCGTGATCGCCAGCCCGAGGCCGGTGCCGCCGTAGTCGCGCGTGATGCGGTCGTCGGCCTGCACGAAAGGCTCGAAGACCAGTGCCTGCTGCGCCGGCGCGATGCCGATGCCGGTGTCGCGCACCGTGAAGCGCACGCCGCCGGCGGCCGAGCGTGCCGCCTGCAGCGACACCTCGCCGCGTGCCGTGAACTTGATCGCGTTGCCGAGCAGGTTGGTCAGCGCCTGTTCGACGCGGCGCCGGTCGCCGCTCACCCAGGCCGGCAGGTCCTCGTCGACGTCGAGCACGAAACGCAAGCCCTTCGCCGCGGCACGGGGCTGAAGCAGCGCCGCGACCGAGTCCAGCGACGCACGCAGCACGAACGGCTCGACCACCAGCTCCAGCCGGCCGGCCTCGATCTTGCCGAGGTCCAGCAGGTCGTCGATCAGCGCGGCCAGCGTCTGCCCGGCATGGCGGAACACGTCGACGTGGCGGCGCTGCTCGTCCGACAGCGGTGTCGCCGTCATCAGGTCGGCGACACCGAGCACGGCGTTCAGCGGTGTGCGGATCTCGTGGCTGACGGTCGCCAGGAAGGCCGACTTGGTGGCGCTGGAGCGTGCCGCGATCTCGCGCTCCAGCGCCAGCCGGCGCTCGCACTCGGCCTGCTCGCGGCGCTGCAGCACGAGCAGCGCCGCCAGCGCCGCGACCAGGGCCGCCAGTGGTGCCGCCAGCGGCAGGCTGATCGCCGCCAGCGCCATGGCCGCGCTGCCGGCCCCCAGCAGGCCCAGCGCGGCGAGCGCCGAGCCGGCGAGCAGCACGCCGGTGCCGGCGGCCGTCAGCGCGGCGCCGAGTGCCGGCAGCAGCGCCAGCAGCAGCGTCGCCGCCTGCAGCGGCACGCCGGCCGTGCGCACCAGCGGGCCGTCGCGCAGCGCGGCGAAGGTCTGCGCCGCGATCTCGGTCGCGTCGGCCTGGCCGGCCACCGTCATCGTGCGCCCGGCCAGCAGCGCGCTGCTGCCGACGAAGACGACGCGGCCGCGCACCGCATCGGCCAGCGCACGCCCCGGGTCGCCGTCGACGACATCGGTGGCGGCGAGCGTCCACGCGTCGCGGTACGAGATGCGTTCGACCCGGCCCTGGGGGCCGAACAGCGGCTGCACCCGCCCCCGTTCGTCGACCGGCCAGCGCGCGTCGACATGGCCGCCGGCGGCCAGCAGCGCGGCCAGCGCGATCGACGGCTGCCGCTGGCTGCCCGCGGCGTGCCACAGCGGCACGTGGCGCAGCACGCCGTCGTCGTCCAGCGGTGTCGTCACCACGCCCAGCCGCAGTGCCGCCGGGTTGTCGGGCCGCACGCTGGCCGCCGGCAGCAGCAGCTCGCGCCAGTGCTGCGCGGCCGGCTCGCCGTCGGCGGCACGTGCGCCGGCCAGCGCGTCGACGCCGGCCGCAGCCAGCACCACCGGCGCGCCGGGGCGGCCGACGACCTCGGCCAGCTTGCGGTCGTCGAGCGTGCGGCCGTCGGCGCTGCGGCCGGCCGCCGTCGGCCCGGCCACCGGGCGCCCGTCGACGGTGTCACGGCGCTCGGCCAGCAGCAGCTGCAGCACGACGGCCCGGGCGCCGTGGCGGCGCAGGCCGTCGATCAGCAGCGCGTGGGTGTCGCGCGTGTAGGGCCAGGCGCCGGTGCCGCGCAGGGCCTCGATCGAACGGTCGTCGGCATCGACGATCAGCACCCCGGCGGGCGCCCGGGTTGGCGCTGCGGTGCGCTGCGCCCAGTCCTGCAGCGGCTGCGACCACCAGGACTGCAGCGGCGAGACGCCGACTACGACGGCGGCGACCAGGCCTGCCGCGGGAACGATCCAGCGTCGCCGGCCGGGGCTCAGAGCAGCCACAGCAGCGCCGGCAACAGCCACCACCAGTGCCAGGCGGCCGGCACCTCGAACTGCTGCGCCGTGCCCCAGGCGCCGGGGCGGCCGTCGCTGCCGACACCACGCACACGCACGTGGTAGAGGCCCGCGCCCGGCGGCTCGAAACTCCAGGCGGCGCGGTCCGAGCTGCCTTCGAGCACCGGGGCGGCGAAGCCGGCGTCGCGCGCGACCTGGATCTCGTAGTGCACCCCGGGCCGCGGCGACGCCGGCCAGGCCAGCGTCACGCGGTCGTGCCGGGCCTCGGCCTGCGGCGGCACGGCCGGTGGCGCGGGAGGCGGCTCGACGACCTCCAGCGCCAGCGCTTCGCCCCAGGGCCCGGCGTCGCCGCCCGGGCGCACGCTGCGCAGGCGCCAGAAATAGCGGCCCGGCGCCAGATCGACGCTCGTCGCCGTGTCCACCAGCTCGCGCTCGACCTGCGGCGACTCGAACGAGGCCACGGTGTCGACCTGCAGGCGGTACTGCGCGGCCTGAGGGTGGCGTGTCCAGGCGAAGGCCACGCGGCCGGCGTCGACGCGGGCGGCGGGCGCAGGCGCCATCGGCATCGGCGGCTCGGGGCGCGCCTTCAGCTCGAAGCCGGCGCGTGCGTCCAGGCCTTCGAGCCCGTCGGCGCCGATGGCGCGCACACGCAGCTCGTAGCGGCCGTCGGGCAGGTCGTCGGGCCACTCGGCGGCGGCCTCGTCGAAACGGCCGTCCAGCCGCAGCCGGCTGTCGGCGTCGGCGTCCAGCACCTGGGCTCGGTACGCGGTGGCGCCGGCCAGCGGCGGCCAGGCGAACGCCAGCGGCAGCCGCGTCACCGGGCCGGCCGGCAGCGCCAGCACCGGCGCCGTGGGCAGCGGCCGGGCGCGCTGCACGCCGTCGGCGGTGGCGACGAGGCCCCGGCCGGCGGCCACCGGCCGGGCGCCGGCCGCGACCCGGCCGCGCAGCACCTCCAGCCGCGTGCCGTGTGCGTCGCTGCGGGCGCGGAACTCGGTGCCGCGCACGGCGAGGTTGACGACCGGGGTGCGGATCTGCAGCCGCGGCCGCGGCGGCGAGGCCGGCGCCGGCGGCACGCTGGCCTCGGCACCGCCGTTCTCCAGCTTCAGCCGCGATTCGCGGTAGGCGCTGGCCCCGCGCCGGTCCAGCGCCTCGACACGCAGGCGGCTGCCCGGCTCGACGAGCAGCCGCGAGCCGTCGTCCAGCCCCAGCACCGCCGAGGACGAGCGTGCGCCGGTGACGATCTCGTCGCCGGCGGCCACCTGTTCACCGGAGGCCAGCGGCCGCGGCGCCTCGCCGGCGCGGCGCAGTTCGACCTCGCCGTGCACGAACAGGACGTCGGCCTGCACCGGCTGCGCGCGCAGCCAGGCCACGGGGATCTCGAGCGGGCGCCCGACCGGCAGACGGCGCGGCTCGGCAACCTGGTTGCGCTGCTGCAGCGCCTGCCAGCCGATGCCCGGCGCGAGCAGCCGCGCCTGCAGCGCGATCAGCGTGTCGCCGGGGCGCACGCGGTAGGTCCAGACCGGCCCTTCGGCCGCCGCATGGGCGCTGCCGGCCAGCGCCAGAAGCGCGAGCAGGCCGGTCAGGGGAGCGCGGTGCATCGGGGGGGACGACATGCCGTTCGACGAACGGCCGCTGGCCGTCCCGTGAGGTTGCCGGGAGTCTGTCGGCGGGGCCTGTTCGGCATTCCCGGTTCAGGCCGCGATCGCGGCCTGGGCCGCGGCCAGCCGCGCGATCGGCACGCGGAACGGCGAGCAGCTCACGTAGCGCAGCCCGGCGCGGTGGAAGAACGCGATCGAGGCCGGGTCGCCGCCGTGTTCGCCGCAGACGCCGAGCTCGATGTCCGTCCGCGTCGCCCGCCCCTTGGCGACCGCCATCTCGACGAGCTGGCCGACGCCCTTCTGGTCGATCGAGCGGAACGGGTCGTGCTCGTAGAGCCCGAGCTTCAGGTAACGCGGCAGGAAGCTGCCCGCGTCGTCGCGGCTGAAGCCCATCGTCATCTGCGTCAGGTCGTTGGTGCCGAACGAGAAGAACTCGGCGCTGCGCGCGATGCTGTCGGCCATCAGCGCGGCGCGCGGCGTCTCGATCATCGTGCCCAGCATCCAGTGCAGCGTCTCGCCGCGTTCGGCGAACACCTGCTCGGCGACGCGGCGGATCACCGCGGCCTGCTGGTCGAGCTCGCGCACCGTGCCGACCAGCGGCACCATGATCTCGGGCACCACCGCGGTGCCGCGCGCCTTGGCGTTGAGCGCCGCCTCGAAGATCGCGCGCGCCTGCATCTCGGTGATCTCGGGGAAGCTGATGCCGAGCCGGCAGCCGCGGTGGCCCAGCATCGGGTTGAACTCGTGCAGCTCCTCGACACGCAGCTTGATGCGGCCCAGCGACACGCCCATGTCGCGCGCCATCGCCAGCTGGCCGGCGTCGTCGTGCGGCACGAACTCGTGCAGCGGCGGGTCGAGCAGGCGGATCGTCACCGGCAGCCCGTCCATCTCGCGGAACAGGCCCTCGAAGTCGCCGCGCTGGATCGGCAGCAGCTTGGCCAGCGCCTTGCGGCGGCCGGCCTCGTCGTCGGCGAGGATCATCTCGCGCACCGCGAGGATGCGGTCGCCCTCGAAGAACATGTGCTCGGTGCGGCACAGGCCGATGCCGGTGGCGCCGAACCTGCGCGCGATGGCGGCTTCCTCGGGGGTGTCGGCGTTGGTGCGGATCTCGAGCCGGCGGTACTTGTCGGTCAGCGCCATCAGCTTGCCGAAGTCGCCCGACAGCTCGGCGTCGCGCGTGGCGATGCGCCCGGCGTAGACCTCGCCGGTGGAGCCGTTCAGCGAGATCCACTCGCCTTCGGCGTAGACGGTGCCGTCGATGGTCATCGTGCGCGCCTTCAGGTCGACGTGCACCGCGCCGCAGCCGCTGACGCAGCACTTGCCCATGCCGCGTGCGACGACCGCGGCGTGCGAGGTCATGCCGCCGCGCGCCGTCAGGATGCCCTTGGCGACGCTCATGCCGCGCAGGTCCTCGGGCGAGGTCTCCTGGCGCACGAGGATCACCTCGCGGCCGCGCTGGGCCCAGGCCTCGGCTTCGTCGGCGAAGAAGACGATCTGGCCGGTGGCCGCGCCCGGCGAGGCCGGCAGGCCGCGCGCCAGCGGGGTCGCCGCGGCCAGCGCACGCGGGTCGAAGATCGGGTGCAGCAGGTCGTTCAGGCGGTCGGGCACGACCCGCTCGAGCGCCGTCTTCTCGTCGATCATGCCCTGCTCGAGCATCTCCATCGCGATGCGCACCATCGCCGCGCCGGTGCGTTTGCCGTTGCGCGTCTGCAGCATCCACAGCCGGCCTTCCTGGATCGTGAACTCCAGGTCCTGCATGTCGCGGAAGTGGTTCTCCAGGCGCGTCTCGGCCTCGATCAGCTGGCGGTACAGCTCGGGCATCAGCTCCTCGAGCGACGGGTACTTCTCGGCGCGTTCGGCCTCGGAGACGAGGGCCAGCTCGGCCCAGCGCCGCGAGCCGATCAGCGACACCTGCTGCGGCGTGCGGATGCCGGCGACGACGTCCTCGCCCTGCGCGTTGACGAGGAACTCGCCGTTGAACAGGTCCTCGCCAGTGCCGGCGTCGCGCGTGAAGGCGACGCCGGTGGCGCTGTGGTCGCCGAGGTTGCCGAAGACCATGGCCTGCACGTTCACCGCCGTGCCCCAGGATTCGGGGATGTCGTTCAACTCGCGGTAGACGCGTGCGCGGTCGTTGTTCCAGCTGTCGAAGACGGCGACGATCGCGCCCCACAGCTGTTCCCAGGGATCGGTCGGGAACTCGCGGCCGATGCGCGCGCGGATCAGCGCCTTGAAGCGCGCCACCAGCTCCTTCAGGTCGGCGGCGTCGAGCTCGGTGTCGAGCTGCACGCCCTTGGCCTCCTTGACCATGTCGATGACGACCTCGAACGGGTCGTGCTCTTCCTTGGACACGGGCTTCAGGCCCATGACGACGTCGCCGTACATCTGCACGAAGCGGCGGTAGGAGTCCCAGGCGAAACGTTCGTTGCCGGCCTTGCGCGCCAGGCCCTCGACGGCCTCGTCGTTCAGGCCGAGGTTGAGGATGGTGTCCATCATGCCGGGCATCGACGCCCGGGCGCCGGAGCGCACCGACAGCAGCAGCGGGTCGGCGGCGTCGCCGAAACGTTTGCCCATCTCGGCCTCGATCGCGGCGATGCCGGCCAGCACCTCGGCACGGATCATCTCCAGCACCCGGTCGCGGCCGAGCGTGGTGTAGGCGGTGCAGGCTTCGGTGCTGATCGTCAGCCCCGGCGGCACCGGGATGCCCAGGCGGCACATCTCGGCGAGGTTGGCACCCTTGCCGCCGAGCAGGTTCTTCATTCCGGCGGCGCCTTCGGTGCACCGGGAGCCGAACAGGTAGACGTATTTCGTCGCGGGCATGGCCGACACCTCTCGCACGGCCGGCGGCAGCCAGCCTCGCCGGCCATTCTGCGCAACGCCGCCCGCGCGTCCAGCCCCGCGAGCGCAGGGCGGCCGCGGCGACGTTTGCTCAGGGGGCGCTCGGCAGGCGCGAGACGTAGTCGGCGACGGCGGCCAGATCGCTGAACGAGAAGGTCCGGATGGCCTCGACCATGCGCGGGTCGGCGTTGCCGCGCACGCCGTCGCGGATGTAGACCAGCTCGCGCAGCAGGTACTCGTAGTGCTGGCCGTTGAGCCGCGGGTAGAACCGGCCCGCCTCGCCGCCGCCGCCGACACCGTGGCAGCTGGCGCACTCCCGCTCGTAGATCCGGCGGCCCTGGGCCAGCTCGGTGCCGGCGCCGCGGCCGTTGTTCGGCGGCGAGGGCAGGGCCGACAGGTACGAGGCGATGTCGACGATGTCCTGCGTGCTGACCATCGCCTCGTCGATGAACGGGCGCATCTTCGGGCTGAAGCGGCGCCCGGCCCGGATGTCGAGCATCTGCTTGACCAGCACCGTGGCGTGCTGGCCGGCCAGCCGCGGGTAGCTGCCGTCGGTGCGGCCGAGCGCGCTCGGCAGGTGGCAGCCCTGGCAGACCTCGTAGGCGACGACGCCGCGCGCCGGGTCGCCGCGCAGGCCCAGGGCCTTCAGGCGCTCGGCACGTTCGGCGTCCCAGGCCGTGGCGGCGCTCGCCAGGTCGGAGGGCGAACCGGCGCCGGCCGGCGCGGCGATGGCAGGCGTCAGGCTGCCCAGGCTCGCCCAGGCGAAGGCCAGCGCCGCGAGGCGGCCGGCAAGACGGGTCCTCATGCGCTCTCCTCGGGTGTCGGCCGCGTTCATGGCTGCGTCGCCAGGTACTCGACGACGGCGGCGATCTCGTCGTCGCTCAGCCGTTCGGCCACCGTGCGCATCACCTTGGCCTTGTCGTTGCTGCGGCTGCCGGTCTTGAAGGCCTTCAGCTGCGCCGCGGCGTAGGCCGGGTGCTGGCCGGCCAGGCGCGGGAAACGTTCGTTGCCCATGCCGCCGGGCTGGTGGCAGCCGATGCAGGCCGGCACGCCGGTGCCGGTGTTGCCGTCGTTGAAGATCGCCTGGCCGGCCGTGACCAGCGCCTCGTTGTCGGGTTTGTTCGGCGTCGCCGCCTGCGCCGCGTAGTACGCCGCGATGCGCGGGATGTCGGCCTCCGGGATGTGCTCGAGCACCGGCGCCATGACGTCGTTCTTGCGTTTGCCGGCGAGGAAGTCGCGCAGCTGCTTCTCGAGGTAGATCGCCTGCTGCCCCGCCAGGCGCGGGAAGAACGGCACGACGCTGTTGCCGCCCGGCCCGTGGCAGGCGGCGCACAAGGTCTCGACGCTGGGGGGCGCGCCGTCGGCCAGGCCGGTGCCCGGCACGACGACGGCCGCCGCGACGGCCAGCAGGCGCCGCCAGGAACTGCGCACCGACGCCATCAGAACATCACCCCCAGCATGACGCCGAACATCGTCGCGCGGTAGCTCTGCGGGCCGGTGTCGAGGTAGGTCTGCTGGTTGTTCGACGGTGTCGGGTTCTCGGCGACGCCGTCGTAGTGCCAGTCGGCTATGCGGGTGATCTCGTGGCGCAGCAGCCAGCGGCTGTAGACCTTGGGCGTGTGCGTCACGACGAGGTTCAGGTCCACCGCGTGCTGGCGGTAGCGCAGGTCGGGCAGCCCCGAGCCGATGAGCGCCAGCGCGGCGAGCTGGGCCTCGGTCGGCGCGCCGCTGGTCACCAGGCCCAGCGCCGCGGCGTTGTAGGTGTAGGCGGTGCTGGTGCGGCCGCTGACATAGCCGTAGTGGGCCTCGAAGCGCCAGCGGCCGAACTCCTGGCGCAGGCCGAGGCCGGCCGAGCGCGTGTGGTCGTCCTGCTCCACGGTCCAGCGGCGGCTGTTCGGGTACAGCGGGCTGAAGTCCGAGGCGCTGCCGCACAGCTCCTCGAAGTTCGCGCCGGTGACGACACCGCTGTTGCCGACGACGGTGATGCCGGCGGCCAGCTGTGCCGGCGTCGGCGTCGCGGTCGTGCTGATCGAGCCGTCGCTGTAGAAGTAATAGGTGCTGCCGAGCACGCAGGCGTTGGTCTGCAGGCCGGCCTGCGACATCTGGCTGCGCTGCAGGCCGACCGTCGCCGAGACCCAGGTCACCGGCGTCGGCTGCCAGTTCCAGTCGCCGTTGAGCGAGTGCAGCTGCTGCGTGCCGCCGCGGCCGTAGGACGAGCCCGGGTAGCGCTGCGTGCGCGCCAGCGCCGCCACCGAGACGTCCATCGTGTCGCTCAGCGCGCGGTTGAAGCGCAGGTTCAGCGTCGCGGTGTCGCGGTCGGCGAGGTCGAACTTGCGCATCAGGTCGCTGGTGTGGATCCAGCTCGCGACGTTGATGCCGTTGACGCTGGGCAGCGGGCCCAGCGAGGAGCTGTAGAACGCCTCGTACGGGTCGGCGTTGTAGGTGCTGCCGCGGCGGCGGGCGAACTCCGCCGACGCGCGCAGCGTGCCGCCGGCCATCGCGCGGTCGACCCAGCCGGCCTTCAGCCGGTCCTCCCAGGTGCGCTTGCGCTCGCGGTTCTCGCGCTGCACGGTCTCGCGCTCGAGCATCAGGTTCAGGTTGCGCGAGCGGCCCAGCCGCCAGTCGCCGGACAGGCTGGCGTTGTCCTGCTTCAGGCCGTACTGCGGCGCGCCGATGTTGACGTTGCCGGCGCTGGGCACCAGCTCCAGCGCCTTGATCGCCTCCAGGTCGCACAGCAGCGTGTTGTAGGCGGTGGCCGGCGTGCCGGCCGGGTTCTGGCCGGCGGTGGCGTTGGGGATCGCGAACACCGCGCCGCTGCCGTCGTTGATCAGGCGCCCCCACTGGCCGGTCAGCGGATTGCACGCCCAGTACTGCGGCGACTTGTCGATCGTCTCGTAGCGGCGCAGCTTGCCCTTCAGTTCGAGCTCGGCCAGCGGCTGCATCGAGACGCCGAAGTCGTACAGCCGCGAGTCGATGCGGCGCTCGGCGCTGTCGCGCTGCAGCGAGGCCAGCGTGTCCCAGGCGCCGCCGGCCACGCCGTTGACCGTCGCGCCGGCGTACTGGGTCATCGGGATCAGCGCATCGTCCTGGCGCGACGACGACAGCGACACCACGCCCGTCAGGCGCGTGTTGGCGAACTCGGGAATCGCGTGCGCGACCTCGCCCTTGAGGTTGTAGAAGTCGTTGTCGGGCGGCAGGTCGAAGACCGCGCGCGGGAAGCTGGCGATGCCGTTGACCGGCGCGACGAACAGCGGGTTCTCGACGGTCAGCGTGTCGAGGTTGTTGCGGAACAGCGAGGCCGACAGCAGCACGTTGGCGCTGGTGCGTTCGTTGTTCCACTGCAGCCCGGCGTAGACCTCGTGGGTGTCGTAGTCGATCGGCTCGGCGGTCTCCAGGCCGCCGGTGCCGCCGCCGCCGCCCATCACCATGCCGAAGGGGCGCGCGCCCTCGCGTTTTTCGCTGCTGAAGCTGGCGAACAGCTTCAGCGACTCGTCCAGAGGCAGGTCCAGCCGCATGCCGCCCTTCTGGCGCAGCAGCGACAGCGTGCGCAGCGGTGCGGCCAGCGCGTCCTCGCCGATCGCGATGTCGGTGCTGGCCGCGGTTGCCGGGGCCGTGGGGCCGGCAGGCAGGCGCGACAGCGTCAGGCGGTCGCTGCCGATGCCGTCCCAGAGGCTGCGGTAGCCGGAGGTGAAGACGTGCGGCGTCTCGTTGTAGAACAGCTTGAGCCGCCAGCCGTTGTAGCGGCCGGCGGTCAGCGCGGCGAAGCCGTCGTCGCGGCCGAGCGAGGCGGCGCTCAGGTCGAGGTAGTGGCGTCCGTCGGCGCTCTCGCCTTCCAGGCGCAGGCCGCCGAGCACCAGCCCGGAGCCGAAGTCCTTGTACTCGCGGTACTTGGCGTCGCCGGCGTCGCCGTCGACCTTCAGCCCGCCGCCCTCGACCTGGCCGCGCCAGCGCCAGCCTTCGCCGTCGGCGGGCTCGGCGACCAGCGCCGGCTGGGCGTTGAGCAGGCCGGTCGGGTTGCGCTTGACGCCGCCGTCGCCCATGCCGTCGGGGTCGAGTGCCGGGACACGCAGCCCGGCGCCGGGCATCAGCAGGTTGCCGGTGCTGGTGTCGGTGCCGACGCCGGAATCGGCGCGCGCGGGTGCCGCGGCCATCTGCGCGAGCGCGCTGCCGATCAGCAGGCCCAGAAGGCGGCGTTGGCCGCGGCGGTCGCGCAAGGTCGTGTGACGCATGGGACGGACTCCTGGTGATGAAGGGCTCAGCGCTGGAAGCGCGCGCCGGCGGGGTGGTTGCTGCCGTGGATCTGCACATGGCAGTTCTGGCAGCTGCGGCCGACCATGCGCTGGCTGGTGGCGCCGCCGGGCAGCTGGCCGGCACCGGCGGTCTGGTTGGCGCGGAAGAAGTTGTTCGGGTGACCGACCGACGGGCTGTGGCACTGCTGGCACAGCTGAGGCCGTGACGCGACGAGCAGCTTGTCGTGGTTGCTGCCGTGCGGGCTGTGGCAGTTGGTGCAGCTCTCGCGCACCGGCGCGTGCTCCCAGAGCATCGGCCCGCGCTTCTCGGCGTGGCAGCTGAAGCAGACGTTGTTGGTGCTGTCGGCCTTGAGCAGCGGGCGGGTCGTGCTGCCGTGCGGGTTGTGGCAGTCGACGCAGCTCACCTTGCCCTCGGGCAGCGGCATGTGCGAGCGCTTGTTGAACTCGGCACGCTGCTGCTGGTGGCAGCGCGAGCAGACCTCGTTGATCGTGTTGCGCGCCAGCAGGCTGTTGGTCGAGACCTTCTGCATCGGGTTGTGGCAGTCGGCGCAGCCCAGCTGGTTGCCGGCGTGCACCGAGCCCGGCCAGTGCAGCCGGTTGCCGCCCTTGTGGCAGCCCAGGCAGGACTCGTTCTGCCTGGCCACCGGCGTGTCCCAGCCCTTGGTGAAGCCGATGATCAGATCCTTGTTCTGGGTGTCCTTGGCGTGCAGCGAGCCCGGGCCGTGGCAGGCCTCGCAGACCAGGCGCTCGCGTTCGTTGCGCGGGTTGCTGCGGAAGGCCTTGGCGTGCAGCGTGTCGCTGTAGTGCAGGTTCTCCTGGCTGTGGCAGCCCAGGCAGGCCTTCTCGCCGATCGGCGTGGCCTCGGGCCTGAACACCGCGGGCGCGCTGGCCACGGCGGCGGCCAGCGGCGCGGTCTGCGACTGCGCCAGGGCGGGTGTGCCCGGCGCGAGGCAGAACAGCAGGCTGGCGAACATCCACGCTGCGCGTGAGCGCCATCCCCCTCGGCTCGAACCCTTGGCGTCCATGTCTCCCCCGTTCTTCGTGCTGCCTGCGGGAGAAGATAGGGATCCCCAGGCGGCTGGCTTGTCCGCGGCTGAACCGCGTCTTGACTGCAACTGAAGCGATGGGGGCGGGACTTTCCCCGCCCCGGCGGCGCTTGGGCCATGGGTCAGCGCGGCAGAACCGATCCCGCACTGGCGATGGCGCTGAACTGGTGGTGCATGTCGGTGCTCGGCGAGGCCCGAGAGGCGCAGAACCGCTCGTCGGACTGACCGGAGCCTCCCTCTCGGAGGGAGGCTGTATGGACCGCGGACATC
>NZ_JAALCQ010000009.1:0-245186 GCF_011065555.1 Rubrivivax sp. JA1026
TGCCCATCCGCAGACCAACGGCAAGGACGAACGCTTCCACCGCACGCTGGCCGCCGAAGTGCTGCTGGGTCGCAAGTTTCGCGACCTGACCGATGTCCAGCGGCACTTCAACTCCTGGCGTCACGTCTACAACTTCGAGCGCCCGCATGAAGCTCTGGGTATGCAAACGCCGGCCAGCCGCTACAGCGCCAGCATGCGCTCGATGCCCAGTAAGCTGCCTGACGTCGAGTACGGCCCCGAAGACATCGTCCGGCGTGTCGACGACGGCGGGCGCATCAGTATCCGCGGCATCAAGCTGCGAGTGGGCAAGGCGTTGATCGGGCAGCACGTCGCCTTGCGGCCTCGCCTTGATCGCGATGGCTCCTTCGACGTCTACTTCTGCCATCACAAGCTCGATGCCATCGAGCTGGACGGGGTGGGCTGACCCCGTCCTCTCTGTCACCCATGTCCTCGCACGGGTGTTACCCATCTCCCCGGTCCATACAGGAGGCTGGAGGGGGGCGTCCGACGAGCGGGAGCACCCTCGTGGAGGGGGCTCGGGGGAGCCGTGCGTGAAACCGCAGGCTGGGAGTGGGCGCGGCTTTGGCCGCGCCGACTCCTAGACCGCGCTGGGCGGCACTCCGAAGCGGCGCTTGAAGGTGCGGCTGAAGTGCGCCGGGCTGGTGAAGCCCCAGGCCCAGGCGACCTCGGCGACCGGACGGCCGCGGCGCGAGCGCAGTTCCTGCCAGCAGGCCTGCAGCCGCTGCTCCTGCACCCATTGCATGACCTGCCGGCCGTCGTCGAACAGCCGGTGCAGATAGCGGGTGGAGACACCCAGGTGGGCCGCGATGTGCGCGACGTCGAGGCGGCGGTCGTGCAGGCGCTCGAGGATGAAGGCCTCGGCGCGCCGGCGCTGGCGCATCGCGGCGTTCTCGCCGGGGGCGCCCGCGGCGGCGCCGGCGTCGCCCTCGGCGATGCGCTCGATCATGCGCAGCAGCGCGTCGCCCAGCGCATGGCGCTCGGCCGGCGCGAGATGGTCGTGGTGGCCGGACACGTAGCGCGCCAGCGCGGCGGCGGCGCGCACCTCGGGCTGGCGGCCGTCCAGCCGCTGCAGCGCGGGGGCGCTGGACGCCGGCGTCGTGGGCAGGTCGACCAGCAACTGGCGCACGGCACGCTGGCGGTCGATCCAGATGTCGCGGCCTGGTGCCAGCAGGCAGATTTCGCCGGGCCCGATGCGCTGCGGCCGCCGGTGGCCGGCGACCTGGGCGCTGCCCTCGATCTGCACCAGCAGCGAGACGCTGCCGCCGCCGGCTGCCGCGTCGCGCGGGATGCGCCGCGGCGACTGCTCGACCTCCAGCAGCCGCAGCGTGCCGTGCTCGAGCTCGAGTTCGGCGCAGCGGTCCCGACGGGGCGGCGGGCCGCCGTCAGCCGCCGTCGGCGGCGACGCCGCGGTGATCGAGACCGGATACGCGGAGCAAGCACAAGGCGGTGTTGGTTGCTCTGCGATCATTCGACGGCCCTCTTGTTGGAGTGGTTTTGGCGTCGAATTTATTAACGGCTGATTAACGAATACATACGGATGGGCCCTATCGGGCCCAATCCGGATGGCGCCGCCGCCGCGGCTGGGTCAGCCCGCCGGCTTCAGCAGGATCAGCAGTTCCTTGGCCTGCACCCGCTCGCCGGGCTTGACGTGCACCGCCTCGACGACGGCCTCGCGGTCGGCGGCGACGTGGGTCTCCATCTTCATCGCCTCCAGCGCCAGCAGCGTGTCGCCGGGCGCCACGTGCTGGCCCGGCGCGACGGCGACGCTGACGATGGCGCCGGGCATCGGTGCCGCCACCTGCCAGGGGTTGCCGGGCTCGGCCATCGGCCGCGCCGCGGCGGCCTGCACGCCGGCGCGCGGCACGCGCACCGTGCGCGCCTGGCCGTTGAGCTCGAACTGCACCTTGTGCGCCGTGTCGCCGTCGGGGGCGACGCTCTGCAGCATCACCAGCAGCGACTTGCCGGGGTCGATCTCGACGGCGATCTCCTGCTGCGGCTGCGGGCCGTAGAAGAACACCGGCGTCGGCAGCATCGAGACGTCGCCGTAGCGCCGCAGGTGCTCGTGGTACTCGCGCGCCACCTTCGGGTACATCAGCCAGGAGGCCAGGCCGCGATCGTCGAGCTTGGTGCCGCAGTCGCGCTCGGCCTTCTCGCGCGCCGCGTCCAGGTCCACCGGCGGGATGCGGTCACCCGGGCGGTATGGCGCCGGCGGCGCGGCCTCGGGCGCCAGCTTCAGCACCTTGCGCGACAGCGCCTCGGGGAAACCGTCGGGCGGGAACCCGAGCTCGCCGCGGAACAGCGACACCACCGACTCGGGGAAGGCGATGTCGCGCGCCGGGTCGGCGACGTCGGCCGGCGTCAGGTCCTGCGCGACCATCATCAGCGCCATGTCGCCGACGACCTTGGAGGTCGGCGTCACCTTGACGATGTCGCCGAACAGCCGGTTGACGTCGGCATAGGCGCGCGAGACCTCGGTCCAGCGGTGCGCCAGGCCCAGCGCACGCGCCTGCTCGCGCAGGTTGGTGTACTGGCCGCCGGGCATCTCGTGGCGGTAGACGTCGGCGGTGCCGGAGCGGATCTCCGACTCGAAGGGCGAATAGAAGCGGCGCACGCCCTCCCAGTACATCGACGCCGCGTGCAGCGCGTCGGGCGGCAGGCCGGGGTCGCGTTCGGTGCCGGCCAGCGCGGCGGCGATCGAGGACAGGTTGGGCTGCGAGGTCAGCCCGCTCATCGCGTCGAGCGCGCCGTCCACCGCGTCGCAGCCGGCATCGATCGCCGCCAGCACCGAGGCCGCGGCCGCGCCGCTGGTGTCGTGGGTGTGGAAGTGCACCGGCAGGCCGGTCTCCTCCTTCAGTGCCTTGACCAGCGCCGCGGCGGCGCGCGGCCGGCAGATGCCGGCCATGTCCTTGATGCCCAGCACGTGCACGCCGGCCTGCTGCAGCGCACGCGCGGTCTTCACGTAATAGCCCAGGTCGTACTTGGCGCGTGCCGGGTCGAAGGGGTCGCCGGTGACGCAGATCGCACCTTCGCAGAGCGCGCCGGTGTCGAGCACGGCGTCGATCGCGACCCGCATGTTCTCCACCCAGTTCAGCGAGTCGAAGACGCGGAACAGGTCGATGCCTTCCTTGGCCGCGGTGCGCACGAACTGCTGCACGACGTTGTCGGCGTAGTTCGTGTAGCCCACCGCGTTGGAGCCGCGCAGCAGCATCTGGAACAACACGTTGGGCACGCGCGTGCGCAGCGCCGCCAGGCGCTCCCAGGGGTCTTCCTTCAGGAAGCGCATCGCGACGTCGAAGGTCGCGCCGCCCCAGCATTCGAGCGAGAAGAGCTGGTGCAGTTCGCGCGCGTAGTACGGCGCGATCGGCAGCATGTCGGCGGTGCGCATGCGCGTGGCCAGCAGCGACTGGTGCGCGTCGCGCATCGTCGTGTCGGTCATCAGCACACGTTTCTGCGCCAGCATCCAGTCGGCGAAGCCTTTGGCGCCGAGCTGCTGCAGCCGCTGGCGCGTGCCCGCCGGCGGCGGCGTCTCGTCGTCGACACGTGGCAGCACCGGCTTGGGCAGCGGCAGTTCGGGCAGCGCGCGGCCGCGCACCTCGGGGTTGCCGTCGACCGTGACCTCGCCGAGGAAACGCAGCAGCTTGGTCGCGCGGTCGCGGCGCGCGGCGAAGGCCAGCAGTTCCGGCGTCTGCTCGATGAAACGCGTCGTCACGTCGCCCGAGGCGAACTTCGGGTGGTTGATGACGTTCTCGAGGAACTGCAGGTTGGTCGCCAGCCCGCGCACGCGGAACTCGCGCAGCGCGCGGTCCATGCGCTGGATCGTCTCGTCAGCGGTCGGCGCCCAGGCCGTCACCTTCACCAGCAGCGAGTCGTAATAAGGCGTGATGACGGCGCCGCCGTAGGCCGTGCCGGCGTCCAGACGGATGCCGAAACCGGCGGCGCTGCGGTAGGCGGCGATGGCGCCGTAGTCGGGCAGGAAGCCGTTCTCGGGGTCTTCGGTCGTCACGCGGCACTGCAGCGCGTGGCCGTTGAGCGGGATCTGCGCCTGCGGCGGCACGCCGGCCGACGGGCGCGCCGGGTCGTCGTCGCCGACGCCGATCCAGGCACCTTCGGTGACGCGGATCTGGGCCTTCACGATGTCCACGCCGGTGATCATCTCGGTCACCGTGTGCTCGACCTGGATGCGCGGGTTGACCTCGATGAACCAGCAGCGGCCGGTGTCGGCGTCCATCAGGAACTCGACCGTGCCGGCGTGCGTGTAGCCCACCGAGCGCATCAGCCGCAGCGCGCTGTCGCAGAGCTCGGCGCGTGCCGCGGCGTCGAGGTAGGGCGCCGGGGCGCGTTCGACGACCTTCTGGTTGCGGCGCTGCACGGTGCAGTCGCGCTCGTGAAGGTGCACCAGGTTGCCGTGCCGGTCGCCGAGGATCTGCACCTCGACGTGGCGCGCGCGGCGGATCAGCTTCTCGAAATAGACCTCGTCGTTGCCGAAGGCGGCCAGCGCCTCGCGCCGCGCCGACTCCAGCGCCGCCGGCAGTTCGGCCGCGCTCTCGACGACGCGCATGCCGCGGCCGCCGCCGCCCCAGCTGGCCTTCAGCATCACCGGGAAGCCGATCTCCTCGGCCAGGCGGCGGCATTCGTCGACCTCGCGCGGCAGCGGCGGTGTCGCCGGCATCACCGGCACGCCGGCGGCCACCGCGGCATGGCGTGCGGCGACCTTGTTGCCCAGCACGCGCATCACCTCGGGCGAAGGCCCGATCCACTGCAGCCCGGCGGCGATGACACGTTCGGCGAACTCGGGGTTCTCCGACAGGAAGCCGTAGCCGGGGTGGATGGCGTCGACACCGGCACGGCGCGCGATGCGCAGGATGTCGTCGCCGTCGAGGTAGGCCTCCAGCGGCTTCTTGCCTTCGCCGACGAGGTAGCTCTCGTCGGCCTTGAAGCGGTGCAGCGCCTGGCGGTCCTGCTGCGAATAGATCGCCACCGTGCGCATGCGCATCTCGCTGGCCGCGCGCATCACGCGGATCGCGATCTCGGACCGGTTGGCGATCAGGATGGACCGGATCGGACGAAACTCCATCGAGGCTCCCGCGCGGGCGGTCGACGAAGTCCTGGCGCGCCGCCGCCCGTCCGCCGGCGCGCCTGAAGGGGCGTCAGAACCCGATCGCGAACAGCAGCGCCGCGCAGACCAGGCTGCCCACGGTGGCGAAGCCGTAGAAGAACACCGCCGCGCCATGCCCGGCGTGCACGCCGAGGTCGTGCAGGCTGTGCAGCATGCGGTGGCAGCCGTGGAACAGGAACAGCGCGATCACCGCCAGCACTGCCAGCTTGCCCAGCGGGTGCAGCACGAAGGCGTGCACGTGGGCGTAGCTGAGTGCGTCGGGCGACAGCACGATGGCCAGCGGAGCCAGCACGCCGGTGATCAGGATCAGCGCCGGGCCGACCAGCGCCGACAGCACCCCGCCGGCGCCGAAGAGCGACCAGAAGATCGGTTCGTGCGAGCGTTTCATCGTGTCACCCCCGCGACGACGGCGATCAGGCCGATGGAGACCACCAGCGCCGTGATCCAGCCGCCGACGGTGACCAGCCGGCCCGGGAAGGGCAGCTTGGGCGCGGTCTTCGGCATCACGCCGAACCAGGTGATGCTGTGATACGTGACCAGCGCCGCGGCGACGAGGTGGAAGACGATCGCCAGCGGCGAGGCCAGCGCCGCGCGCCAGGCCTCGTACTCGGCCTCGCCCTGGGCCAGGCGCGCCAAGCCGACGAGCAGCACCAGCGCGTAGGCCGCGAGCAGCACCGCGCTGCCTTCGCGGATCATGTAGAGCACGTAGAACGGGTTCTTCGTCCACCAGCCGGCCATCGGGCGCTGGTAGGTCTTCAGCGTCGGCTTGTAGCGGCTCATCGGGCGCCTCCCTTGGGCGCGAGCAGCTTGCGCACGCCGAAGTAGTCCATCGTGCTGTTCACCTTGTTCTGGTTGATCGCGTGTGCCGGGTCCACGCCCTTGGGGCAGACCTCGGAGCAGTAGCCCACCAGCGTGCAGCCCCAGACGCCTTCCTCGGCGTTGGCGACGTCGGCACGCGCCTCCCAGCCGCGGTCGCGCGAGTCGGCGTTGTAGCGGTGCATCAGCGCCAGCGCCGCCGGGCCGATGAACTCGGGCTTGAGCCCCACCTGCGGGCAGGCGGCGTAACACAGCAGGCAGTTGATGCACTGCGAGAACTGATAGTACTGGTCCAGCTGCGCCGGCGTCTGCCGGCTCGGGCCGTCGGCGACGCTGCGGTTCTCGCAGGGCTGGATCCAGGGCTTGACCGACTCCAGCTTGTCGAGGAACTCGTTCTGGTCGACGACCAGGTCGCGCACGATGGCGAAGTTGGCCAGCGGCTCGACACGCACCTTGTTCGGCCAGTAGTCGCGCAGGAAGGCGTGGCAGGACAGCTGCGGCACGCCGTTGATCATCTTGCCGCAGCTGCCGCAGATCGCCATGCGGCAGGACCAGCGGAAGGTCAGGCTGCCGTCGAAGTGGTCCTTGATGTACTGCAGGCCCTGCAGCACCGAGGTGTCGTCGTCGAACGGCACCTGCCAGCTCTGGAAGCGCGGCGCGCTGTCCGTTTCGGGATCGAAGCGCAGGCACTCGATCTCGATCGTGCGCCCGGTCGCGGGCGTCGGGGTCGTGTCCGTCATGGGGCTCAGGTCAGGATGGCCTTGGTGCCGGCGCCGCCGTAGCTGCGTGCGCGCGGCGCCGAGGTGGTGATGACGACGGGGCGGTGCGAGATCGCCGGGGCGTCGTCGCCGCGGCGTTCGGCCAGCGTGTGCACGAGGAAATGTTCGTCGTCGCGTTCGGTGTAGCCGTCCAGGCGCTGGTGGGCGCCGCGCGACTCCTTGCGCTCGCGCGCCGAGTGCGCCATCGCCTCGGCGACCTCGAGCATCGAGCCGAGCTCGATGGCCGACAGCCACTCGGTGTTGAAGGCGCGGCTGCGGTCGTCGAGCTTGACGCCGGCGCGCCAGCGCGCGCGCAGCTCGGCCAGCGTCGAGCAGGCTTCGGCCAGGCCGGACTCCTCGCGGTAGATGCCGACGTTCTTCTCCATGCACTCGCCCAGCGCCTCGCGCAGCACGGCGACACGTTCGCCGCGCTCGTGCTGGTGCAGCGCCTCCAGGCGCGCCACGGCGGCCTGGGCCTGGCGCTCCAGCGACGCCGCAGACGTCGCGCCCACCGAGCGCACGTACTGCGCCGCCGCTTCGCCGGCGACGCGGCCGAAGACGACGATCTCCGACAGCGAGTTCGAGCCCAGCCGGTTGGCGCCGTGGATGCCGACGCTGGAGCACTCGCCGGCGGCGTAGAGGCCGGGCAGCGAGGTCTCGGTGCGGCCGTTGGTGGCGATGCCGCCCATCGTGTAGTGCACCGCCGGGCGCACCGGGATCGGGTCGTGCACCGGGTCGATGCCGGCGAAGGTCTTGGCGACCTCGGTGATCAGCGGCAGGCGCTCGTGGATCTTCTTCGCACCCAGGTGGCGCAGGTCGAGGTTGACGGCGCTGCCGTGGCGCGTCGTCAGCGTGTTGCCCTTGCGTTCCTCGTGCCAGAAGGCCTGCGACAGGCGGTCGCGCGGGCCCAGTTCCATCGCCTTCGGGCGCGGCCACGGGTCCAGCGGCCCGAGGCCGTAGTCCTGCAGGTAGCGGTGGCCGTCCTTGTTCGTCAGGATCGCGCCTTCGCCGCGGCAGCCTTCGGTGATCAGGATGCCGCTGCCGGGCAGGGCGGTCGGGTGGTACTGCACGAACTCCATGTCGCGCAGCGCGACGCCGTGGCGGTAGGCCAGACCCATGCCGTCGCCGGTGACGATGCCGGCGTTGGTGTTCTGGCTGTAGACGCGGCCGGCGCCGCCGGTGGCCAGGATGACGGCCTTGGCGCGCAGCAGGAAGAACTTGCCGGTGGCGATCTCGATCGCCAGCACGCCTTGCACGCGGCCGTCCTCGACCAGCAGCTCGGCGACGAAGAACTCGTCGAAACGCTGGATGCCCGGGTACTTCAGCGAAGTCTGGAACAGCGTGTGCAGCATGTGGAAGCCGGTCTTGTCGGCGGCGAACCACGTGCGCTGCACCTTCATGCCGCCGAAGAAGCGCACGTTGATGCTGCCGTCGTCCTTGCGGCTCCAGGGGCAGCCCCAGTGCTCCAGGCGGATCATCTCCTCGGGGCAGCGCTCGACGAAGAAGCGCACGACGTCCTGGTCGCAGAGCCAGTCGCCGCCCGAGACGGTGTCGTCGAAATGGTGGTCCAGCGAGTCGTCGTCGCGGATCACGCCGGCCGAGCCGCCTTCGGCGGCCACGGTGTGGCTGCGCATCGGCACCACCTTGGACACGAGCGCGACCTTCAGCCTGGGGTCCGCTTCCTGGACCGCGATCGCCGCGCGCAGGCCTGCGCCTCCGCCCCCGACGATCACGATGTCACTTTGGATGATTTCCATCGAAACTCCGATATCCTCCGCCCGCGCCGCAGAACGCGGCCCGCGCGCCGGTCGCCCTTATACCGGGATTGGCTTTCGCGCACCCCCGGTTTCCGCACACGGTCGGTGCATTGCCGACCGTGTCACCCTCCCCAGGCGTTGCAGGGCTGGCCACAAGCACTATGCTTGCCCGCTGCGCGTCGGGGCGGTTTCCCGCCGCGTTTTTTTGCATGCCGTCGATCCCACCTGCCGCCCCCCCGCTGGAAGAGCTCCAGGGAACCGTTCTCTACATCGAGGACGTGGAGATGAACTTCGCCGTCGTCGAGGGCATCCTCGCGCGCCACCCTGGCATCCGGCTGCTGCGTGCGGCCAACGGCCTGGACGGCGTGCGCATGGTGCAGGAGTGCCGGCCCGACTTCGTGCTGCTGGACATGCACCTGCCCGACATCTCCGGGCTCGAAGTCGTGCGCCGGCTCAGCGAGGAGATCGCCGAGCGCCGGCTGCGCATCACCATCCTGACCGCCGACACGCTGACGATGGACGTGCTGAAGGCGATGAGCCTGGGCGCCTTCGAGTACCTGGTGAAGCCGGTCGAGGTGCGCACCATCGAGGACTGCGTGCGCCGCGCGCTGCTCGCCAAGCGTCAGCAGGCCCCCGGCCGCTGAAGGGCCGCGAGGCTCAGGTTCCTGTTTCGTCCCGGTCGCGTCAGAGCAGCCGCGGCACGAAGCGCCGGGTCCGGGCGCGGTAGGCGTCGTAGCCGGGATGCACCGCGCTCATCCAGCGCTCCTCGAGCGAGGACTTGATCCACAGCACCACGGCCAGCGCTACAGCGGCCGCGACGGTCGTCGCGCCCGGCGCCACGGCGACTGCCGCCAGCGCGAGCAGCAGCAGCGCGGCGTACATCGGGTGCCGGATCCAGGCGTAGATGCCGTGCTCGACGAGCCGGCCGCCGGCGCGCGGTTCGGGGTGCACGTTGAAGTTGCCGGGGCGGTTGGCCGTCACCGCCGCGAGCCCGACGGCCAGCGATGCCGCGGCCAGCACCAGCGCCAGCCAGGGCGCCGCCGGGTCGGCCCAGGCCGGTGCCGCACCGCAGGCCAGCGCCGTCAGCAGCACGAACTGCAGCAGCACCAGCACGGCACCGGCGCGCCGGTCGCTCATGTTGCCTCGCGGCGCAGCAGCCGCACCCGCAGCGGCCGCTCGAAGGCCGCGCCGTCGGGGCCGCAGTGCGGCATGAAGGCGGCGCGCACGCGCTCGACGGTCGCGTCGTCCAGCGTGTAGGTGGCGAAGCTCGGCCGCAGCATGCGACGCTCGAACTCGGCGAAGTCGGCGTAACGCACCGGCTGGGCAAAGCGGTGCTGCACGATCTCGGTCCAGGGGCCGTGCGCCAGCGCCTCGTCCAGCGCCGCCTGCGCGGCGGCGCGCACCGTGCCTTCGTCGTTGTACAGGCGCACGATGTCGTTCAGGCTGCCGTCGTAGACCGGCTCGGACACGTAGAGCAGGCCGCCCGGCACCAGCACCCGTGCGGCTTCGGCCAGCGCCTGGCCCATCGCCGGGATCGGCACGTGGTGCAGCGACTTCAGCATCAGCGCCAGGTCGAAGCTGGCGTCCGGCGTGGGCACGGCCTCGGCGCCGCCTGCGACGAAGCTCAGCCCGGGCGTCGGCGGCGCGGCCAGGTTCCTGGCGTGCTGCACCGCGTCGACCTCGAGCGCGGTGACGCGGCAGTCCGGATGGCGCTGCAGCACGCCGCGCACCAGGCGTGCGTCGCCGCAGCCGAGCTCGACGATGCGCCGCCCGGCCAGCGGCACCAGCGCCGACAGCACCTCGTATTCGTCCTGGCAGAGCGTGGGCGCGTTCATCGGCTGTCGGGGGTGATTTCGATACCGGCGATGGTATCCGGCGCGGCCGCGCAGGCCTGGCGCAGGAAGTCGACGATGTCGGCGACATGCGGCGCCAGCGCCTCGCGCAGGTCGTGGTCGCCGTCGACCGCCAGCAGCCCGGTGCCGGGAGCCGCGGCGGCCTGCAGGCGCAGCGCGTCGTCGAACGGCGCGGTCGTGTCGTGGCGGCCGTGCACCAGCAGCACCGGGCAGCGGGCGCGGCGCACGGTGGCCAGCGGCGCGATGTCGTCGAAGCGGGCGCCGATCACGCGCTGCACGTGGCGGATCACGTACCAGCCCAGCGGCCGGTAGGGCACGCGTTTTTCGGCCAGGAAACGCCGCATCACCTCGTCCGGGTGGGCGAAGGCCGACAGGCTGACGACACCGCGCACGCCACCCGCCCGCGCCGCGTGCAGCAGCGAGGCCGCGGCGCCGACCGAGTGGCCGACCAGCGCCAGCCGGTCGGCCTGCACCTCGGGCCGCGTTCCCAGCCAGGCCAGGCCGGCGGCGATGTCCTCGGCAAAACGCGGCATCGACGTGAAAGCCTCGTCGTCGCTGTCGCCATGGCAGCGTGCGTCCAGCAACAGCACGGCGAAGCCGGCGGCCGCCAGCGGCGGCGCCACCGGCCACATCGTCGTCGCGTTGGCGCCCCAGCCGTGCATCGCCAGCACCGCGGGCGCCGGTGTGCGTTCGGGCAGCACCAGCCAGCCGAAGAGCTTTCGCCCGCGCGGGCCGGGGATGCGCACCTCGTGCACACGCGAGGCGTCCATCGCGAGGCGCGTGTGCGTGCCGTCGTGCGCCATGCGCGGCGCACGCAGCCCGCGCAGGATGGCCTGGTGCGCCAGCGTGCGCAGCGCCACGGCGCCGGCGGCGACGCCTGCTGTGGTGGCCAGCATCAGTCCCAGGGCCGGCCGGCGGCGCGCCAGGCGTCGATGCGCGGCTTCAAGGCGCGGCGGCGCTCCAGGCTCTCCGGGCGCCAGACCTCGGCGGCGTCGTAGTACTCGACCACGGCGCGCGTGCCCTCGGGCAGCGCCAGCCAGGGCTGTTTCGTCGACGTGAAGATGTGGATGTCCGGCGGCAGGCGGTCAGGGTCGTCGAGCGTGCCGACACGCACGAAGGCCACCAGCGGCCCGCTGCCGGCGTAATGGCTCCAGACGGCGATGCGGCAGTGCGGGCAGCGTGCGATGCGCTGGCCCTGGCCGCTGGCCGAGGGCGTGAGCACGATCTCCGGCGCCTCCGCGGTGGCCTCCAGCCGGTCGCGTTCGATCATCGCGTTCAACGCGAAGGCCGTGCCGGTCTCGCGCTGGCACCAGCGGCAGTGGCAGGCGTGCACGACGAGCGGCGCGCCGTGCAGGCGGTAACGCACGCGGCCGCAGTCGCAGCCGCCTTCGAGCATCGTCGGGTCGGTCATCGGCGCGCCGGCGTCCGGCAGGTGGATGCCCGGCGTGCCGATGCTAGCCGTTCAGGCGTTGAGCGCCGGCGCCGGGCGGCGCGTGCGCACGCGCACGATGACGTCGACCTCGCTCAGTTCCAGGCCGTCGCCGAGCTCGGGCAGGCCCAGCACCTGGATCGCCGGGCCGGTGAGATCGGCGACCTCGCCGGTGTCGACGTTGTAGACGTGGTGGTGCGGCGTGACGGTCGAGTCGTAGACCGTGGCCGAGCCTTCGATCGGCAGCGCCTTCAGCAGGCGCTGGCGCACGAACAGCTGCAGCACCGCGTAGACCGTCGCGCGCGACAGCCCCGGCAGGTGCTCGCGCGCGGCACGCAGCACCTGCTCGGCCGTCATGTGCACCGGCGCCGAGAACAGCACCGTGCCGACGGCCACACGCTGCAGCGTCGGCAGGATGTCGGCGTCGCGCAGCTTCTGCTGGATCGAGGTGGTACGGGTCAGGTCCATCGTGTGCTTTCTTCGGGTGGCTGCGTCCGAGAGCTGGACGCATTCCAGGCATCGGAGCCATTTCATGCCCGTTCGCCGCTGCTCGGCCTGCGCTGGGTCAAGCGGCCTGCGGGAAGCCGTCACGCCACGCCGCTTGTTCCACGTGCCGGCGGCGACTATGATTGCTGCATTCCAAATGCAGCTTTAAGCCGGCAATGAAACTGACCAGCTTCACCGACTACAGCCTGCGCGTGCTGATCTACCTGGCGACGCGCCCGGGCCGGCGCGCGACGATCGGCGAGATCGCGGCCAAGTTCTCGGCCTCCGAGAACCACCTGACCAAGGTCGTGCACTTCCTCGGCACCGAAGGCGTGCTGGCGACGGTGCGCGGCAAGGGCGGCGGCCTGGGGCTGGCGCGGCCGCCGCAGGACATCGTCGTCGGCGACATCGTGCGCCGCACCGAGGGCGAGGCGATGCCGGCCGAGTGTTTCGGCAGCGGCGGCGGCTGCGCGATCGCGCCTTGCTGCCGGCTGCGCGGCGTGCTCGGCGAGGCGGTCGACGCCTTCTACGCTGTGCTCGACCGCTACACGCTGGAAGACCTGGTCGCCAACCGCGACCAGCTCGACGCCATCCTGCGCATCGGCGAGATGCCGGTGCCCGCGACGACGGAGCTGCGGGCATGACGACGATCCCGCTGCATTTCACGCCGCGCGAGCCGGTGCGCGGCTTCGGCCTCTGGCGCCTGGGTTTCCGCCCGTTCTACCTGCTGGCCGCCGGGTTCTCCGCGCTGTCGATCGCCTTGTGGTCGCTGCAGTACGCCGGCCTGCTGGGCGCGGCCTATCTCGCCGGGCCGCTGTGGCACGCGCACGAGATGCTGTTCGGCTTCACGCTGGCGGTGGTCGTCGGTTTCCTGTTCACCGCCGGGCGCAACTGGTCGGGCCAGCCGACGCCGACCGGCGGCGCGCTGGCGGCGCTGGCCGCGCTCTGGCTCGCCGGCCGGCTGCTGGTGCTGACGCCCTGGGGGCTGGCTGCCGCGGTCGTCAACGTCGCGTTCCCGCTGCTGGCCGCCGTCGGCCTGGGGCGTGCGCTCTACGCCGGACGCAACCAGCGCAACTACTTCTTCGTCGCGCTGCTGTGTGCGATGGCCGGCGCGCAGGCGCTGTTCCACCTGACGCTGCTCGGTGTGCTGGACCTGCCGCTGCGCGCCGGCATCCAGATCGGGCTGGACGTCGTGCTCTTCGTGATGGCCGTCGTCGCCGGCCGCGTGGTGCCGATGTTCACCAACAACGGCGTGCCGGGCACCGGCGCCGAACGCCGCCCGCGTGTCGAGCAGGTGGCGCTGGGCAGCGTGCTGGCGCTGCTGGCGGCCGACGTGCTGGGGCTGCCGGCGATGATCGTCGCCGCAGTCGCAGCCGTCGCCGCGCTGGCGCACGGCGTGCGGCTGGCGCTGTGGCGGCCGCAGCGCACGCGGCCCAATCCGCTGGTCTGGATCCTGCACGCTGCCTACGCCTGGATCCCGCTGCACCTCGCACTTCGCGCCGCGTCCGAGCTGGGCTGGGCCCAGCCCTCGCTGGCGACGCACGCGCTGACCGCCGGCGCGATCGGCGCGCTGACGCTGGGCATGATGACGCGCACCGCACGCGGCCACACCGGCCGGCCGCTGCGCGCCGACCGCTGGGACATCGCCGCCTACGGCCTGGTGCTGGCCGGCGGCGGGGTGCGCGTGCTGGGGCCGCTGCTGCTGCCGGCCTTGATGCAGGCCGAGATCGTCGTCTCCGGTGCCTGCTGGGCCGCGGCGTTTGCGATCTTCGCCTGGCGTTACGCGCCTTCGCTGTGGCGCGTGCGCGCCGACGGCCAGGCTGGCTGACACCCGCGTGACGGCCGGGGCCGGCCGTCGGCGGGCAAGATCGGCCGCATGAGCGCTCTGCATCCTTCGGCATCGGTCGACTCCTTCAACGCCCGCGGCGCCGGCCACCTGCCGGGCCATCTGGGCATCGTCGTCACCGCCGTCTCGGCGCGCGAGCTGCGCGCCGAACTCGCGGTGCAGCCCTGGCTGATGGCGCCCAACGGCTACCTGCACGCCGGCAGCGTCGTCACGCTGGCCGACACGGCCTGCGGCTACGGCTGCGTCGCCCACCTGCCCGAGGGCGCGAACGGCTTCACGACCGTCGAGCTGAAGTCCAACCACCTCGGCACCGCACGCGACGGCGTGCTCGACGTCGTCGCGACGCTGGCCCACGGTGGCCGCACGACGCAGGTCTGGGACGCCGTCGTCACGCACCGCGACAGCGGCCGCACGCTGGCGCTGTTCCGCTGCACTCAGATGCTGCTGTACCCGCGTTAACCGCGCTGCAGCACGACCGGCTGTTCGGCCGCGGCGCGGGCGCGCAGCTGGCCGCAGCCGCCGGCGACGTCCTGGCCGGCCGAACGCCGCAGCCGCGTCAGCACGCCGCGCCGTCCCAGCGCACGCGCCATCTCGGCGGCACGTTCCCAGGGCGGGCGGCGGAAGCCGTCGCCCTCGGTCTCGTTGTACGGGATCAGGTTCATCATCGCGTAGCGCCCGGCCAGCAGGCGCGCGATCGCGTCGACCTCGTCGTCGCCGTCGTTGATGCCGTCGAGCAGCGTCCACTGGTACTGGATCGGGTAGCCGGTGGCGCGTGCGTAGCGTTCGCCGGCCTCGACAATCTCCTCCGGCGCGAGCTTCGGCGCGCGCGGCAGCAGGCGTTCGCGCAGCTCGGCCTTGGTCGTGTGCAGCGACAGCGCCAGCGCCGGCTTCACGCGGCCCAAGGGCAGGCGCTCGAAGGCGCGCCGGTCGCCGACGGTCGAGAACACCAGGTTCTTGTGGCCGATGCCGCCGGCGGTGCCCAGCAGGTCGATCGCCTCGAGCACCGCGTCGAGGTTGTGCGAGGGCTCGCCCATGCCCATGAACACGACCTTGGAGACGCTGCGCCGCCGCCGCGCCAGCACGACCTGGGCGACGATCTCGGCGCTGCCCAGCTGGCGCAGCAGGCCGTCGCGCCCGGTCATGCAGAAGACGCAGCCGACCGCGCAGCCGACCTGCGTCGACACGCACAGCCCGTCGCGCGGCAGCAGCACGCTCTCCACCGTCTGGCCGTCGCCGAGGCCGACGAGCAGGCGCTCGGCGCCGTCTTCGCCCGGATGCGCCGAACGCAGCGTGGCCAGCGCGGCCAGCGAGTCGAACAGCGCCGGCAGCGCCTCGAACAGCGCGCGCGGATAGAAGTGTTCTGCCTGGCCGCGGCCGGCGGTCGGCGCGCGGCACTGCACCCAGTTGCGCAGCAGCCGCTCCTCGTGGCCCGGGCCGGCGCCCAGCGCGCGCAGGCGCTGGCGCAACTCGGCCACGCCACGCGGCGCGCTGGCGGCCTGGGCGGGGCTCATCGGGGCTCTCCTTCGGGCGTGTCGAGCTCACGCAGCCGCCGGTACAGCGTGCGTTCGCTGATGCCGAGCTCGCGTGCGAGGTCGGCGCGCCGGCCGCCGTGTGCGGCGAGGCGCTCGCGCAGCGCCTGGCGCGAGATCTCGCGCAGCGAACGCGCCGGGGCTTCGACGGCCAGCGCCGGGCGCGACAGCGGCAGCCCGGCGGCGAGCGCGCGTTCGACGTGCAGCGCCTCCAGCACCGGCCCGTCGCAGAACAGCGCCGCGCGCTCGAGCACGTTGCGCAGCTCGCGCACGTTGCCCGGGAAACGGTGGCCGGCCAGCCGCGCCAGCGCCGCCGGCGACAGCGCGAGCCGGCGTTTGGGCGCGACACGGGCCAGCAGCGCCTCGGCCAGCAGCGCCAGGTCGCCTTCGCGCTCGCGCAGCGGCGGCAGCCGGATCGGGAAGGTCGCCAGGCGGTAGTACAGGTCTTCGCGGAAACGCCCGTCGGCGACCATCGTGCCGAGGTCTCGGTGGGTGGCGGCGACGACACGCACGTCGGTGCGCCGCAGCTCGCTGCTGCCGACACGGCGGAAGGTGCCGCTTTCGAGCAGCCGCAGCAGCTTGACCTGCATCGCCAGCGGGATGTCGCCGACCTCGTCGAGGAACAGCGTGCCGCCGTTGGCGGTCTCGGCCAGGCCGGTGCGTGTCGTCGTCGCGCCGGTGAAGGCGCCGCGTTCGTGGCCGAAGACCTCGGCCTCGAACAGCGTCTCGGGCAGGCTGGCGCAGTCGACGACGACCAGCGCCTGCGCCGCGCGTTCGCTGGCTTCGTGCACGGCACGCGCGACCAGTTCCTTGCCGGTGCCCGACTCGCCGAGCAGCAGCACGCTGGCCTCCGACGGCGCGACACGCGCGACCTGCTCCAGCATCTCGCGGAAGGCCGGCGAGCGCCCGATCAGCCCCTGCTGGGCCGGCTGGCCTTGCGCCGTGCGCAGCGGCGCCATGCGCTCGACGAACAGCACCGCCTCGCCGCTGGCGTCGGCCAGCGGTGTCAGCTCGATGTCGATGTAGGCCTCGCCCTGGGGCGTGTGGTGCAGGTGCAGCACCCGTTCGCGCTGGCCCGATTCGCGTGTCTTGGCGAACGGGCAGGACTCGCCGGCCTGGTCGCAGGGCACGGCGAAACGGTGCGAGACCTCGTAGCAGGTGCGCCCCAGCACGCTGGCCGAGGGGCTGTACTGGCGCCGGTAGGCGGCGTTGGCGGCGACGATGCGGTAGCGCCGGTCGAAGACGATGTGCGGTTCTTCGAGGCCTTCGAGATAACTGGCGAGTTCGGGCGGCGCCGTCAGCCGTTCGGCAACGCGGAGCTTGGGGGGCATCGTGGCAGTGTAACGCGCGCCTCTGCCCGATGTGGCAGCAATGGCTGTCAAAAGTGGCAGACATTATTCCCTTCCGAGATCAGGGAATCAAGCGCAAGTGATTGTCATGAAAGAAGTTTTCGTCTTCTGTCAGGTTGGCACGGCACTTGATAGAGATCGTCTGACACGCAACTTCTGCGAGAAGGACCTGACTCGATGGACATGACGCTGCCCGCTCCGGGATCGCCCGCCAACGCCGAACGCCGCACCTGGATCATGGTGACCAGCGCGGCCGGTGGTGCCGCCGCGGTCGCCACCGCGATCCCGTTCGTCTCGACGTTCGCCCCCAGCGAACGCGCCAAGGCCGCCGGCGCGCCGGTGGAGGTGGACATCTCCACGCTGGCCCCGGGCGAGCTCAGAACCGTGGAATGGCGCGGCAAGCCGGTGTGGATCATGCGCCGCACGCCGGAGATGCTGGCTTCGCTCGAGGGCCACGACGACCAGCTCGTCGACCCGAAGTCCGAGCGCAACCAGCAGCCCGAGTACGCGCGCAACGCCACGCGCTCGATCAACCCCGAGGTCTTCGTCACCATCGGCATCTGCACCCACCTGGGCTGCTCGCCGAGCAAGGTGAACAAGGGCAGCGGCAACCCGAGCGTGCCGGCGGACTGGCCGGGCGGCTTCTTCTGCCCCTGCCACGGCTCGACCTTCGACGGTGCCGGCCGCGTCTTCAAGAACAAGCCCGCGCCGACGAACCTGGAGATCCCGCCGCACGTCTACGTCGCCGAGAACCGGCTGCTGATCGGCGAGGACCGCAGCGCCGTCGCCTGATGCCGTTTGCGGCCTGACGGCCGCCGGCGCCTGCCGCGGGTCACACCGCCTCGGATGCCGGACGCCTGCAGGCCCTCTTGCCACGCCCGGCCGCCGCCGGGCGTTTTTTCGTCACTGGTCGGCGAACGCGCGCTCGATGACGAAGTCGCCCGGCGTCGTCGTGTTGCCTTCCTTGAAGCGCATGCCTTCGAGCATGTGCTTCAGGTCGCGCAGCATCGCCGGGCTGCCGCAGATCATCACCCGGTCGTGGATCGGGTCGAGCATCGGCAGGTCGAGGTCGTCGAACATCTTGCCCGACTGGATCAGCTCGGTGATGCGGCCGCGGTTGCGGTAGTTCTCGCGCGTCACCGTCGGGTAGTACAGCAGCTGGCTCTGGATCATCTCGCCCAGGAACTCGTGCTCGGGCAGGTTCTTCGTGAGCAGGTCGTGGTAGGCCAGCTCGTCGACCTGGCGCACGCCGTGCACGAGGATGACCTTCTCGAACTTCTCGTAGGTCTCCGGGTCGCGGATGATCGACATGAACGGCGCCAGCCCGGTGCCGGTCGAGAACAGGTACAGGCGCTTGCCGGGCAGCAGGTAGTCGATCAGCAGCGTGCCGGTGGGCTTGCGGCCGACGATGATCGTGTCGCCGACCTGGATGTGCTGCAGCCGCGAGGTCAGCGGGCCGTTGGGCACCTTGATGCTCAGGAACTCGAGGTGCTCCTCGTAGTTGGGGCTGACGATGCTGTAGGCGCGCAGCAGCGGCTTGCCCTCGACGCGCAACCCGATCATCGTGAAGTGGCCGTTGGAGAAACGCAGCGACTGGTCGCGCGTCGTCGTGAACGTGAACAGGCGGTCGGTCCAGTGGTGGACGCTCAGGACGCGCTCTTCGTTGAATGCACTCATGACCGGAAAGGGTTGAACGAGATCAAATGCTACACATTCGCGAATACCCTGATGCGCACCCCCTTGCCGGCGACGTGGCGAATTCCCGCCGTCCGAGGCCTTCTGAGCGCGGCTAAAGTCGCGGCCGATGAACGATTCCCCGGGCGCCACGGGCGCCGATGATGTCTGCGCCGCGGTGCTCTGCGCCGCCTGGTGCCGCACCTGCGACGCCTATGCGCCGGTGCTCGACGCGGTGGCCGCCGAGTTCCCCGGCCTGGCCCACCGCTGGATCGACATCGAGGACGAGGCCGACCTGGTCGGCGACCTCGACGTCGAGACCTTCCCGACGGTGCTGGTCTTCGATCGCCGCGCGGTGCGTTTCTGCGGCCCGCTGACGCCGCAGCCCGAGACGCTGCGCCGCGTGCTGCGCGCCGCGCTCGACGACCCGCGGCCGGCGCGGGCGCTGGCGCCCGAGGCGGCCGCGCTGGCCGGGCGCCTGCGCGGCGAGGTCTTCGCGTGAGCGCCTACCGCGTGCCGGCCGACGCCCGCGCCGCGGCCTCGCTGCTGCTGCTGCGCGACGGCGCCGCCGGCCCCGAGGTGCTGCTGATGCGCCGCGCCGAGCGCGACGGCGACTACCGCAGCGGCCTGTGTGTCTTCCCCGGCGGCGTGCTCGACGCGCGCGACCGCGAGGCCCACGCCTGGGTCGTCGGCGACGGTGACGCCGCCTGGTCGGCCCGGCTCGGTGTCGCCGAAGGCGGCCTGGACTATGCCGTCGCCGCGCTGCGCGAGTGTTTCGAGGAGGTCGGCCTGCTGCTCGCTGACCGCCCGTTCGACGCCGTCGCCGCGGCCGCCTGGCGGCGCCGGCTGCACGCCGGCGAGGTCGGCATCGCCGACGTCTGCGCCGCGCTGGGCGTGAAGCTGGACCTGCGCACGCTGAGCTGCCACAGCCACTGGCTGACGCCGCCGGGCGTGCCCAAGCGCTTCGACACGCGTTTCTTCGCCGCGGCGGCGCCCGTTGGCCAGCAGGCCGAGGTCGACGGCAACGAGGCCGTCGAGCTGATGTGGCTGACGCCGCAGGCCGCGCTGGACCCGGCGCGCGGGCTCAAGCTGCTGCCGGTGACCGAGCGCACGCTGCAGGAGCTGCTGCCGTTCGCCGATGCCGCGTCGGCGCTGGCCGCCTCGGCCGCCCGCCGCGACATCCGCCTGACGATGCCGCGCAGCGCGCGCCTGGCCGACGGCCGGCGCACCGTGCTGATGCCCGAGCACCCGGCCTGGGCCGAGGTCGGCCGGCTCGACCCCGAGGGCCGCGGCGACGTGCTCGCCGACCTGGTGGCCGGCCGCGCCGTGCGGCTGTCGCCGCGCATCGTGCGTGTCACGGCGCCGAACCCCGGCCTGATGACCGGCCCGGGCACCAACAGCTACCTCGTCGGCGCGGGCGACGCCTGGACCGTCATCGACCCCGGCCCGGCCGACGAGCGCCATCTGCAGGCGCTGCTGGCCGCGGCGCCGGGGCGCATCGAGCGCATCCTCGTCACCCACACCCACCGCGACCATTCACCCGGCGCCGCGGCACTGGCGGCGGCCACCGGCGCGACGGTGGTGGGCCGCCGCCCGGAGTTCCACGACGGCCAGGACACGGGCTTCCGGCCCGACCATGAACCCGCCGACGGCGAGCGCCTGGACTGCGGCGGCGCCGTGCTGCGTGTGCTCGCGACGCCGGGCCATGCGTCCAACCATCTCTGCTTCCTGCTCGAGGACGAGGACCTGCTGTTCACCGGCGACCACGTGATGCAGGGCTCGACCGTCGTCATCAACCCGCCCGACGGCGACATGACGGCCTACCTCGTGTCGCTGGAGCGGCTGCGCGCGGCGCCGCCGGCCTGGCTGGCGCCGGGGCACGGTTTCCTCGTCGCCGAGCCGCAGGCGGTGTTCGACGCGCTGATCCGCCACCGCCTGCGGCGCGAGCAGCGTGTCCTGCGGGCGCTGGCGCAGCGCGGCGACGGGGACCTGGACTCGCTGCTGCCCGAGGTCTACGCCGACGTGCCGGCGCTGCTGCACGCGCCGGCGCGGCGCTCGCTGCTGGCGCACCTGCTGAAGCTGGCCGCCGACGGCCTGGCCGCCAGCGACGACGGCCTCGTCTGGCGCTACGTCGGCCCGGGCTCGCGCCAGGCGCCGTCGAGCAGCAGCTCGTAGGGCCGGAACAGGCTCTTGTAGGCCATCTTCGGGCTCTCGGCGATCCAGTAGCCCAGGTACAGGTTCGGCAGCGCGAGCTGGCGCGTCTGCTCGATCTGCCAGAGCACGCTGTAGGTGCCGTAGCTGGCCTGCTCCTCGGGTTCGTAGAAGGTGTAGACGGCCGAGATGCCGTCGTTGAGCACGTCGACGATGGCCACCATCTTCAGCGCGCCTGCGGGCGTGCGGAACTCGACCAGGCGCGAGTTGACGCGGCTCTGCAGCAGGAACTGCGTGTACTGGTCGACGCTGTCGTGGTCCATGCCGCCGCCGGCGTGGCGCCCGGACTGGTAGCGCAGGTAGAGCTGGTAGTGCTCGGGAATGAAACACAGGCGCAGCACACGCGCCTTCAGCGTCTCGTGCTGCTTCCAGGCGCGGCGCTGGCTGCGCGACGGCACGAAGCGCTCGACCGGCACGCGCAGCGGCACGCAGGCGCGGCAGCCGTCGCAATGCGGGCGGTAGGTGAACATGCCGCTGCGGCGGAAGCCCGCGGCGACCAGCGCCGAGTAGGCGTCGGCGTGGATCAGGTGGCTGGGCGTGGCGACTTGCGACCGGGCCTGCACGCCCGGCAGGTAGCTGCACGGGTAGGGCGCGGTCGCGTAGAACTGCAGCGACGAGAGGGGTAGCTCCTTCGGATGCGTCACGTGGGTGTCGTTCCGGCGCCGTGGGCGGCTACGGTGCGAGCCGCTCCCACAGCGAGGCATCATAGGTCCAACGGCCAATGTCTTCCTGGGCGCAGGCGTTCGCCAGGTGGCGCTCGAAGGCCTCGCGGTCGATCTCGTGTGCGCCCAGCGACGCCAGGTGGCGCGTGTTCTGCTGGCAGTCGATCAGCGTGATGCCGTTGGCGCGGGCGAAGGCGACCAGCGCCGCCAGCGCGATCTTCGAGGCGTCGGTGCGGTGCGCGAACATCGATTCGCCGAAGAACATGCGGCCGATGCCGACGCCGTACAGGCCGCCGACCAGCTCGCCGTCGATCCAGGTCTCGAAGCTGTGCACGCGCCCCAGGCGATGCCACTCGCGATAGGCGTTCATCACCTGCGGCACGATCCAGGTGCCGTCCTGGCCTTCGCGCGGCGTGTTCGCGCAGGCCGCGATGACGCGGTCGAAGGCCTGGTCGACGCGGATCTCGCAGCCCGGCGTGCGCGCGAAGCGGCGCAGCGTCTTGCGCAGCGAATGCGAGACGCGGAACTCCGCCGTCGGCAGCACCATGCGCGGGTCCGGGCTCCACCAGAGCACCGGCTGGCCGGGGCCGTACCAGGGGAAGATGCCTTTGCGGTAGGCCTCCTCCAGCCGCCCCGGCGTCACCTGGCCGCCGGCGGCGACGAGGCCCGGCGCGTCGGAGTCGGGCCCCAGCGCGTGCCGCGCCGGCGGCAGCGGCGTGTCCTCGTCGATCCAGGCGATCGGCAGCATCGTGCCCGGCGTCAGCGGCCCAGCTGCAGTTGCAGGAAGGCGTATTCGAGCGCCGTCATCTGCGCGCGCTGGCCGTTGTCGGCCGCGCCGCCGTGGCCGCCCTCGATGTTCTCCCAGTACAGCACGTCGTGGCCCTGGCGGCGCATGCGCTCGGCCATGCGGCGCGCGTGGCCGGGGTGCACGCGGTCGTCGCGCGTCGACGTGACGAACAGCACGCGCGGCATCTTCACGCCGGGGCGTACGTTGTGGAACGGGCTGTAGCGCGAGATGAAGCTCCACTGCGCCGGGTCGTCCGGGTCGCCGTACTCGGCCATCCACGAGGCGCCGGCCAGCAGCTTGGTGTAGCGCTTCATGTCCAGCAGCGGCACCTGGCAGACGACGGCGTTGAACAGCTCGGGGCGCTGCACCATCACCGCGCCGACCAGCAGGCCGCCGTTGCTGCCGCCTTCGATGCCGAGGTGGCGCGGGCTGGTGACGCGCGTGGCGATCAGGTCCTCGGCGACGGCGGCGAAGTCGTCGTAGGCCTTCTGCCGGTTGGCGCCGACCGCAGCCTGGTGCCAGGCCGGGCCGAACTCGCCGCCGCCGCGGATGTTGGCGAGCACGAAGACGCCGCCGCGCGCGAGCCAGCTCGAGCCGACGACGCCCGAGTAGTAGGGCTGCATCGAGACCTCGAAGCCGCCGTAGCCGTAGAGCAGCGTCGGGTTGGCGCCGTCGGCCTTGGCGCCGCGCGGCCAGACGACGAAGTAGGGCACCCGCGTGCCGTCGCGGCTGGTGGCGAAACGCTGTTCGACACGCATGCCGGCGGCGTCGTAGAACGAGGGCCGCGACTTCAGCACCTCGCGCTCGTCGCGGCCGACGTGGCCCAGCGACAGCGTGTCCGGCGTCAGGAAGTCGGTGTACTGCAGCAGATAGGCGTCGGCCAGCGGGTCGTCGGCGAGCTCGGGGTCGTGCAAGGCGACGGCCGACAGCGTGCCGGGGAAGGGCGCGGCGACCTCGCGGCGCTGCCAGCGGCCGTCGACCGGGCGCCACTCTTCCAGCCGGCCGGCGACGTTGTCCAGGATCTCGACGATCAGCGTGTCGCGCGTGGCCGTCATGCCGGCCAGCGAACGTGTCGCCGTCGGCTCGAACAGCGCGTCGAAGCGGCGTTCGCCGCGCAGGTAGGCGTCGGCGTCGGCGACCAGCAGCGAGCCGCTCTTCCAGCTGCGCCCGGCCACCGTCCAGTCGCTGCGCAGCGTGATCAGCACACGGCTCTTCCAGAAGCTCAGTTCGGCGTCGTCGGGCTTGTCCAGGCGCAGCAGGCGCTCGCCCTGCAGCAGGAACATCTCGCTGCGGTAGAAGTCCACAGCGCGCTGGAACACCGTGCGCTCGTAACCCGGCGTGTGGTCGATCGAGACGCCGGCGGCGACGTCGGTCTTCCGGCCCTCGAACATCGTCGTCGCCGCGGCCAGCGGCGTGCCGCGGCGCCAGCGCTTGACGACACGGGGGTAGCCCGAGTCGGTCAGCGAGCCGGGGCCGAAGTCGGTGCCGACGGCGATCTCGTCGGGGCCGATCCAGTCGACCTCGCTCTTGGCCTCGGGCAGCACGAAGCCGCCGTCGACGAAACGTTTGGCCACCGTGTCGAACTCGCGCACGACGTGCGCGTCGGCGCCGCCGCGCGAGAGCTTGACGAGCACACGCCGGTACTCGGGGCCGAGCGCGACGGCGCCGCTCCAGGTCCAGTTCTCGCCTTCGGCGCGGCCCAGCGCGTCGACGTCGAGCACCGTCTCCCAGGCCGGTTCGCGCTTGCGGTACTCGGCCAGCGTCGTGCGCCGCCACAGGCCACGCGGGTTGTGCTCGTCCTGCCAGAGGTTGTAGAGCCAGGGGCCGCGGCGCACGACGCCGGGGATGCGGTCGCGCGAATCGAGGATGGCGCGGATGCGCTGGCGCGTCGCGTCGAAGCCCGGCTGCTTCTGAAGCAGGGCCTCGGTCTCGGCGTTGCGCTCGCGCACCCAGGCGAGCGCACGTTCGCCCTGAACGTCCTCGAGCCACAGCAGCTCGTCGTCGGGAAGGGGGGCGGCAAGAGTCATCGTCGGCACGGCGGCTGCCAGCGGCAGCGCGAAGGAGAAGTCGCGGCGGGAGATCATCGGGGCGGGTCTTTCAGTCGGCGGGCCAGAGGCGCACGGGGGCGATCTCGACGCTGGAGCCGGCATCGCCGACCCAGACGTGGCCGTCCTGCACCGTCACCTGCAGCTGCATCGAGCGTGCGGCGAGCCGGGCCAGGTCCTGCGTCTGCGCGGCCGGCAACTGCCAGACCCGCAGGTTGCGCAGCCGCGTGATCTTGCCCTGCAGAGCGCTCCACCACACCGGCACCGACTGGCCGTAGGCGTAGAGCGTGACCTGGTCGGCACGGCCGCAGGCCTTGGTGAGGCGGCGTTCGTCGGTCTGGCCGATCTCGATCCAGTGGCGCAGGCGGCCGTCCAGATCACGCTGCCAGAGCGCGGGTTCGTCGCTGTCGGACAGGCCGCGCGTGAACTGCAGGTTGTCGGCAGCGTCGCCGGCGTCGGCCTGCAGCGCGAAGGCCAGCAGGCGCACCATCAGGCGCTCCTCGGTCTCCGAGGGATGCAGGGCCAGGGTCAGGGAGTGGTCCGCGTACAGCGGCCGGTCCATGTCGGCCACCGCGACGGCGGCCTTGTAGATCGTCGATTTGAGCGCCATGAAGGCCCGGGGGAGGCGGCAACGTCGCCGCGCCGCGCACTGTGCCACAGCGGCGACGCGCGGCGCGCGGGCCTGCCCTCGGAGCGCGACGGGGATGGTGGCGGGTGGCATCATTGCCGGTTCGGCCGGCGGGTGCCGGCCACCCCATTCACGAGGATCGTTCATGAAGCGCAACCTTGCGCCGCGCCTGGCCGCGGCCCTGCTCGTCGCCGGCAGCTGCACGGCTGTCTGGGCGCAAAACACGCCGCCTGCCGGCAAGGCGGCGGCCCCGGCCTCGGGCCGCACCTTGTCGCTGGGCGGCAGCGGCGTCGGCGGCGGGCCGCTCCTGACCCGCGCCCAGCTGCGCGACTGCCTGGAGCGCCGTGACGCCGTCGCGGCCGGCCGCGCCGAGGTCGAGGCCGAGCGGGCGAGCCTGGATGCCGAGCGTCCGGCCCTCGCCGCCGAGCAGGACAGCCTGAAGGCCGACCGCGAGAAGCTCAACGAGTTCTCGCAGCGCTCCAAGGAACTGGTCGCGCGTTACAGCGAGCTCAACCAGCGCGTCCAGGACTGGAACCAGCGCATGGAGGATCTGGGCGAGCGCACCGGGCCGACGGCCGAGCGCGAGAAGCGCAAGCTCGACCGCGAGAAGGCCGAGATCGACAAGACCCGCCTCGCGCTCGATGCCGAGCGCCAGCAGCTCGAGCAGGGCGCTCAAGGCGGCGTCAGCGCCTTCAACGCCCGCGCCGCGGCGGCCGAAGCCAAGGTCGTGTCGTGGAACGAACGCAATCTCGCGCTGGCCGAGCGCACCGAGAAGCTCAACGCCGAGCGCGACCTCTGGGCTGGCGAATGCGCCAACCGCCGCTACCGCGAGGACGACGAGATCCTGCTGAAGAAGGGCGCCAAGTGAGCGCCGCCGTGTCGACCCCTCTGGCGGACAACCCGCTGCTGCAGGACTGGACCGCGCCGTTCGGCCTGCCGCCCTTCGACGCCCTGCACCCGGCGCACTTCCGCCCCGCGTTCGAGGCGGCGATGCAGGCCCACCGCGACGAGCTGGCCGCGATCGGCGCCAACCCCGAGGCGCCGAGCTTCGACAACACCGTCGCCGCCCTCGACCGCAGCGGCCGGCTGCTGGCGCGTGTCGAAGCGGTCTTCTACAACCTCAGCGCCTCGCACACCTCGCCCGAGCTGCAGGCCGTGCAGCGCGAGATGGCCGGCCCGCTGGCCGCGCACGACAACGCCGTCTACATGGACGCGGCGCTGTTCGCGCGTCTGGACACGCTGCACGCGCGCCGCGCCGAGCTCGGGCTGGACGCCGAGCAGCAGCGCCTGCTCGAACGCGTGCACCTGGACTTCGTGCGTGCCGGCGCGCGCCTGCAGGGCGCGGCGCAGCAGCGCTACGCCGAGGTGATGGAGGAGTTGGCCGCGCTGACGACACGTTTCGCGCAGAACGTGCTGCACGACGAGGCCTCGTTCCGGCTGGAGCTGAAGACCGAGGACGAGCTGGCCGGGCTGCCCGGCTTCGTGCGTGCCGCGGCGCGCCAGGCCGCGGCCGACCGCGGCCTGGACGGCCACGTCATCACGCTGTCGCGTTCGCTGGTCGTGCCCTTCCTGACCTACTCCGAGCGCCGCGACCTGCGCGAAGCCGCCTGGCGCGCCTGGGTCTCGCGTGGCGAACATGGCGGCGAGCACGACAACCGCGAGGTCGCCCGCGACATCCTGCGCCTGCGCCGCGAGCAGGCTTCGCTGCACGGCCACGCCTGCTACGCCGACTACGCGCTGGCCGACACCATGGCCGGCCGCCAGGCGGCGGTGCAGCAGCTGCTCGGCGAGGTCTGGCCGCGCGCGCTGGACGCGGTGGCGCGCGAACGCGCCGCGCTCGAGGAGGTCAAGGCCGCTGACGGCGTGCCGGGCACGATCGAGGCCTGGGACTGGCGTTTCTGGGCCGAGAAGGTGCGCCAGCAGCGCTACGCGGTGGACGACGCCGAGGTCAAGCCGTACTTCGCGCTGGAGAACGTGGTCGCCGCCGCCTTCGACTGCGCCGGCCGGCTCTTCGGCCTGCAGTTCGTGCGCCGCGCCGACCTGCCGGTCTACCACCCCGACGTGCACGCCTACGAGGTGCGCGACGCCGCGGGCACGGCGATCGGCGTGTTCCTGCAGGACAACTTCGCGCGCCCCAGCAAACGCAGCGGCGCCTGGATGAGCCCGCTGCGCTGGCAGAGCCGCAACGCGCCCGACGGCGGCGCCGAGCTGCCGGTGATCCTGAACAACAACAACTTCGCCAAGGGCGAGCCCGGCCGGCCGACGCTGCTGTCGATGGACGACGTGCGCACGCTGTTCCACGAGTTCGGGCACGGCCTGCACGGCCTGCTGTCCAGCGTGCGTTACGCGCGCCTGTCGGGCACGCAGGTGCTGCGCGATTTCGTCGAGCTGCCGTCGCAGCTCTTCGAGCACTGGGCGACCGAACCCGAGGTGCTGGCGCGCCACGCCCGTCACGTCGACACCGGCGAACCGATCCCGGAAGACCTGGTGCGCCGGCTGCAAGCCGCGCGCCGCTTCAACCAGGGCTACGAGACCGTGCGCTACTGCGCCAGCGCGATCGTCGACATGGCGGTGCACGCGCTGCCCGACGCCGAGCCGCCGGCCGACCTCTGCGCCTTCGAGGCCGAGCTGATGGCCGCGCAGGGGCTGCCGGCCGCGGTCGGCATGAACCACCGCCTGGTGCACTTCCAGCACCTGTTCTCGAGCTCGGGTTACGCCGCCGGCTACTACGTCTACCTCTGGGCCGAGGTGCTGGATGCCGACGGCTACGATGCCTTCACCGAGGCCGGCAGCCCGTTCGACCCGACGGTCGCCGAGGCGCTCAAGCGCTGCATCTACGCCGCCGGCAACAGCCGCGAGCCGGGTGCGGCCTACGCCGCGTTCCGCGGGCGCGCGCCGACGGTGCAGCCGCTGCTGGAGAAGCGCGGCCTGCTGCCCGAGCCGGCCTGAGGCCGTGACGGCCGCTCCTGCCGCTCAGGGCGGGGGCGGCCCGAACATCGCCTCCAGCGACACCATGAAGGCCCGGAAGTCCAGCGGCTTGGTCCAGTAGTCGGCCATGCCGGCGGCCAGCGCGCGCTCGATCTCCTCGGGCATCGCGTTGGCCGACAGCGCGACCACCGGGATCGAGGCCGTCTGCGGCTGCGCACGCAGCTGGCGCATCACCTCGTGGCCGTCGATGTCGGGCAGCTGCATGTCCAGCAGGATCAGGTCCGGGCGCAGTTCGGCGGCCCGGCGCACGCCGCTGGCGCCGTCGTCGGCGATGACCAGCCTCAGGTCGGACCGGCGGGCGACCAGCTCCGAGACGATCAGCGCGTTGACCGGGTTGTCCTCGACGTAGAGCACGGTGCCCGACGATGAACCGGGGGCGGCGGCCGGCAGCGGCCGCGCCGCACGCGGCGGTGTCGGGGGCGGGGTCGGCGAGGCCGTGCCGTCGGCCAGCACCAGCTCGACCACGGTGCCCACGCCCGGCGTGCTGCGCACGGAGATCGAGCCGCCCATGCGCTCGACGAGCGACTTGACGATCACCAGCCCGATGCCGGTGCCGGGGATGCCTTCGCGCTCCAGGCCCAGGCGGTTGAAGGGCTCGAACAGGTGGCGCAGCTGCTGCTCGGTCATGCCTCGGCCGCTGTCGGCCACGCTGACCAGCACCTTGCCGTCGCGGCGGCGCGACTCGATCTCGACCAGCCCGCCGTCGCGGTTGTACTTGATGGCGTTGGTCAGCAGGTTCTGCAGCACCTGGCGCAGGCGCACCGCGTCGGCGAGCACGATGCCGTCGAGCGTGCCGGCGATGACCGTCACGTCGCGCTGGCCGCGCAGCGGCTCGACCAGTTCCAGCGCCTGCAGCGCCAGCCCGCGCAGCGCCACGCGCTCCGAGGCCACGCGCATCTCGCCGCCTTCCAGGCTGGCCAGGTCGAGCACGTCGTCGACCAGCGCCAGCAGCTGCTGGCCGGCGCCGCGCACCGCCTGCAGATGGCGCCGCCAGGAACCGTCGCGGCTGCCGCTGTCGGCCAGCAGCAGCTCGGTGAAGCCGAGCACGGCGTTCAGCGGCGTGCGCAGCTCGTGGCTCATGCGCGACAGGAAACGCGACTTGGCCTGGCTCTCGCGCAGCGCGATCGCGCGCTCCTGGCGCGCCGCCTCGGCGGCGCGGCGGTCGGTGATGTCCCACTCGACGCCGATGCGCCGCCGCGGGCGTCCGTCGGGGCCGGGCAGGACCGTCGAACGCTCGGCGATCCAGCGCACCGTGCCGTCGGGCCAGACGACGCGGAACTCCAGGTCGGGCTCGGAGGCCGGGTTCAGCGGCTCCAGCAGGTGCAGCCGCATCGTGTCGCGGTCGGCCTCGTGCACGAAGCCCAGGCGCTCGGCGATCGTCGGCGGCGTGCTGCGCGGCGGCCGCCCGCGCAGCCGCCACATCTGCTCGTCCCAGATCGCGCTGCCGTCGCGCACGTCGAGCTCCCAGGTGCCGACGCCGGCGCCGCGCGCAGCCAGCATCGCGCGTTCGCTGGCCTGGTGCAGCGCGGCCTCGGCGCGGCGGCGCTCGGTGACGTCGAGCACGATGCCGAACATCGCATCGCCGCCGGGGCCGTCGAAGCCGGCGCGAACGCTCAGCTCGCGCACCTCGCCGTCGGCGCGCACGATGCGGAACACCGTGCCGCTCTGGCGCATGCCGTTCTCGCGCCACTCGTCGAAGCGGCGGCCCACACGCTGACGGTCGTCGGGGTGCACGAAACGCTGCAGCCACTCGTTCCAGCTCGGCACCGGTTCGTGGACCTGCAGGCCGTGCATCGTGCGCAACTGCTCGTTCCAGTGGCCGCCGGCCAGCGGCTCGACGCTCCAGTAGCCGATGCCGGCGGCACGGGTGACGAGCTCGAAGCGCCGGCCGAGTTCGGCCGCGCGGCGCGACTCGTCGACGCGCTCGGTGACGTCCATCGCGACGCCGATGAAGGCCACCGGCCGGCCCTGGTCGTCGCGCTCGACGGCGCGGCGCACCAGCAGGCTGCGCCAGTTCTCGCTGCCGGGACGGCGGTAGCGCAGCTCGGTGTCCACCGGCTCGTCGCTGGCCAGGCAGGCCTGGCGCTGGGCGTCCAGCCGCAGCAGGTCCTGCGGATGCACGAGCTCGCGCACCTGGCCTGCCGGCAGGCCGCGCGGCTCCAGCGGCAGCCCCAGGATCTGGGCCGCACGCGGGTTGTAGTGCACGCGGTCGTCGTGCAGGTCGTGGCGCCACAGCGCGATGCCGGTCATGTCGGCGGCCATCGCGATCTGCGACATCGTCGAGTCGTGCGAGTGGGCCAGCGACCAGGCCAGCGTGTCGTCGACGAGGAAGCCGACGGCGCGCCAGGCCCGGCCCTGCTCGTCGGGCAGCACGACGCACTCGCACAGCATCGAGCGCACCTGGCCGGCCGGCGTGCGCACGTGGTAGCGGTAGCGGTGGCGGCCGGGCTGCTGCAGCGTCTGGCGGATCGTGCCGACGAAGCCTTCGCGGTCGGCGGCGACGATCGCACGCTCGGCCTCCTCCGGCGACGGCGCCTCGCCTTCGCCGTCGAGGCCGCGCATCGCGAAGACGCGCCGGTCCCAGTGGCCGCGGCCGGTCTGCAGGTCGCGGTCCCAGCGCCCCAGGCGGCCGACCGAGGCGGCGACGTCCAGCAGCGCGTGCAGCTCGACGAGCTCGGCCTCGCGGGCGTGTTCGGCGTCGCGCGAGGCCAGCGCCAGCAGCGTCGTGCCGTCGTCCAGGCGGCTGGGCGTCAGCGCCAGCCAGCGCGGGCCCGCCGCGGCCTGGCGGCGCAGCTCGACCGGCTGCAGCCCGCGGCAGCAGCGTGCCAGCGCGTCGGCGCCGTCGTCGTCCAGGCCCAGCAGCTGCGCTGCCGGCATGCCGGCGGTGAAGGCTTCGATGCCGAGCAGCGCCCGGGCGGCGGCATTCAGGCGCTCGACGCTGCCGTCCGCCGCCAGCGCGCCCACGGCGGCCGGCAGCGCCTCGAACCAGTCGCGGCGTTCGGCTGCGGGTGCCGCGGGCGAGGAGCGGGTCGTCGTGGCGCGGCGCGGCATGCGAAAGAGTTGGCGGGGCAGTTCTGACGTCGAAGTTGCAAGTATGACGCCCGCCGTACGCCTTTGCCGCCAGCGCCGGCACGCGTGGCGGCGGCGCGACCCGCCGCGCTCACATCGGCTTGAAGCGCCAGGCATAGGCCTGGCTCACGGCCAGGCGTTCGGGGTGGTCGCGCAGGTGCAGCGTGATGCGGCCGAGGTCGTCGCGGTGGGCGCGTGCGATCGCGCTGGCGCGCACGATGCAGCCGCGGTGCACCTGCCAGAAGGTCTCGTCGTCCAGGCCTTCGGCGATCTCCTTGAGCGCCTTGCGCACGTGGGCCTCGTCGCGGGCGGTGACGACGCGCGTGTACTTCTCGTCGCTCTGGAAGAACAGCACCTCGTCGATGCCGAACATCTTGATCGTGTCGCCGACGCTGGCGCTGATCCAGCGCAGCCGCGTCGCCGCGTCGCGCTGCGCGAACTGCGCGCCCAGGCGCTGCAGCAGCGTGTCGAGCTCGGGGGCCTGGGCGCGTGCGGCCAGGCGCTCGCGCAGCCGCGCCACGGTCTGCGCCAGGCGCTCGGCGACCACCGGCTTGAGCAGGTAGTCCACCGCGCCGGCGTCGAAGGCCTCGATCGCGTGGTTGTCGTAGGCGGTCGTGAACACGGTGTGGCAGCGGCCACTGGCCGCGCGCGCCACGTCCAGCCCGCTGAGCCCCGGCATGCGGATGTCCAGGAAGGCGATGTCGGGGCGGTGCTGCTCGATCGCCTCGACCGCGGCCGGGCCGTGTTCGCATTCGGCGACGATGCGCAGCTCGGGCCAGACGGCGGCCAGCATGCGGCGCAGCTCGGCGCGCGGCAGGTCCTCGTCGTCGGCGAGCAGGGCGGTGGGTTCGCTCATCGTGCGTCCTTCAGGATTCTTCCAGCGGCACCGTGATCGTCGCCGAGACGCCGCCGCCGGGGCGCGCCTTCAGCGTCAGCGCGGCGCGCTCGCCGTACAGCTGCGCCAGGCGCTCGCGGATGTTGGCCAGCCCCAGCCCGGTGCCGGCCGTCGAGGCGCCGAAGCCGGCGCCGTCGTCCTCGACGACCAGCGCCAGCCGGCCGTCGTCGGTGCGTTCGGCGCGCAGGTCCACGCGCACCGGGCCGATCTTCGGTTCGACGCCGTGCTTGACGGCATTCTCGGCCAGCGAGATCAGCATCAGCGGCGGGAAGCGGTGGCGCAGCAGCGCCTCGTCGGCCTGCACCGACCAGGCCAGCCGCGGCATGCGCGCGGCCATCAGCCCGAGGTAGGCACGCACGATCTCGAACTGGCCGCCGACGGTGGCCTGGGCCGAGCCGTCGCTGCGCAGCCGCGGAATCGAGGCGCGCAGGTACTCGACCAGGCGGTCGATCATCTCCGCCGCACGCGCCGGGTCGGTGGCGATGGCGCTGCGCACGCCGGCCAGCGTGTTGAAGACGAAGTGCGGCTCGACCTGCGCCGCCAGCACCGACAGCCGCAGCTCGGCCTCGCGCCGCTGCGCCTGGGCCTCGGCCAGCGCACGTTCGCGTGCCAGCGCGGCCAGGCCCTCGCGTTCGCGGCGCCAGCCGCGCAGCCCCAGGCCGCCGGCGAGCAGGAAGATGATCGTGCCGCGCACCACGTAGTCCAGCGTCGAGCGCACCGGGTCCTGCTGCTCCTCCTGCGCCTGCTGTTCTTTCACCGGGTCGTCCGGCGTGCGGATCGTCATGCCGATCATCATCACGATGCGGCGGCGCTTGCCGTGTTCGTCGACGTCGCCGGTGTGCTCGGCGACGTACTGCTTCAGCGGCTCGGCGGCGTAGGCCTGGAACAGCAGCAGCGTGGCGACGACGGCGGCGATCGCCGCGACCAGGCCCCACCACTCGCGGCGCTCGTCCCAGCCGCGGCGGCGCACCCACAGCCCCAGCAGCGGGCCGGCCGCGGCGGCGGCGAGCATCACCAGCACCAGTTCGGCCAGCCCCAGCCAGGGCCGGTTGGCCGGGTTGTCGGTCGAGAAGACGCCGATGAACATCGGCGACAGCGACAGCAGCAGCACCACGCCGATGTGCAGCCAGCGCTGGCGCACCCAGTTCGGGCTGAACACCGGCCAGCGGCGGTAGCGCGTGAACCAGCCGTGGTGCAGGCCGGTCAGTTCGGCGGGCAGCGGCTGGTCCAGTGTCGGCACGGTCGGGGTCATGGTCCGAGAGCGTAGCGGCAGCCGTCGCCTGCGGGCGGCGCCGCGACGAACACCGCCGCGGCGGGGACGAAGCCGCTCAATCGGCGGTCGTGCCGGCCGCGCCCGCCGCGCGCCTCAGCGGCGCTGGATGCGCCCGGCCAGCGCCTGCCACACCGGCGTCAGCCGCCCGGGCAGGTCGGGCAGGGCGCCGAGGTCGACGCGGCTCTCGTCGGGCGAATGGAAGTCGCTGCCGCGCGAGGCGAGCAGCTCGAACTCGAGCGCGGTGTCGGCGTACTGCAGCTGCTCGGCCACGGTGTGGCTGCCGGTGACGACCTCGACGGCGCGCCCGCCATGGGCGACGAACTCGCTGAACAGCGCGTACTCGGCCGTCGGCGAGAAGCGGTAGCGCGCGGGGTGCGCGATGACGGCCACGCCGCCGGCGCCGGTGATCCAGCGCACCGCATCGCCCAGCCCCGCCCAGTGATGCGGCACGTGGCCGGGTTTGCCGGCGGCCAGGTAGTGGCGGAAGACCTCGTGCGTCTCGGCGAAGTAGCCGGCCTCGACCAGCCAGCGCGCGAAGTGGGTGCGCGAGATCAGATCGGGGTTGCCGACGTAGCGCAGCGCGCCTTCGAAGGCGCCGCGGATGCCGACCGCGGCCAGCGCCTGGCCCATGCGTTCGGCGCGCTCGCGGCGCCCGGCGCGGATCGAGTGCAGCCCGGCGACCAGCGCCTCGTCAGCGGGGTCGACGCCGAGGCCGACGATGTGCACCGACTCGCCGGCGAAGGTCACCGAGATCTCGCAGCCGGCGAGGAAGTCCAGGCCCAGGTCCAGCGCCGCTTCGCGGGCCCGGGCGACGCCGCCCAGCTCGTCGTGGTCGGTCAGCGCCCAGAGCTCGACGCCGCGGGCATGCGCACGCTCGGCGAGCGTGGCCGGGTCCAGCGTGCCGTCGGAGACGTCGGAATGCGAGTGGAGGTCGGCGTTGATCAGGTGCACCGCCGGGGATTCTAGGAAGCGGCCGCGGTGTTCAGCGCGCCAGGGTCATCGTGCGCCCGCAGCGTGCCGCCAGCGATTCGTCGTGGGTGACGACGACGAAGGCCGTGCCCTGCTCGCGCGACAGGCCCAGCATCAGGTCGAAGACGGCGCCGGCGGTGCCGCGGTCGAGGTTGCCGGTGGGTTCGTCGGCGAGCACGCAGGCCGGCCGCGTGACGAGCGCGCGGGCGATCGCGACACGCTGGCGTTCGCCGCCGGACAGCTGCGCCGGGTGGTGCGCCACGCGCGCGGCCAGGCCGACGGCGGCCAGCATGCGCTGCGCCGCGTCGCGCGCCGCCTCGGGGCTCTCGCGCCGGATGCGCAGCGGCATCGCCACGTTGTCCAGCGCGCTGAACTCGGGCAGCAGGTGGTGGAACTGGTAGACGAAGCCCAGGTGCCGGTTGCGCCAGCGGCCCTGTTCGGCGGCGTCCATCGTCGCGAAGTCGCGGCCCATCAGCGTCACGCGGCCGGACGTCGGCCGCTCCAGGCCGCCGAGCAGGTGCAGCAGCGTGCTCTTGCCCGAGCCCGAGGCGCCGACGATGGCCAGCGTGTCGCCGCGGCTGACCTGCAGGCTGACGCCGCGCAGCACCGTGACGTCCAGATCACCTTCGTGGAAACGTTTGTGCAGCTCGACGGCCTCGAGCACGCGGTCGGGATCGTGTTCACTCATAACGCAGCGCCTCGGCCGGGTTCACGCGGCTGGCGCGCCAGCTCGGGTACAGCGTGGCGACGAAGGCCAGCAGCAGCGAGACGACGGCGATCGGCACGATGTCGGCCATCATCGGCTCGCTGGGCATGCGGCTGATGACGTAGATGCTGCCGGGCAGGAAGGCCACGCCCAGCAGGCGTTCCAGCGCCGGCACGATGACGTCGATGTTGAAGGCCACCAGCAGGCCCAGCGCGACGCCGCCGAAGGTGCCGATGATCCCGGCCGTCGCGCCCTGGACGATGAAGATGCCCATGATCGAGCGCGGGCTGGCGCCCAGCGTGCGCAGGATGGCGATGTCGGCGCGTTTGTCGGTCACCGTCATCACCAGCGTCGACACGAGGTTGAAGGCGGCGACGGCGACGATCAGCGTCAGGATGATGGCCATCATGCGCTTCTCGACCTGCACCGCGTCGAACCAGTTGCGGTTGGTCTGCGTCCAGTCGCGCACGACGACCGCCGGGCCCAGCGCCTGGGCGAGCTCGTCGCCGACGCGGCGTGCCTGGTGCACGTCGGCCAGCTTGAGCTGCACGCCGGTCGGGCCGCCGGTCTGGAACAGGCGCGCGGCGTCGTCCAGCGCGATCAGCACCAGGCCGCTGTCGTACTCGTAGTGCCCGGCCTCGAAGGTGCCGCTGACGGTGAACTGCTTGAGCCGCGGCACGACGCCGGCCGGCGTGAACTGGCCGCCCGGCGCGGCGATCGTGATCGTGTCGCCGACGCGCACGCCCAGCAGCCGCGCGAGTTCGGCGCCGATCACCGCATGCCACTGGCCGGGCTGCAGCGCCGCCAGCTCGCGGTCGCGCAGGCGCTGCGCCAGCTCGGTGATCTCGGCTTCGGCCGCCGGCTCGATGCCGCGCACGACGGCGCCGCGCAGCACGTCGCCGCGGCCGACCAGGGTCTGCGCGGCGACGAAGGGGGCCGCGCCGACGACCTCGGGCCTGGCCCGCGCCGCGGCCGCGGTGGCCTGCCAGTCGGGCAGGGCGCCGCCGCCGGCCTCGTGGATCTCGACGGCCGAGATCACGCTCAGCATGCGGTCGCGCACTTCCTTCTGGAAGCCGTTCATCACGCTGAGCACGATGATCAGCGCGGCCACGCCGAGCGTGATGCCGAGCACCGAGATCGCGGAGATGAACGAGATGAAGCCGTTGCGCCGGCCGGCGCGTCCGGCGCGCGTGTAGCGCCAGCCGACGTGCCACTCGTAAGGCAGGTTCATGGGGCGGCGATGCTAACCCGGCGGCCGCGTCTCCCTCGGGCGGCGCCGGATAATGCGCGCCGTGCACCTGATCGTTCCCTTCGCGGCGCCGCTGTCGGACGCCGGACGCGCCGCGCTGCGCAGCCTGGAGCTGCCGCGGCTGCGTGAACTGCTCGCCCGCCTGCCGGCGCGCGTGCACGACGACGGCGTCGAGACCAGCTTCAGCCCGCCGCACGAGCGTGCGCTGGCGCTCGCGCTCGGTTTCGCCGGCGGCGACGGCCAGCTGCCCTGGGCCGCCTGGCATGCCGCCCAGGACGGCGCCACCGACCTCGGCGACCTCGCCTGGGGCGAACTGACGCCGGCGCACTGGCACCTGGGCACCGAGCAGATCAGCTTCCTGGACCCGGCCGGGCTGGCGCTGGACGAGGCCGCCTCGCGCGCCTTCTTCGAGGCCGTGGCGCCGCTGTTCACCAGCGAGGGCTGCCTGCTGCGCTGGGGTGCGCCGCTGCGCTGGTATCTGGCGCACGAGAGCCTGGCCGAGCTGCGCACCGCGTCACCCGACCGGGTCATCGGCCGCCACGTCGACGCCTGGCTGACCGAGCAGCCCGAGGTGCGCCTCGTGCGCCGGCTGCAGAACGAGGTGCAGATGCTGCTGTACACGCACCCGCTGAACGACGAACGCGAGGCGCGCGGCCTGCCCACCGTCAACTCCTTCTGGCTCAGCGGCTGCGGCTCGGCGCAGCCGGTGCGGGGCCGGGTGCCGACGGTCGACACCCGGCTTCGCGGCCCGGCGCTGAACGAAGACTGGGCCGCGTGGTGCCAGGCCTGGCAGACGCTGGACGCCGGCCCGGTCGCCGAACTGCTGGCCGCCCGCGCACGCGGCCAGGCCATCAAGCTGACGCTGTGCGGCGAACGTTCGTCGGTGGCCTGCGAAGCCGGCGGCGCCTGGCAGTCGCTGCGCGCCCGCCTGGCGCGCCCGATGCCGCACGAGCTTCTGGAGAGCCTGTGATCCTGCAATCCCGCGACGTGCCGCCGCGTGCGGCCTTCGCGCTCGAACAGGCCGGTGTGCACCCGCTTCTGGCGCGGCTGCTGGCCGCGCGCGGCGTGCGCGCCGCCGACGAGCTCGACACCCATCCTTCGCGCCTGCTGCGCCCCGACGCGCTGCGCGGCGCCGCCGAGGCCGGCCGGCTGCTGGCCGACACCGTCGCCGGCGGCGGCCGCATCTGCGTCGTCGCCGACTACGACTGCGACGGCGCCACCGCCTGCGCCGTCGCGCTGCGCGGCCTGGCGATGCTCGGCGCGCGCCGCGAACACCTGCACTACGTCGTGCCCGACCGCGCGGTGCACGGTTACGGGCTGACGCCGGCCATCGTCGAACTCGCGCGCGAGAAACGCCCGGACCTGCTGGTCACCGTCGACAACGGCATCGCCAGCCTCGAAGGCGTGGCGCACGCGCGTTCGCTCGGCCTCGCGGTGCTGGTCACCGACCACCACCTGCCGGCGATGGACGCCTCGGGCGTGGTGCTGCCGGCGGCCGACGTCATCGTCAACCCGAACCAGCCCGGCTGCGCCTTCGACAGCAAGGCGCTGGCCGGCGTCGGCGTCGTCTTCTACGTGCTGCTGGCCGCGCGTGCCGAGCTGCGCGCCCGCGGCGCCTTCGACGCCGCCTCGCAGCCACGGCTGGAGTCGCTGCTGGACCTGGTGGCGCTGGGCACGGTGGCCGACGTCGTGCGTCTGGACGCCAACAACCGCCGCCTCGTCGGCCTGGGGCTGGCACGCGTGCGCGCCGGGCGCATGCAGCCGGGCGTCGCGGCCTTGTTCGCCGTCGCGCGCCGGGCGCCCGAGCGTGCCGCGTCCTTCGACTTCGGCTTCGCGCTCGGGCCGCGCATCAACGCCGCCGGCCGCCTGGCCGACATGACGCTGGGCATCGAGTGCCTGCTGAGCGACGACCCGATGCGCGCCGCCGAACTCGCGGCGCAGCTCGACGCCATCAACCGCGAGCGCCGCGAGGTCGAGGCCGGCATGCGCGAGGCCGCCGAAGCGACGGTGCAGCGCTACGGCGACAGCGACACGCCCCCGGCCGTCGCGCTGTTCGACCCCGGCTTCCACGAAGGCGTGGTCGGCATCGTCGCCGGCCGGCTGAAGGACCGGCTGCACCGGCCGACCTTCGCCTTCGCCTGCGGCGCCGACGGCACGCTCAAGGGCTCCGGGCGCTCGATCCCGGGCTTTCACCTGCGCGACGCGCTGGACCTCGTCGCCAAGCGCCACCCCGGGCTGCTGCTGCGCTTCGGCGGCCACGCGATGGCCGCCGGCTGCACGCTGGCCGCAGGTGGTTTCGAGACCTTCGAGCAGGCGCTGCGCGCCGTCGCCGGCGAATGGCTGGACGCGGCGACGCTGGAGCGCCGGCTGGCCGTCGACGGCCCGCTGGAGCCGCAGTGGTTCGACACGAAGACGGTGGCGCTGCTCGAGTCCCAGGTCTGGGGCCAGGGTTTCGAGGCGCCGGTGTTCTGCGACGAGGTGCAGGTCGTGCAGCAGCGCCTGGTCGGCGAGAAGCACACCAAGCTACGCCTGCGCCATGGCGGCGCGCTGCGCGACGCGATCTGGTTCGGCCATGCCGAGCCGCTGCCCGAGCGCCTGCGCCTGGCCTACCGACTGTCGCTGGACGAGTGGAACGGCCAGCAGCGCGTGCAGATGGTGGTCGAGGCCGCGGCCTGAGACCCCGGCGGCACAAGGTTGCCGCCATCCGCGGCAGCATCCGGGCCATGAAACGCCTCGCCCTGTTCGCCGTCGTCGCCGCGTTCGTGGCGCCCGTGTCCGCCGCCGACGCGCTGCGCCCGGTGGTCGTCGCACGCGGGCTGGACCATCCCTGGGCGCTGGCCTTCCTGCCCGACGGCCGGGCGCTGGTCACCGAGAAGGTCGGCCGGCTGCGCCTGCTGCGCGGCGACGGCACGCTGTCGCCGCCGCTGGCCGGGTTGCCGGCGGTCGACGTGCGCGGCCAGTGCGGGCTGCTCGACGTCGCCGTCGACCCCGAGTTCGAACGCAACGGGCTGGTGTTCTGGACCTACGCCGCGCTGCAGGGCGAAGGCAACACGACGGCGCTGGCGCGCGGCCGGCTGGTCGGCGAACGGCTGACCGAGGTGCGCACGATCTTCGTCCAGCAGCCGGGCGTCTCCAGCCGCGCCCACTGCGGCTCGCGCATCGTCTTCCTGCGCGACGGCACGCTGGCCGTCGGCCTGGGCGACCGCTTCTCGCGCCGCGACGACGCCCAGCTGCCGGGCAACCACCTCGGCAAGTTCGTGCGCCTGGACCGCGAGGGCCGGGCGCCGGCCGACAACCCGCGCCGCGCCGGCTGGGCGCCCGAGGTCTGGAGCCTGGGCCACCGCAACGTGCAGGGCGCGGCGCTGCACCCGGCCAGCGGCGAGCTGTGGGCCAGCGAACACGGCCCGCAGGGCGGCGACGAGGTCAACGTCGTCGAGGGCGGGCGCAACTACGGCTGGCCGCTGCTGACCTACGGCCGCAACTACGGCACCGGCACGCGCATCGGCGACGAAGGGCCGCGGCCCGGTTTCGAGCAGCCGCTGAAGGTCTGGGTGCCGTCGATCGCGCCCAGCGGCATGGCTTTCGTGACCTCCGATCGTTACCCGGGCTGGCGTGGCAGCCTGATGCTGGGCGCGCTGCGCGGCGAAGCCCTGGTGCGGCTGACGCTGGACGGCCGCCGCGTCGTCGACGAGCAGCGTCTGCCGATGGGCCAGCGCATCCGCGACCTGCGCCAGGGCCCCGACGGCTGGCTCTACGTGCTGACCGACGGCCGCGACGGCGAACTCTGGCGCCTGGAGCGCTGACGCAGCAGGGGATTGCGCCCTGAAGCGTGCCGCGAACAATGGCTTCCTTCTTCGGAAGGAGGCGACGATGCCGGCAACGCTGCGCGACATGCCCGACGAAGGGCTGGAACTGGTCAAGAGCTTCGAGGGCATCCCCGACGGCGACCCGAGCACGGTCAACGTCGACGCCTATCTCGACCCGGTCGGCATCTGGACCATCGGCTGGGGCCATGCGATCGCCGACCACGCCGGCCGCTGGCTGCGCGGGCCGGCCGCGCGCGAGCAGGCGCGTGCCGCGTACCCGGGCGGCATCACGCGCGCCCAGGCCGAGACGCTGCTGCGCGCCGACCTGCTCGACGCCTGCCGTGACGTGCAGCGGCTGGTGACGGTGCCGCTGTCGGACGCGCAGTTCGGCGCGCTGGTCAGCTTCGTCTTCAACCTCGGCGCCGGCAGCCTGCTGAAGTCGACACTGCTGAAGAAGCTCAACGCCGGCGACGCCGCCGGGGCCGCCGATCAGTTCCTGGTCTGGGACAAGGCGCGTGTCGACGGCGTGCTCCAGCCGCTGCCGGGGCTGACGCGGCGGCGCCGCGCCGAGCGGGCGCTGTTCCTGGGCGAGAACTGGCGTGCCGCCGGCGGGGTGCGCACGGTGCGCGGCGCCGTCGTGCTGCCGCTGGCCGAGCGTTCGATCGCACGCCGTGTCGAGCGCGAGCAGGAGGCCGCCAACACCGCGCCGCGCCGACGCGCGGCACGCGGCGCGGTGCTGGCCACGCAGGACCCGCTGGGCCTGCAACTGCCGGCCAAACCGCGGCGCGCCACCGCCAAGCGGGCGAAAAAGCGCTCCGAGCCGACGCCCGCCTGAACCGCGCCGGGCGCGTCAGGCGACGCGCCCGAACCACCACAGCGACAGCGCCGAGGCCGCCAGCGCGAGCAGCGCGCCCAGCCCGGCGAACAGCGCCGTGATCTCGGTCTCCTTGCGCTCCACGACCATGCGCGAGCCCAGGCGCTGGTAGACCTTCTTCAGATCCTCGGCGGTGCCGGCGTAGAAGTACTCGCCGGTCGTCATCTGCGCGATCTGGCGCAGCGTGTCCTCGTCCAGGCGCACGCGCATCGACCAGCCCTCGAAGCCGATGATCTCGCCCTGCGTCGTGCCGACGCCCACCGTGTAGACGCGGATGCCGCGGTCGGCGGCCATCTTCGCGGCGTCGATCGGGTCGGGGCCGGTCGTGCGCTGGCCGTCGGTCAGCAGGATCATCGCCGCCGAACCGTAGGAGCCCGGCGGCACCGGCGTGAACTCGGTCTTCTTCTCCGGATCGCCGAGCATGCGCGGCATCGTGCGCTGGCCGGTGATCTGCTGGATGTCGATGCCGGCGTCGGGGAAGATCGTCGCCAGCGACAGCACGATGCCGCTGCCGATCGCGGTGCCGCGCTGGAGCTGGAAACGCTCGATCGCGGCGAAGACGTCGTCGCGGCTGGTCGTCGGCGCCTGCACGACGGCGGCGGTGCCGGCGAAGGACACGACGCCGACGCGCACCTCGCGCGGCAGCGACTCGACGAAGGCGCGCGCCGCCTCCTGCGCGGCGACCAGCCGGTTCGGCTTGACGTCCTCGGCGCGCATGCTGCCCGAGACGTCCATCGCCAGGATGATCGTGCGTTCGGCCATCGGCAGCGTCAGCGTCGCCGTCGGCCGCGCCAGCGCCAGCAGCAGCACCGCCAGCGCCAGTGCCAGCAGCGCCGGCGGCACGTGGCGGCGCCAGCCCGGGCCTTTGCCCAGCGCCTGCTTGACGATCGCGACACTCGCCAGGCGCACCGTCGCGCGGCGGCGCCTGCGCAGGATCCACAGGTACAGCAGCACCAGCACCGGCAGCAAGGCCAGCGCCGGCAGCATCTGCGGCCACAGAAAACTCATTGGGGCACCCTCCGGCCTGCGGCCGATCCCGTCAAGCGGGAATGAGCCCCGGACAAGTCCTGAGGGCTCACTGGGGCACCCTTCGGCCTGGCGGCCGGTCCCGCCAAGCGGGAATGAGCCCCGGACAAGTCCTGAGGGCTCATGCCCCGGCCCCCAACGGCTCCGCACGTTGGCGCAGATGCGCCGGCAACCGCGGCGAGGCCTTCAGCCGCGCGCGCTGGCGGCGCAGGTCGGCAAAACGCAGCAGCGCGTCGAGCAGGTCCTCGTCGGTCGCGAGTTCCAGCACGTCGGCGCCGGACTCGAACAGCGCTGCGCGCAGGCGCTCTTCCTGCTCGGCGGCGAGCGCGTCGTGGCGGGCGCGGAACTCGGGGTCGGCGGCGTCGACGAGCAGCTGCTCGCCGGTCTCGGCGTCCTCCACCGTGACCAGGCCGACGTCGGGCAGCGCCATCTCGACCGGGTCGAGCACCCGCACCGCGACCACTTCGTGGCGGCGCGCCAGCCGGCCCAGCGCCGGGCCCCAGCCGGGCGTGCTGATGAAGTCGGAGACGACGAAGACCATCGAGCGCCGGCGCAGGATGCCGCCGGCGGTGTCCAGCAGCTCGGCCAGCGACGTCGGCGTGCTGCCGGGCAGGGGCGTCGCGGGCGCCTGCATGCGGCGCAGCAGTTCGAGCACGTGGCGGCGGGTTGCCGACGGCGGCAGCACGTGCTCGACCTTGCGGCCGTAGAGCACCGCGCCGACGCGGTTGCCGTGGCGCGTGAAGACCCGTGCCAGCGCGCCGACGAAACCCTGCGCGACCTCGCGCTTGCTGCACCCGCCGGAGCCGAAGTCGACGCTCGGCGACAGGTCGAGCAGGAACCAGGCGCTGAGGTCGCGGTCCTCGACGAACTGGCGCACGTAGGGCTGCTGCAGCCGCGCGGTGACGTTCCAGTCGATGTGGCGCACGTCGTCGAAGAGCTGGTATTCACGCAGGTCGGCGAGGTCGACGCCGGCGCCGCGCAGCAGCGTGCGCCAGTCGCCCTGCAGCACGCCGTCCAGGCGGCGCAGCACCGTCCACTCCAGGCGGCGCAGCAGGTGCTCGGCCGACTCAGGCACCGGCGCTCCCGTCGAAACGGCCACCGGCCAGCGGCTTGTCCGGCGGCGCGATCTTCTTCATCACGCGCTGAACGATGGCGTCGGCCGTCACGCCTTCGGCCAGCGCCTCGTAGCTCAGCACCAGACGGTGGCGCATCACGTCGGCGACCATGCCGGCAACGTCCTCGGGCAGCGCGTAGCGCCGGCCGGCGAGCAGCGCCAGCGCACGCGCGCCTTCGATCATGCCGATCGTCGCGCGCGGGCTGGCGCCGTAGGTGATCAGCCGGCCGAGGTCGGCGAAGTCGTGGCGCGCCGGCGTGCGCGTCGCCGAGACCAGCTTCACCGCGTACTGGATCAGCGCCGGGTCGACGTAGACCTCGCGGCACTGGCGCTGCAGCGCGGCCAGCGCGAAGGTGTCGGCCACCGGGTCGATCTCGACGGCCGGGCCGGTCACGCGCTGGGCGATGACGAACTCCTCTTCCTCGCTCGGGTAGTCGACCAGCACCTTCATCATGAAGCGGTCGACCTGGGCCTCGGGCAGCGGGTAGGTGCCCTCGGTCTCGATCGGGTTCTGCGTCGCCATCACGACGAAGGGCTCGGGCACGCGGTGGCTCTCGCCGGCGATCGTCACCTGGCGCTCCTGCATCACCTCCAGCAGCGCGCTCTGCACCTTGGCCGGCGCGCGGTTGATCTCGTCGGCCAGCACCAGGTTGGCGAACACCGGGCCCAGCGAGGTCGAGAACTCGCCGGTCTTCTGGTTGTAGATGCGCGTGCCGACGAGGTCCGAGGGCACGAGGTCGGGCGTGAACTGGATGCGCTTGAAGCTGCCGCGCACGGCGCGCGCCAGCGTCTTCACGGTCAGCGTCTTGGCCAGGCCGGGCACGCCTTCGACGAGCAGGTGGCCCTGGGCGAGCAGCGCCACGAGCACCCGCTCGAGGAAACGGTCCTGGCCGACGACGACCCGCTTGACCTCGTACAGCAGGCGTTCCATCAGCGCCGGGGTGGCTTCGTTTGCGGGCGTCAAGGGGGTCTCCGTAAGGGCGGCCTCAGAACGGCGGCATGCCGGCGGCGGCCGCGGCGTTCTCGATCGGCACGGCGAAGCCGATGCCGACGAAGGTGCGCTGCTCCGAGGGGTTCAGGATGGCGGTGACGATGCCGACCACCTGGCCGTCCATCGTCACCAGCGGGCCGCCCGAGTTGCCGGGGTTGGCGGCGGCGTCGAACTGGATCAGGTTGCTCAGCGTGCGTTTGCCCTCTTCGGAGCGGAACTCGCGGTTCAGCCCCGAGACGATGCCGTAGCTCGTCGACGGGCCGATGCCGAAGGGGTTGCCGACAGCGATGACGTGGTCGCCCGGGCGCAGGTCGGCGGTGCTGCGCATCGTCGCCGCGGCCAGGTCGTCGGGGATGTGGTCGGCACGCAGCACCGCGAGGTCGTTCTCGGTCTGCACGCCGACCAGGCGGGCGCGCGACTCGGTGCCGTCGGCGAAGGTCACGCGCACCCGGTGCGCGCCCCAGACGACGTGCAGGTTGGTCAGGATGGTGCCGTTGTCGATGACGACGACACCGGTGCCCAGGCTGCGCTGCAGCGCACGTTCGGAGTCGTCGAGCCGGCGGCCGTCGTCGTGTTCGTCCATCAGGCCGACGACCCGCACCACCGACGGCGCGACGGCCTCGTAGGCCTTGGCCGCCGCCGACGGCAGCGGCTCCTTCTCGAGCGAGGCACGCACCGCGGCGTCGATGTCGTCCTGTGTCAGCACGCGGGCGCCCGGGTGCAACGGCCCGGAGACCAGCAGCGCGAGCACGGCGACCGCGGCGCCCGCAGCCGCCCACAGCGCCTCGGCCGGCACGCGGCGTCGACGGGCCGATGCTGCGGCTGCGGGCACGGCCGCCTCCGGCGCGGCGGCCGGGGGCGGCGCGGCGACGGGCGCTGCGGCCTCGGCGGGCCGGCGCGAACGGCTGTAGAGCGGTGCCTTCTTCATCGTCGTGGGCTCCTGCACCGGGAACCGCCGGAGACGGTAACACGTCCTGCCGGCCGGGCGAACCCGGTGTTGGCGGCATCATCGTGCCATGTGGATCGACACGCATTGCCATCTCGACGCCGCGGAATTCGACGCCGACCGCGACGCCGTCGTCGCCCGCGCGCGCAGCGCCGGTGTCGTGATGCAGGTGATCCCGGCGGTCGAGGCGGCGAACTTCGGCGCCGTGCGCGAACTGGCCCAGCGCCACGGCCTGGCCTATGCGCTGGGCATCCACCCGCTGTACGTCGGCCGCGCCGCCGACGAGGATCTGCAGCGCCTGGCCGACGAGCTGCGCCGCTACCGTGACGACCCGCGCCTGGTGGCCGTCGGAGAGATCGGGCTGGACCTGTTCGTGCCCGGCCTGGATCTGCAGCGCCAGCGCCGCTTCTACCTGGCCCAGCTGGCGCTGGCGCGCGACGCCGGCCTGCCGGTGATCCTGCACGTGCGGCGCTCGGCCGACCTGCTGCTGCACGGGCTGCGCCGCGTCGAGGTGGCGGGCGGCATCGCGCACGCCTTCAACGGCAGCGACGCGCAGGCGGCGCAGTTCGCCGCGCTCGGGCTGCGCCTGGGTTTCGGCGGCGCGATGAGTTTCGAGCGTGCGCTGCAGATCCGCCGCCTGGCCGCGACGCTGCCCGAGACCGTGCCGGTGCTGGAGACCGACGCCCCCGACATCCCGCCGCAGTGGCTGTACCGCAGCGCCGCCGAGCGCGAGGCCGGCGCCGCGCCGGGGCGCAACGAGCCCGCCGAGCTGCCGCGCATCGCGCGCACGCTGGCCGCGCTGCGCGGCTGGACCGCCGAGCACACCGCCGCGGTGACGACGGCCAACGCCGTGGCCGCGCTGCCGCGGCTGGCCGCGCTGTGAACGCCCGCCTCGTCGGCCTGGCGCCGGTGGCCGACGCGCGCACCCGCCTGGTGGTGCTCGGCAGCTTTCCCGGCGTCGCGTCGCTGGCGGCCGGCCAGTACTACGCCCATCCGCGCAACCAGTTCTGGCCCATCCTGTCGGCGCTGTGGGGCCTGGACCTGCGTGCGCTGCCGTACCCGGAGCGGCTGCAGGAGATGCTGCGCCACGGCCTGGGCCTCTGGGACGTCTACGCCGCCTGCCGCCGCGAAGGCAGCCTGGACACGGCGATCGAGCAACCCGAGCTCAACGACTTCGCCGCGCTGCGCCGCCTGGCGCCGGGGCTGCAGGCGGTGGCGCACAACGGCGGCGAGTCGGCGCGCACGATGCGCCGGCTGCAGGCGCTGGGGCTCGCCACGCTGCGCCTGCCGTCCACCAGCCCGGCCAACGCCAGCTGGAGCTTCGAGCGCAAGCTCGCCGCCTGGCGCGAGGTCTTCGCCGCCCACGGCCTGGCCTGAGCGCGCGCTGGCGGCCCGGTGCCGGGGGCCGGTCACAATGCGGCGGCAAGAGCAAGTGCAGGGAGATCCCGAAGATGTCACGAGGGTGGAGGCGCTGGTGGGCAGCGCTGGCGGCGGGCCTGCTGGCCGCCGGGGCGGCGGCAGCGGCGCCGAAGACGGCCGGTTTCGAGATCGGCCGCGAGCCGGCCTGGGTGCAGCCGATGTCGGCCAGCGGCCTGGACGCCGGCCTGCCGGCGGCGCCGCTGCAGGTGCTGCTGGTCGACCAGCAGACCCGCCTGCCGGCCGGGCGCGGGCCCAGCGAGCGCTACCGCCACGTCGTGCGCCAGGTGCGCGACGCCAGCGGCCTGGAGAACGCGTCGCAGATCAGCATCGAGTTCGACCCGAGCTACGAGCGCCTGACGCTGCACCGGCTGGAACTGCGCCGCGGCGGTGCGCGCATCGACAAGCTGGCCGCGCGCCGCGTGCGCCTGCTCGACCGCGAGACCGGCCTCGAGCAGCAGCGCCTGGACGGCCGCCGCACGGCCTCCATCGTGCTGGACGACGTGCGTGTCGGCGACCGCATCGAGTTCGCCTACACGCTGGTCGGCGACAACCCGGTGTTCGACGGCCGCTTCGTCCAGGTCGACTGGTCCCGCCACGGCCTGGGCCCGACCGGGCTGTACCGCTACCGCCTGCTGGCGCCGGCGCAGCGCCACATCCGCCACCGTGCGGGCGCGGCCGAGGTCAGTGACGCCGGCCGCAGCGCCGACGGCCTGCGCATCACCGAGTTCCGCCGCCGCGGGGTGCCGCGTTTCGTCGAGGACGCGTATGCGCCGGCCGACAGCTGGCTGGACGACATGCTGCAGCTCAGCGAGTTCGCCGACTGGGCCGACGTCGCGCGCTGGGCCGAGACCCTGTTCGAGCCCGCGCTGCGGCCCTCGGCCGAGGTCTCGGCGCAGGCCGAGGCGCTGCGCGGCGCCGACCGCGAGGCGCGCCTGCTGGCGATGCTGGACTTCGTGCAGACCCAGGTGCGCTACTTCGGCACCGAGATCGGCGCCAGCTCGCACCGCCCGGCGCCGGCCGCGCAGACGCTGGCGCAGCGCTACGGCGACTGCAAGGACAAGGTCGTGCTGCTTGGCGCGCTGGCGCGTGCCGCCGGCGTGCGCGCGACGCCGGTGCTGGTGTCCAGCACGATGCGCCGCGACGTCGCGGCGATGCTGCCCAGCCCGCTGGCCTTCGACCACGTCGTCGCCGAGCTGCAGCCCGAAGGCCGCAGCCTGCTCGTCGACCCGACCCGTTCGCTGCAGACCGGGCCGCTGGACGAACGCATCGCGCGCGGCCTGGGCTGGGGCCTGCCGGCACGTGCCGACGCGACGGCGCTGGTCGAGCTGCCCGGCACCCAGGGCCGGCTGCAGGCCGAGGGCGAGGACGTGCTGCGTTTCGCCTCGCTCGCCCAGCCGGCCGCCTTCGAGTCGGTGCAGACCTTCTACGGCGACATCGCCGAGGCGCTGCGCGCCCAGCGCGCCGCGCGCGGGGCCGACGAGTTCGAGCGCGACCTGCGCGCCGACCATCTGCGCCTGTATCCGGGGCTGGCGGCCGACGGCGCGCTGGAGATGACCGACGTGCCGGGCCGCAACGCGGTGCGCCTGGTGCAGCGCTACACGCTGCCGCCGGCCTGGCGTTTCCCCGAGCAGCGGGTCTTCGTCACCGACTACGGCCTGCCGCTGCCGATGTCGGTGCTGCGCCTGCCCGACGGCTCGGACCGCGCGCGCGGCCTGCGCCTGGCCAGCCCCGGGCGCTACCGCCAGAGCGTCGAGTTCCGTTTCGAGCAGCCGACCTTCGGCCGCAGCGGCAGCTCGCGCGCCGAGGAGTCGGCGCCGGCCTTCCGCCTGCAGCTGCGCGCCGAGACGGCGCCGCAGTCGCAGCGTCTGGAGGCCGATCTGGAGATGCTGCAGGACCGCGTCGGCGCGGCCGAGTTCCCGGCCTACCGCGAGCGCCTGGTGCGCGCCTTCGGCCGCCTGGCCGGCACGGTGCAGGTGCCGGCGGTGACGCCTGCCCAGGCCGACACGATGCGCGCCCGCTACGCCGCGCTCGACGCCGAGCTGCGTGCCGGCCGCCTGCGCATCGTCACCGAGGTCCAGCGCGAGGCGCTCGGCCGCCGCGTGCTGCTGGACACCGTGCTCGCCGGCGACCGCCTGGCGCCGGCACTGCGGGCGCAGACGCTGGTCGAGCGCGCGATGCTGCTCGACCACCTGGGTGAACTCGACGCCGCGCGCGCCGACTTCCAGGCCGCGCTGGCCCTGGACCCGGAGCCGGCGGCCACCCATGCCGCCGCGGCGGTCAACGCGCTGATGCGCGGCGCCTACGACGAAGCCGAGCAGCGGGCCGGCGAAGCGCTGCGCCGTGCCCCGGGCGACCTGGACGCGCTGCAGACCCGGGCCCGCGCCGCCTACCTGCGCGGCGACGCTGCCGCGGCGCGCGCCGGCTTCGAGGCCGCGCTGAAGGACCGTTCGGTGCGCGAGGCCGGTTATGCGCCGATCTGGCTGTACCTGGCCGCGCGCCGCGCCGGCGACGACGGCGTCGCCACGCTGCGCCAGGTGGCGCCGGCCGGTGAACGTGCCTGGCCGCACCCGGTGACACGCTGGCTGGCCGGCGAGGCCCGCTACGACGACGCGCTCGCCGCCACGCGCGAGGGCGGCCGTGCCGACCCGGGGCGCGAATGCGAGCTGCAGTTCTTCGCCGGGCAGAAGGCGCTGCTCGACGGCGACCGCGCCGCCGCGCGCCGCCACTTCCGCCGCGCCGTCGACACCGGCGTGACCGAATTCATCGAGTACGGGATGTCCCGGCTCGAACTCCAGCGCCTGGACGGCGCACGCTGATCCCCGATGTCCGAACAAGAGACTTTCTCCCTGCCCGAAGCCACGCTGAGCGAATCCGACGGCGTGCGCTACCTGCACCTGGGCTCGATCTGGGTGCAGGGCGCGATGCGCATCCGCAAGCCCCAGGTCGTCGAGCTGGAATACGTGCAGCGCATGCTCGCCAGCCTGCTGTGGCTGCCCACCGAGGCCATCGGCCAGGGGCGCGCGCTGCAGCTCGGGCTGGGCGCGGCGGCGATCACGCGCTTCACGCACAAGGCGCTGCGCATGCCGACGACGGTCGTCGAGCTCAACCCGCAGGTCGTCGCCGTCTGCCGCAACTGGTTCCACCTGCCGGCCGAGGCCGACGTCGTGGTGGCCGACGCCGGGCGCTGGCTGCACGAGCAGGCCGAGCCGCAGAGCGTGCAGCTGCTGCACGTCGACCTCTACGACCACGAGGCCGCCGCGCCGGTGCTCGACGACGAAGACTTCTACGCCGGCTGCCGCGCCGTGCTCGAGGACGGCGGCCTGATGAGCGTGAATCTCTTCGGCCGCGATGCCAGCTTCGAGCGCAGCATCACGCGCATCGCCGCGGTCTTCGGCGCCGACCAGGTCTGGAGCCTGCGGCCGACGAAGGAGGGCAACACCGTCGTCGTCGCCGGCCGTCACGTCGAGATGCCGGCGCGCAACGTGCTGACCGAACGCGCCGCGACAATCGAGGCGCGTTTCGGCGCCTACGGCCTGCCGGCGCGCAAGTGGTTGCGCATGCTCAGGCCCTACGCCGGGCCGCAACCCGCACGAGAGGCACGATGAACCGCAAGACCCCGCGTGGAAGGCTCGACTGGCGCCAGCTGCTCGACTGGCTGCGCGACGACGGCTGGATCACGCCGGCCGATGCCGAGCGCGTGGTGCGGCGTTTCGGGGCCGGCGCCTCCAGCCTGCATGCGCTGGTGCGTCTGGGCGGCGCGGGGCTGGTGCGCGCCGGCAGCGGCGAGGCGCTGGACACCGAGGCGCTGACCGCCTGGCTGGCCGGCCGCGCCGGTTTGCCCTATCTGCGCATCGACCCGCTGCGGGTCGACGTCGGCCGTGTCGCCGAGGTGATGAGCGTGCACTACGCCGAGAGCCGCCGGGCGCTGCCGGTGGCGGTGTCGCCGACCGAGGTCACGGTGGCCACCGCCGAGCCCTTCGACGTCGCCTGGGTGCCCGAGATCGAGGCCCACACCCGGCGCACGCTGCGGCTGGTCGTCGCCAACCCGGAGGACGTGCGCCGCTACACGACCGAGTTCTACGCCCTGGCCAAGTCGGTGAGGGCGGCGCAGAAGAGCGGCGAGGTGTCGGCGGCGGCCAGCTTCGAGCAACTGGTCGAGCTCGGCCGCGCCAAGGGCACGCTGGACGCCAACGACCAGGGCGTGGTGCAGGTCGTCGACTGGCTGTGGCAGTACGCCTTCGACCAGCGCGCCAGCGACATCCACCTCGAGCCGCGGCGCGAGATGGGAGCGATCCGCTTTCGCATCGACGGCGTGCTGCACACCGTCTACCAGGTGCCGCTGACGGTGATGGGCGCGATGGTCGCGCGCATCAAGCTGCTCGGCCGCATGGACGTCGTCGAGCGCCGCCGGCCGCTGGACGGGCGCATCAAGACCCTGAGGCCGGAGGGCGGCGGCGAGGTCGAGATGCGGCTGTCGACGATGCCCACGGCCTTCGGCGAGAAGCTGGTGATGCGCATCTTCGACCCCGAGACCGTGGTCAAGGGCGTCGAGGCGCTGGGTTTCGGCGCCGCCGAGGCCCGCGCCTGGCAGGAGCTGACCGGGCGCGCGCACGGCATCATCCTCGTCACCGGCCCCACCGGCAGCGGCAAGACGACGACGCTGTACGCGACGCTGAAGGCGCTGGCCAACGAGACGGTCAACGTCTGCACGATCGAGGACCCGATCGAGATGATCGAGCCGGCGTTCAACCAGACCCAGGTCCAGCCGGCGATCGACATGGGTTTTGCCGAAGGGCTGCGGGCGCTGATGCGCCAGGACCCGGACATCATCATGGTCGGCGAGATCCGCGACCTGCAGACCGCCGAGATGGCGATCCAGGCGGCGCTCACCGGCCACCTCGTCTTCAGCACGCTGCACACCAACGACTCGGCCAGCGCGATCACCCGGCTGGCCGACCTGGGCGTGCCGCCGTACCTGATCTCGGCCACCGTCATCGGCGTGCTCGCCCAGCGCCTGACGCGCACGCTGTGCCCGGCCTGTCGGCAGCCCGACGAGGGCGCCTCGCGCGAGGCGCTGGAGGCCATGGTCAAGCCCTGGCGGCTGTCCGGCGGCGTGCGCGCCTACAAGCCGGTGGGCTGCCTGGAGTGCCGCCACACCGGCTACCGCGGCCGCGCCGGGCTGTACGAGCTGCTGGTGATGGACGAGGGTGCACGCGCCCACGTGCACCCGACGCTGGACGCCGACGCGCTGCGCCGCCAGGGCATCAAGGGCGGCATGCGGCCGCTGCGCCTGGCCGGCGCGATGAAGGTCGCCGAAGGGCTGACGACGATCGAGGAAGTGCTGCGCAGCACGCCGTCGCTGAACTGACGCGGCCGGCGCCGACGCCGGCTTACGTGATATCCACATCGGCGCCGCCGGGGTGCGCTGCCAGAATCCGCCACGCTTTGGCTGGAGGAGACACCCCTTGAAAATCAAGAGCCAGAAGGATTTCTGGTCGGGCCTGATGTTCGTCGCCGTCGGCGTCGGGTTCGCCTGGGGCGCGCAGGAGTACAGCTTCGGCAGCGCCGCACGGCCCGGGCCGGCCTATTTCCCGTTCGGCCTCGGCATCCTGCTCGCGATCCTGGGCTCGATGGTGCTGTTCAAGGCACTGACCATCGCCACCGAGGACGGCGACCCGATCGGCCGCTGGGCGTTCAAGCCGCTGGCCATCATCGTCGGCTCGGTCGTCGTGTTCGGCTTCGCGCTGCCGCACCTGGGCATGTTCATCGCGATCCCGCTGCTGGTCGTGATCTCGGCGGCCGCCGGCGACGAGTTCCACTGGCGCGACGCGCTGATCAGCGCCGTCGTGCTGACGGCGGGCAGCTGGGCGATCTTCATCAAGGGCCTGAGCCTGACGATCCCGCTGTGGCCGGCGTTCTTGGGCTGAGGAAGGCGACGAGATGGATCTGCTGAACAACCTGGCGCTCGGCTTCGGCGTCGCCTTCACGCTCGAAAACCTCGCCTACGCCTTCGGCGGGGCGCTGCTGGGCACGCTGATCGGCGTGCTGCCGGGCCTGGGCCCGGTGGCGACGATCGCCATGCTGCTGCCCAGCATCTACTCGCTGGACGCGACGCCGGCGCTGATCATGCTGGCCGGCATCTACTACGGCGCCCAGTACGGCGGCTCGACGACCGCGATCCTGATCAACGTGCCCGGCGAGTCCAGCTCGGTGGTCACGGCGATCGACGGCTACCAGATGGCCCGCCGCGGCCGTGCCGGCCCGGCGCTGGCCGCCGCCGGCCTGGGCTCGTTCTTCGCCGGCTGCGTGGGCACGATCATCATCGCCGCCTTCGCGCCGCCGCTGACCGAGCTGGCCTTCAAGTTCGGCCCGGCCGAGTACTTCAGCCTGATGGTGCTGGGCCTGATCGGCGCCGTCGTGCTGGCTTCGGGCTCGCTGGTCAAGGCCATCGCGATGATCGTGCTGGGCCTGCTGATCGGCCAGATCAACACCGACGTCATCTCCGGCGTGCCGCGCTACAGCTTCGACATCCCCGAGCTCACCGACGGCATCGGCTTCGTCGCCATCGCGATGGGCGTCTTCGGCTTCGGCGAGATCATCGCCAACCTCGGCCAGCCGGCCGAGAAGCGCGAGGTCTTCACCAAGGACGTCAAGGGCCTGTGGCCGACGCGCGACGACTTCCGCAACGCCTGGCCGGCGGTGCTGCGCGGCACCTCGCTGGGCTCGATCCTCGGCGTGCTGCCCGGCGGCGGCGCGCTGCTGGCCTCGTTCGCGGCCTACACGGTCGAGAAGAAGATGGGCATCCGGCCGGGCGAAGTGCCGTTCGGCAAGGGCAACATCCGCGGCATCGCCGGCCCCGAGAGCGCCAACAACGCCGGCGCGCAGACCTCGTTCATCCCGATGCTGACGCTGGGCATCCCGCCGAACGCGGTGATGGCGCTGATGGTCGGCGCGATGACGATCAAGGGCATCCAGCCCGGCCCGCAGGTGATGGCCAGCGACCCGCAGCTGTTCTGGGGCCTGATCGCGTCGATGTGGGTCGGCAACCTGATGCTGGTGATCCTGAACCTGCCGCTGATCGGCATCTGGATCAAGCTGCTGACGGTGCCTTACCGCTTCCTGTTCCCGGCGATCATGGTCTTCTGCTGCATCGGCCTGTACACGCTGAACAACAACAACTTCGACGTCTTCATGGGCGCGGGCTTCGCCATCGCCGGCTACGCGTTCTACAAGCTGGGCTGCGAGCCGGCGCCGCTGCTGCTGGGCTTCATCCTCGGGCCGATGATGGAGGAGAACCTGCGCCGCGCGCTGCTGCTGTCGCGCGGCGACTGGACCACCTTCGCGACGCGCCCGCTGTCGGCCGGCCTGCTCGTCGCGGCGGTGCTGATGGTCATCATCGTGATGCTGCCGTCGATCAAGTCCAAGCGCGAGGAGGCGTTCCAGGACGCGGATTGAATGCTGGTGAATGCCGGGGTCAGAATGCCGGGGTCAGGTCCCGTGGGACCTGACCCCTTCCGCCGCGTACGCCGCTGAATGCTGGGAATGCTGGGGTCAGGTCCTGCGGGACCTGACCCCTCCCGCCGGACCCCTTCCACCGCGTACGCCGCTGAATGCTGGGGTCAGGTCCTGTGGGACCTGACCCCTTCCGCCGGACCCCTTCCACCGCGTACGCCGCTGAATGCCGGGGTCAGGTCCTGCGGGACCTGACCCCTTCCGCCGGACCCCTTCCACCGCGTACGCCGCTGAATGCCGGGGTCAGGTCCTGTGGGACCTGACCCCTTCCGCCGTACCCCTTCCGCCTGCCCCCACGCGCACGGCGTGTAGCGCTCTCGCGCTACGCTCGCGGCTCTCGCACCGTCGCCCGCCGCGTTCTTGAAGCTCCCCGCCGCACTCGCCCCGCTGGAAGGCCCGGTCTTCCGCGGGCTGTGGTTCGCCTGGCTGGCGGCCAACATGACGATGTGGATGAACGACGTTGCGGCCGCCTGGCTGATGACGACGCTGACCACCAGCCCGGCGATGGTGGCGCTGGTGCAGACCGCCTCGACGCTGCCGGTGTTCCTGCTCGGCCTGCCCAGCGGCGCGATGGCCGACATCGTCGACCGGCGGCTGTACTTCGCCGGCACGCAGCTGTGGGTGTCGCTGGTGGCGCTGCTGATCGCCGCGCTGGCCGTCGCCGGGCTGCTGACGCCGTCGCTGCTGCTGCTGCTCACCTTCCTCAACGGCATCGGGCTGGCGATGCGCTGGCCGGTGTTCTCGGCCATCGTGCCCGAGGTCGTCGGCCGCGCGCACCTGCCGGCGGCGCTGGCCCTCAACGGCATCTCGATGAACATGTCGCGCGTCGTCGGCCCGGTGGTCGCCGGCGCGCTGCTGGCCTCGGCCGGCACCGCGGCGGTGTTCGTGCTCAACGCGGTGCTCGCCGGCGTGGCCTTCGTGCTGATCCTGCGCTGGCGCTCCGAGCCGCGCACCAGCGCGCTGCCGGGCGAACGGTTCGTCGGCGCGATGCGCGTCGGGCTGCAGCACGTGCGCCAGTCGCCGCGCATGCGTGCCGTCATCGTGCGCGTGTTCCTGTTCTTCCTGCAGTCCAGCGCGCTGCTGGCGTTGCTGCCGCTGGTCGCCAAGGGGCTCGAGGGCGGCGGCGCCGGCAGCTTCACGCTGTTGATGGCCAGCATGGGCGCCGGCGCGATCTGCGCGGCGCTGCTGTTCCCGCGCTGGCGCCGGCGTTTCAACCGCGACCAGTTCGTGCGCTACGGCAGCATCGTGCAGGCCGCGGCGGCGGCCATCGCCGCCTTCGTGCCCGAGCTCTGGATGGCGGTGCCGGCGGTCTTCGTCTCGGGCATGGCCTGGATCTCGACGGCCAACACGCTGGCGATGTCGGCGCAGTTCGCGCTGCCGAACTGGGTGCGCGCGCGCGGCATGGCGATCTACCAGATGGCACTGATGGCCGGCACGGCCTTCGGCGCGATGGCCTTCGGCAAGCTCGCGGGCCTCGTCGGCGTCGCCGAGGCGATCGCCGCGGCGTCGCTGCTCGGCGCCGCGCTGCTGCCCTGGGCGCAGCGCTGGTCGGTCGAAGGCGAGGACGCCGACTTCACGCCGGCGGTGCCGCGCGCCGCCGCCGAGCCGGCGATCGACATCGAGCCCGACGCCGGGCCGGTGATGGTCACCGTCGAGTACCAGGTCGACGACGCCGACGTGCCCGAGTTCACCGCGTTGATGCAGCTGACACGTGCGGCGCGGCTGCGCCAGGGCGCGCTGTCGTGGGCGCTGTTCCGCGACACCGCGCAGCCCGGCCGCTGGGTCGAGCACTTCGTCGACGAGAACTGGATCGAGCACCAGCGCCGGCTGGAGCGCTTCACCGCCGAGGACGCCGGGCTGCGTGCACGCCGCACCGCGCTGCACCGCGGCAGCGAGCCGCCGCTGTTGCGGCGTTTCTTCGCCGACCGCGAGGCGCCGCCGCACCGCGGCTGACTTGACGACTGGCGAAGCCCGCGCCACGCGCTCGCCGCCGCTGCTGGAGACAATCGCCCGATGGACTTCGCCTCGCCCGACTTCTTCGACTGGAGCGCCGGCTATGCCAGCCGGCGCCTGCCGGTGTTTGCGCGCAACCTCGTCGCCACCTCGCATCCGCTGGCGGCGCAGGCCGGGCTGCGCATCATGGCCGCCGGCGGCAACGCAGTCGATGCGGCGGTCGCGACGGCGGCGGTGATGACCGTCGTCGAGCCCTGCAGCAACGGCCTGGGCTCCGACGCCTTCTGCATCCTCTGGGACGGCGAGCGCCTGCACGGCCTGAACGCCTCGGGCCGTGCGCCGGCGGCCTGGACGCCCGAGTACTTCCGCCGCCGCCACGGCGACGGCGCGCGCACGCCGCCGGCCCGCGGCTGGGACGCGGTGACGGTGCCCGGCGCGGTGGCCTCCTGGGTCGCGCTGGCCGAACGTTTCGGCCGCCTGCCGCTTGCGCAACTGCTCGAACCCGCGGCCGAGATCGCCGAACGCGGCTGCGCGGTGCCGGTCGTCGTCGGCGACAAATGGGTCGCGGCGGCGCAGCTGCCGTCGCTGACCTCGCAGCCCGGTTTTGCCGAGACCTTCCTGCCGCGTGGCCGTGCACCGCGCATCGGCGAACGCTTCTGCTTGCCCGGTGCGGCGCGTGCGCTGCGTGCGATCGGCGCGACGCGCGGCCAGGCCTTCTACGGCGGCGAGATCGCCGAGAGCCTGGTGCGCCAGTCGCAGGCCCAGGGCGGGGCGCACACGCTGGCCGACTTCGCCGGCTACGTGCCCGAATGGGTCGAGCCGATCGCGATGGACTATCACGGCGTCACGCTGCACGAGATCCCGCCCAACGGCCAGGGCATCGCGGCGCTGATCGCGCTGGGCATCCTGCGCCACGTCGACCTGACCGAACACCACGCCGACAGCATCGAGGCGCGCCACCTGCAGATCGAGGCGATGAAGCTGGCCTTCGCCGACGTCTACCGCCACGTCGCCGAACCGTCGGCGATGGCGCTGTCGGCCGCCGACCTGCTGTCGCCCGACTATCTGGCCGAACGCGCGAAGCTGATCGACCCGAAACGCGCCCAGGACTTCCAGGCCGGCAACCCGGCCAAGGGCGGCACGATCTACCTCACCGCCGCCGACGAGAGCGGGATGATGGTCAGCTTCATCCAGAGCAACTACATGGGCTTCGGCTCGGGCGTCGTCGTGCCCGAGTGGGGGCTGTCGCTGCAGAACCGCGGCCACGCCTTCAGCCTCGACCCCGGCAGCGCCAACGTCGTGGCGCCGGGCAAACGCCCGTTCCACACCATCATCCCGGGCTTCGTCACCGCCGGCGGCCGGCCGCTGATGAGCTTCGGCGTGATGGGCGCCAACATGCAGCCCCAAGGCCATCTGCAGACCCTGCTGCGCATGGTCGACTGGTTCCAGAACCCGCAGGCCGCCTGCGACGCGCCGCGCTGGCGCTTCAACGCCGGCCTGGAGCTCAACGTCGAGGCGGCGATGGACCCGGCCGTCGTGCAGGGCCTGGCGGCGCTGGGCCACCGGCTGGACGTCATCGACGACAGCTACCAGGACTTCGGCGCCGGCCAGTTCATCTGGCGCCTGGGCGACCCGGCGGTCGAGGGTTACGTCGCCGCCAGCGACCCGCGCCGCGACGGCCTGGTCGCCGGCTGGTGATGAGTGTCCAGCCCCGAACGGCAGCGCCCAACGCCGTCGGCGCCGGCCTGGCGCTGGCCGCCGCCGGGTCGGTGGCCTTCTCGGGCAAGGCGATCATCGCCAAGCTGGCCTACCGTCACGGCGTCGACGCGATCACGCTGGTCATGTACCGCATGCTGTTCGCCTTGCCGCTGTTCATGGCCATCGCCTGGTGGGCCGGGCGCGGCAAGCCGGCGCTGACGCGGCGCGACTGGGGCGTGGTGCTGGGCCTGGGCTTCAGCGGCTACTACCTCGCCAGCACGCTGGACTTCGCCGGGCTGCAGTACATCAGCGCCAGCCTGGAGCGGCTGATCCTCTACCTCAACCCGACGCTGGTGCTGTTCCTCGGCGTCGTGTTCTTCCGCCAGCGCGTGAGCTGGCGCCAGCTGGCGGCGCTGGCGGTCAGCTACGCCGGCGTGCTGCTGGTCTTCGGCCACGAGGTGACGCTGTCGGGGCCGCAGACCGCGCTGGGCGCGGCGCTGGTCTTCGGCAGTGCGGTGAGCTACGCGATCTACCTGGTGGCCAGCGGCGCCGAGGTGCGCCGGCTGGGCGCGATGCGCCTCACCGGGCTGGCGAGCTGCGTCGCCTGCGTGCTGTGCATCGCCCAGTTCCTGGTGCTGCGGCCGCTGTCGGCGGCCGAGGTGGCGCCGGCGGTGCTGTGGCTGTCGGTGCTCAACGCCACCGCCTGCACGGTGGCGCCGGTGCTGATGGTGATGATGGCCATCGAACGCATCGGCCCGACGCTGACCGCACAGACCGGGATGATCGGGCCGCTGTCGACGATCCTGATGGGCGTGGTGCTGCTGGGCGAGCCGTTCAACGGCTGGATCGTCGCCGGCACGGCGCTGGTGCTGGCCGGCATCACGCTGCTGGCGCGTGCACGCTGAAACTCTGGAGGAGACACGAATGGATCTGGGCATCGCAGGACGCTGGGCGCTGGTCTGCGCCGCCAGCAAGGGGCTGGGCAAGGGCTGCGCACGCGCGCTGGTCGGCGAGGGCGTCAACGTCGTCGTCACCGCGCGCGGCGCCGAGGCGCTGGAGGCCACGGCGGCCGAACTGCGGGCGCTGAACCCGGCCGTCGAGGTGCGCGCGGTGGCCGGCGACATCACGACCGAAGCCGGCCGCGCCGCGGCGCTGGCCGCCGCGCCGCAGGTCGACATCCTCGTCAACAACGCCGGCGGGCCGCCGCCGGGCGACTTCCGCGCCTGGGAGCGCGAAGCCTGGATCGCCGCACTGGACGCCAACATGCTGGCGCCGATCGCGCTGATGCGCGCCACCGTCGACGCGATGGCCGAGCGCGGCTTCGGCCGCGTCGTCAACATCACCTCGGGCGCGGTGAAGGCGCCGATCGACGTGCTGGGCCTGTCCAACGGCGCGCGTTCGGGCCTCACCGGCTTCGTCGCCGGGCTCGCGCGCCAGCCGGCGCTGGCCGGGCGCAACGTGACGATCAACAACCTGCTGCCCGGCGCCTTCGACACCGACCGGCTGCGTGCCACGCTGGCCGCCGGTGCCGCCAAGACGGGCCAGCCGCTGGACGCGGTGATCGAAGCGCGCCGCCGCCAGGCCCCGGCCGGGCGCTTCGGCACGGCCGACGAGTTCGGCGCCTTCTGCGCCTTCGTCTGCAGCGCGCACGCCGGGTTCTTCACCGGGCAGAACCTGCTGCTGGACGGCGGCGCCTACCCGGGCACGTTCTGAGCTGCGTGGAGCCTGGGGTCAGAAGCCTGGGCAGCCTGGGGTCAGGGCAGCCTGGGGTCAGGTCTTGTAAGACCTGACCCCGTGCCCCCGCAAGACCTGACCCCGTCCCGCTTGACCCCGTCCCGCTGCAGCCCGGGGTCAGGTCTCGCAAGACCTGACCCCGTCCCTCCGCTGACCCCGCCCCCGCGACGAAGACACCACGCCTCTCGCGCCGCCTTCCTCCGCGCCCCCGACAGGCCGCGCAGCGATACTCGCCCCGACAAGACCGAGAACCAGGAGACACGCATGCCCGCAACGCCCTTGCCCGCCGAGCGCGAGCCGACCCGCGACGAGGTCGATGCGCTGGATGCGCCCGTCGTGCTCGAGTTCGGCACCGGCTGGTGCCCGCATTGCCTGGGCGCGCAGCCGGCGATCGCCGCCGTGCGTGCGCAGTTCCCGGCCATCGCCCACCGCCAGGTCGAAGACGGCCGTGGCCGCCCGCTGGGGCGTTCTTTCGCGGTCAAGCTGTGGCCGACGCTCGTGTTCCTGCACCGTGGCCGCGAGATCGCGCGCGTCGTGCGCCCGCAGGGCGAGCACGAGCTGCGCCGCGCCTGGCAGGCGCTGGCCGACGCGGCGGCCTGATCAGTCGAGCACGAGCTTGCGGCCGAACGGCGCCTCGGCGTGGGCGTCCTTGGCCGTCACCGCCCAGACCACCGGCCAGTGCGGGCGAAAGCGCGCCGGGCCGTCGAGGTCGGTCAGCACGACGCCGATGTCCGGCCGGTGCCGGTCGGCTTCTTCCAGCAGCGGCGTGAAGTCGGTGCCGCCGCCGCCGTGGAACTCGATGGCGCGCAGGTCCGACTGGCCGGGCTTGAAACGTTCGACCCGCTGCACGCGCTCGTCGCCGACGACGAGCACCAGCCCGGTCTCCAGCCGCCGCGTGATGGCCTCGATCTCGCGCGCGAAACGCTCCATCAGCGCATCGTCGACCGAGCCCGAGACGTCGACGACGACCGCCAGCCGCGGCACGCGTTTGCTCTGCGTGCGGCCGGGCTCGAAGGGCATGCGGCGCGAGCCCATGCGGCCCTGGTTGGCGATGTAGGAGCGCGCCGGGCGCGACCACGAGGTCTCGGCGCTGGGCGCCAGCGCGCGGCCGAGCTGCAGCCGCAGCACCTGTTCCCAGGGCGTGCGCGTCTTCGGCAGGTCGGCCAGCAGCGTGCGCAGCATCGAGTGCGCGCCGTCGCCGGCGTGGGCGCGTGTCAGGCGCTCGCGCCACTCGCACGAGGCCTCGGCCTCGTCCTCGGGGCTGCCGGCGCCGTGGCGGCCAGGCAGCAGGTCGGGCACCAGGCCGCGCGCCAGTGCGCGGGCGCGCCCAGAACGCGGGCCGTCGGAGCGTTCGCCCTGGCCGTCCTCGCTCTCCTTCGAGGACGTGGCGCTGCTGCGCCGGGAGGCCTTGCCGTCGTCGCCGCCTTCCTGCTGCTTCTGTCCCTGGCGCCGGCCGTCGCGGCCGTCCTGGCGGCGATCGTCGATCTCGCGGTACAGGCGCTCGACGTCCCATTCGAGCAGCGCCTTCTCCAGCGTCGTCTCGATGCCCAGCGTGCTGGCGAGCAGCCGGTCGAGCAGCACCGCGCCGGCCGGCAGCTCCAGCCAGCTGAGGTGGCCGAGCGTGCTGTCGACGATGGCGTCGGCGCAGAGGTTGAACAGCGGCAGGTCGACGTCGCCGACGAGCTGCTGCAGCTCGGTGTAGCGCTGGGCGTGGCGCAGCGCGACGTGCAGCACCTCGTGCGCCACCAGGCCGGCCTGCTCGGGCAGCGTCAGCGACTCGAAGGCCGCGCCGTACCAGATCGTGTGGCCGTCGGTGGCGATGATCGGCGCCGGCTCGTCGGCCGGGCGGTCGCGGTGGTGGGCCCACAGCGCCAGCCCGCCGGTGGACGGCGCGAACTCCACCATGCGCTGCACCGCGCGCGTGCCGCGGTGCCGGTGCACCGACGCCGGTTCAGGCATTCTGGCCTTCGCGCTGGCGGCGTTCGCTGTAGCGGCGGTAGGCCGGGCTGTCGAGGATCGTGCCTTCCATGCCGCCTTCCAGCGCCTTCTGCATCAGCAGCTCCATGGCCAGCGTCTGCGCTTCGCGGATCGGCAGCGCGACCTGGGTGCGCGCGTCGGGCAACTGCTCGATGATCTCCAGCGCGCGGTCCAGCGCGCGGTCGTCGTTGGCCGCGGCCAGCAGGCCGTAGATCATCCCGTACAGGCCGTCCAGCGTGCGCGGCAGCAGCGCCGCGGTCTCCTCGCCGGGGCGGGCGGCGAGCAGCTTGACGACGTCGGCGCCGGACTGGATCTCGCGCAGCACGCCGAAGAACTCGGCAGCGTTGGCCGCGCCGATGCGGCCCTGCACGAAGACCCGCTTGGCGGCGTCGCCCAGGCCGCTCTTGAGCACGTTGGACACGTCCTCCCAGCCGCGCGGGCTGGCGCCGATCAGGTGGTCGGCGGCGAGCTGGGCCTGGGTGTCGTCGAGCTTGTCGGGCCGCACCTTCAGGTAGGCCATGACCTCGGGCGCGAAGTCGTGCGCGATGGCGTGCTGCAGGAAGGCCTCGACGACGGTCTGCACGTTGAAGTGGAACATGCGGTCGGCCAGCGCCGTGCCCATGTCGTGGCAGACCGCGCCGTGGAAGCTGGCGTTGCCGGCGGCGACGACCATCCAGCCCGGCGGCAGCTCGTAGCGGCCGACGCGGCGGTCGAGGATCAGCGAGTAGGCCGAGACCTGCAGCCGCTGGTCGGCGGCGGTCAGCTCGTCGAGGAAGAGCACGCCGGCGGGCTGGTCGGCCTGCGGCAGGAACTCGGGCGGGAACCAGACCGTCTTCTCCAGCCGGTCGTCGGCGTAGATCGCGCCGCGGATGTCCACCGGCTCGATCGTCGTCAGGCGCAGGTCGATCAGCGGCACGCCGTGGTGCTCGGCGACCTGCCGCACGATCGACGACTTGCCGACGCCGCGTGTGCCCCACAGCATCGAGGCGCGGCGGCGCAGCACGGGGTCGCCGAACTGCTCGACCAGCGCGGACTTGGCCGCGGCGATCGAGACCGGAGGGATGTTCATCGGGTTGCCGAGCATCGTGGGGGTCGGGGCAGGGTGGGAGGGTTGTCAGGCGGACGGCGCGGCCGGCGCCTGGGGCTCCCAGGAGCCGGCGCGCGCCAGGCGCGGCAGCGGCGGGAACTCCAGCCGCGGCATCTCGCCGAGGCAGAAGAACAGCATCAGCAGGAAGGCCGGCGAATGGAAGACGAGCATGCGCCAGACCGAGTTCTGCGACAGCTCGACCAGCGGCACCATCGCCGCGCCGGCGATCAGCGCCACGCTGACCAGCATCGGCACCGCGCGGCGCAGCGTGACGCGCCAGCGCTCGCGCGCCATGCGCTCGTGGAACTCGCGCGGCGTGCCGGCCAGCGTGCGCGCCAGGTGGTCCAGCGTCTGCACCAGCTTGTGCTCGGCGTCGCGGGTGCGTTCGGCGCCGTCGCCCTTGAGCCGCAGCGCGCCGCCCCAGCCCTCGCGCAGCCGCGCGATGCAGGTCCAGGGCCAGCCCAGCACGGCCAGCAGGTCGTCGGGCAGGCTGATCGTCTGGCCGGCGCGCGGCATCAGCTCCAGGTCGGCGTTGATGCCCGCGACACCGGAGACCTTGAGCTTGAGGTCCAGCCCGGCGACACGTGCGCGGGCCTCGGTCAGGATGACCGTGGCAACGCCGTCGCCCGACAGCCGCGCCCGGTGCGACAGCACCGCGCGCCAGCCCTCGCCGGCGAGGAAGTGGCGCGCCAGCGGCACCGCGGCGATGCGTTGGGCCAGCTCGCCGACGTCGGGGCCGTCGGCCACCAGCACCGCCTCGAGGCCGTCGTCGCCGCGCAGGCGGCGCGTCACGCGGTGGTCGTCGGCGGCGAAGCTCTCGAGCTCCAGCTCCTCGTGCAGCGTCTGGTCCAGCGGTGCCTCGGGCGCGTGCTGCAACGGCTTGAAGCGCAGCCGGCGCGCGATGCGGTCGCTGGCGGCGAGGTCGACGCGGCGCCCGCTGCGGCTGAAGGGCGCGACGAGTTCGAGAATCTCGTGGTGGGTCAGCGGGACGGCGGTGCTCAACGGCTCACCTCGTGCTCGGCGGAACATCGGCCGCCGTCCAGGGCGGCCCTCGGGACGCAGCGCGGGCCGGCGGGATGCCGTGGCGCTCGCCGGCTGCGAATGACGCGAATTGTGCCGCCGCGGCCGCCGCCGTGCTGGCCGGCAACTCAAGCGTCGCGCAGCACGCGCCGCATCGCCAGCCCGGCACGGCGGCGGGCCTGGGTGGCGGCCGCAGTGTAGGCACGTTCGGCCTCGGCGCGCAGCTCGACGGCGCGCGCCAGCGCCTGCTCGAAGCGCTCGACGCTGTAGGTGTTCTCGCTGCCGATGTGCACGCTGGTGCGCCGCGCCGGCGCGCCGTAACACGGCAGCAGCACCGACAGCACCGCGGTGCGTGTGGTGCTGCCTTTTTTCGTGCGGATGATCGGCCCCGAGATGCCCGGCGGCAGCGCGCTGGTCTTGTGCGCGCTGGGCGCGCGCTGCAGCGTCACCGGGGCGGGCAGGGCGGCGATGCGGCGCATCAGCTCGCGTGTCGCCAGCTCGAAGGCCTGGCGCGCGCCGCTGCCGTCGCGCGTGTGGTCGGAGAACAGCCGCGTGCCCTGGTAGCGCACCTGCCAGCCGTGCGTGGCGCCCGTGTCGATGCGCTGGATGCCCTGGGGCACCAGGAAACGTTCGCCGTTGAAGAGGACGAGTTCGCGGTACTTCATCGCCGGTCTGCGGCGCATTCTGCCGCGCCGCGCGCGCCGCTGCGATGTCCTCTGCGGCCCCGTGGATGCGTGGATCTGCCCCCCTCGAACGGGTCAGTTCGACACATCGCCGTCACGCGGCCGGGCTACAGTGGCTCCATTCAAGGCACGCAACCGACCGCACATTGGGCGGAACCCGGGAACCCGTGACCCCGTGCCTGGAATCCCGCGTCGAAGCGCCGCCACGGCCCCGCCACTCGACAACGGACGAGCCCGCAGCCGGTGACGGCCTGCGGGCTTTGTTTTGGGCGGCCGCCGTTCGGCGGCCCCCGGCTCAGGCCCGCGCGCCGCCCAGGCGCGAACGCAGCAGCCGCCAGACCATGCGCAGCCCGAGCAGCGTCGCCAGCGCCTCGGCCAGCGTCGTGACGAAGGCCAGTGCCGGGTGCCGGCCCTCGGCGCGGCGGCGGTATTTGGCCAGCGCACGGTCGCGCGAGGTCTCGATGCTGTCGTAGAAGCTCGGGATGACGAGCAGCGTCAACAGCGTGCTGGTGATCGTGCCGCCGATGATGGCCACGGCCATCGGGCGGTAGAACTCGCCGCCTTCGCCGACGCCCACGGCCACCGGCAGCATGCCGGCGATCAGCGCCAGCGTCGTCATCAGGATCGGCCGCAGCCGCTGGCGGCCGGCGGCGGCCAGCGCCTCCTCGCGGTCCAGGCCCTCGGCCTCGCGGGCGCGCGCGGCGTCGAGCAGCAGGATCGCGTTCTTGGCCACCAGGCCCATCAGCATGATGACGCCGATGAAGCTCATCAGGTTCAGCGTGCCGCCGGTGGCCAGCAGCGCCAGCACGACGCCGATCAGCGACAGCGGCAGCGACAGCATCACCGCCAGCGGCGTCGTGAACGAGCCGAACTGCATCACCAGGATCAGGTACATCAGCCCGATGCCGGCAAACAGCGCCGTGCCCAGGTCGCGGAACACCATCTCCTGGTCGCGCGAGGTGCCCGCCAGCTCCAGCGCGTAGCCCGGCGGGAAGTCCATCGAGCGCGCGATCTTCAGCGCGTCGGCGGTCACCTCGCCGGCCGAGCGCCCCTGGGCGTTGGCGGCCACGGCGATCATGCGCTTGCCGTCGGCGTGCTGGATCTGCGACGGCCCGCGGCCGACGGTCACGGTGGCGATCTGCTCCAGCGGCACCAGCATGTTGGCGCCGCTGACGGCGATCGGCAGGCGCTCGATGTTGCCGGCGTCGACACGGTCGTCGGGGTGCAGGCGCACGGCGACGTCGCGCGTCTCGCCGCTGGGGTCGATCCAGTCGCCGGCCTCGACGCCGGCAAACGCCACACGCAGTGCCTGCGCGGCGTCGGCCGCCGAGATGCCGAGCGTGTTGGCCAGGCCCCGGTCGAGCTCGATCTTCAGCTCGACCTGCGGGTCCTGCTCCGACAGCGCGACATCCACCGCGCCCGGCACCTGGCGCAGCCGGGCCATGAACTCGTTGGTGATCTCCAGCAGCCGGCGCGAGTCGGGGCCCGAGAAGCGGATCTGCACCGGCTTCTGCGCGCCGTTGTTCAGGTCGTCGATGACCGCGTACTCGGCGCCGACCAGGCGCGAGACGCGGGCGCGCAGGTCGGTCGCGATCTCGGTGCCCGAGCGCCGGCGCTCGGTGCTCTTGCCGATGTCGACGAAGACGCGGCCGCCGTTCGGGTTGACCGAGCTGTTGGTGGCCACCGTCTCCGGCATCTCGCGCGCCAGCGCCGCGGCGGCCTCGACCTTCAGCCGCGCGTACTCCAGGCTGCTCGAGGCCGGCGTGCGCACCTCGACGGCGATCGTGCCGACGTCCGAGGTCGGCAGGAAGCTCGTGCCGCCGAACTTGGCCTGCAGCGCCAGCGCGGCGACGAAGCTCGCCACCGCGAAAGCCGTCATCCAGCGCCGGTGGTGCAGCGCCCAGCCGACGACACGCGAATAACGTTCGGCCAGTTCGTCGAACCAGGCGTTCAGCCGCGCCAGCTTGGCCTCGATGCCGCGCTTGGGCTGCAGGTGGCGCCCCGGCGGGTCGCCCCAGTAGGCCGAGAGCATCGGGTCCAGCGTGAAGCTGACGAACAGGCTGACCAGCACCGAGGCGACGACCGTGAGGCCGAAGGGCCGGAACCACTCGCCGGCCAGCCCGGGCATGACGCCGATCGGGATGAAGACCGCGACGATCGAGAACGTCGTCGCCGTCACCGCCAGGCCGATCTCGGACGTGCCCTGCAGCGCCGCCGAGATGCGGTCCTTGCCCATCTCCAGGTGGCGCACGATGTTCTCGCGCACGACGATGGCGTCGTCGATCAGCACGCCGATGGCCAGCGACAGGCCCAGCAGGCTCATGAAGTTCAGCGTGAAGCCGCAGGCCCAGACGGCGATGAAGGCCGCCAGCACCGAGGTCGGCAGCGACAGCGCGGTGATCAGCGTCGAGCGCCAGGAGTTCAGGAACAGGTAGACCACGAACACCGTCAGCCCGGCGCCGAAGACCAGCGCGTGGATCACGTTGTCCAGGCTGCTCTGCGCCTCCTCGCCGCCGTCGCGCGTGACGGTCAGCGTCGTGCCCTCGGGCAGCGTCTTGCGGATGTCCTCGGCGACGCGGCGCACCTCGTCGGCGACGCTGACCGTGCTGGCCTCGCGGGTGCGCGTGATCGACAGCCCGACGTTGGGGTTGCCGTTGCGGATCGAGCGGCTGGTCAGCTCGGCGTAGCCGTCCTCGATGACCGCCACCTGCGCCAGCCGCACCAGCTCGTTGCCGCGGCGCTTGATGACGATCTGGCCGAAGTCCGCCGGGTGCTCGATGCGGCCGACGAGGCGGATGCTCTGGTCCTCCAGCGTGCCGCGCACCTTGCCCACCGGCGCGGTGGCGTTCTGCGCGCGCAGCGCGGCCACGACCTCGGTCACCGAGACCTCGTACTCGCGCAGCTTCTGCGCACGCAGCAGCACCGACAGCTCGCGCGACAGCGCGCCGCCGACGTTGACCACCGCCACCCCCGGGATGGCGCGGAAGCGGTCGGCCAGCTGGTCCTCGGCCAGGCGCGAGATCTCGGCGTGGCTCTGCGTCGTCGACGACAGCGCCAGCTGCATGATCGGCTGGGTGTTCGGGTCCAGCCGCTGCAGCACCGGCTCGCGCATCTCCACCGGCAGCTTGTGGCGCACCGAGCCGATCGCGTTGCGCACCTCGTCGGAGGCCAGCACCAGGTCCTTGCCGAAGTCGAAGACGATGATCAGCGTGGCGCTGCCCTCGGCCGAGGTCGAGCGCAGCTGGTCGACGCCGGAGATGCCCTGCAGCGCCTTCTCGATGCGGTCGACGACCTCGCGCTCCACCGTCTCGGGTGACGCGCCGGGGTAGGGGATGGTCACCGCCAGCACCGGCTGCTCGGCGTCGGGCAGCTGGTTGACCTTGAGCCGCGACAGCGCCAGCAGGCCCAGCGCCATCATGGCGATGATCACGACGACCATCGCCACCGGCTTCTTGACACTGAATTCGGACAGCAGCATGCCGCGCCTCACTTCGCGGCCGAAGCCGCGGCGGCGCTGGCGGCGCCGGCCTGCTTCAGCTCGTAGCCCTGGCCGGGCGTCAGCGTGCGCGACGGGTTGCGCAGCACCTGGTCACCGGCGGCCAGGCCCGACAGCACCGGGACCAGCCCGGTGCGCGCGTCGCGTTCGCCCAGCTTGACGGCCACACGCTGCAGCGCCTTGCCGTCCAGGCGCCAGACGGCGGCGGCCTCGCCGTTGCGCACGATCGGGCTCTCGGGCAGCGTCAGCCGGTCGGTGCTGCCGGTCTCGACACGGCCTTCGGCGAACAGCCCGGCCACACGCGGCGCCTGGGCGGCGTCGGCGAAGTCGACGATCAGCGCCACCTGGCGCGTCGTCGCGTTGGCCGTGGCGTCGATGCGGCGCACGCGGCCGCTGAACTCGTCGCGGCCGTAGCCGTTGACGTGGAAGCGCACCGCCTGCCCGGTCTTCAGCTCGGCCACGCGGTCGGCCGAGACCAGGCCCTCGAAACGCATGCTCGCCGGGTCGACGACCTTCACCAGCTCGCGCCCGATCTGCACCGTGTCGCCGACCGACACGCGGCGCTCGCTGACGATGCCATCGAACGGGGCGCGCACCAGCGTGCGCGTGACCTGCTGCCGCGCCGACACCGCGCGGGCGCGTGCCGCGACCAGCTCGCTCTGCGTGTTGTTGCGCCGGATCTCGGCGTCTTCCAGCGCCTGCGTGGAGATCATGCCCTGCTGCTGCAGCGTCTTCAGCCGCTGCACCTGGCGTTCGGCCTGCTCCCAGGCCTGCGTCGACGCACGCACCGATTCCTCGGCCGAGGCCAGGCTCTCGCGCAGCGCGGTGTCGTCCAGGCGCATCAGCAGGTCGCCGCGGCGCACCGGCTCGCCGTTGTCCTTCAACACCTGCACGACGACCGCCGCGACCTCGGCGGCCAGGTCGGCGCGGCGTTCGGGCTGGATCGATCCGGTGATCACCGGGCCGCCGGCGATGGCGCTGGACTGCACGGTGACGATGTCCTCGGCGGCGATGTACAGCGTCGGTGCGGCGGCGGCGCCGTTGGCGTCGGGGCTGGAGGGTTTGCCGCAGGCGGCGAGCAGACAGGCGAGGCAGACGGCGGTCAGGGCGTGGCGCATGGACATCGGCGGGCCGCGGCGGGCGGCATCGGTCTCGACAAAAGCCGCGAGCGTAACGAAAGCCGGCCGCCGCCGCCCGGCCGCTGCGACGAAGGCCGGCCGCGGCGGCACCGGGACGGCCCCGGCACGCGACGAACGCCGCCCCGGGCGGGGGCATCGCCGCACGCGCTACCCTCGGGGGCTGGCGGCGCCTTGGCCGCCGCCGTCCCGACACGATGCTCAAGACCCTGAAGGACCTGTTCGACGCCGTCGCCCCGCGCCGCGACGCCCCCGCGCGCCAGGACGTGCACACGCTGCAGCTGGCCTGCGCCGCGCTGCTCGTCGAGGTGATGCGCTCCGAGCCCGGGATCTCGCCGGCCGAACGCGCCTCGGTGCTGGCGACGCTGCGCACGCAGTTCGGCCTCGCCGACGACGAGCTGGAGCGCCTCGTCGAACTCGCCGAGCGCACGGTGGCCGGTGCCAGCGACCTGTTCGGCTTCACCTCGGCGATCAACGACGCCTGGGACATGGAGCAGAAGATCGCCATCGTCGAGGCGATGTGGCGCGTGGCCTATGCCGACGGCACGCTCGGCGCCCACGAGCAGCACCTGCTGTGGCGCATCGCCGACCTGCTGCACGTGCCGCACGGCGCCTACGTGCATGCCAAGCGCCGCGCACGCGAGGCCGCCGGCGTCGTGCACAAGACCTGACGCACCCCGGCCCGGCGGCTCGCCCGGCCCCCGTACACTGGCGCCCCGGCCGCGCGCGAAGGCGGCCGCGACCCTGCCCATGACGACGCCTCTCCCGCCCAAGAAGCCCTTCTCGATGATCCGCGAGTTCCATCTCGCGGACTGGTTCACCCTCGGCAACGCGATCTGCGGCGTCGGGGCGCTGTTCTCGACGATGACCTATCTCGAGACCGGCGACGTGCTGCACGTCTACTTTGCCGCCGCGCTGGTGCTGGCCGCGCTGGTCTTCGACGTGCTCGACGGCCGCATCGCGCGCTGGCGACAGAAGAGCTCGGCGATGGGCCGCGAGCTCGACTCGCTGGCCGACGTGATCTCCTTCGGCGTCGCCCCGGCCATCATGGCCTACGGCGTCGGCATGCAGGGGCTGTACGACCGCATCGTGCTGGTCTACTTCGTCGCCTGCGGCGTGTCGCGGCTGGCGCGCTACAACGTCACCGCCGAGACGCTCTCGGAGGGCGGCGACAAGGTCAAGTACTTCGAGGGCACGCCGATCCCGACCTCGATCCTGATCGTCGCCCTGCTCGCCGTGGCCGCCGCGCTGGGCCACGTGCGCCAGGACCTGTGGTTCGGCCAGATCCACGTCGCCGGCTTCGTGCTGCACCCGCTGGTGCTGATCTACGCGGTGTCGGGCTCGCTGATGATCAGCCGCATCCGCATCCCCAAGCTCTGATCGCCGGCCCGGCGGGCGCTGGCGCCTGCCGGGTTCTCCACGCGCCAGCCGCCGCCAGCCGTTCACGTTCGTCCCCGAGGAAGCTGTCGTGACCGTCCTGACGCCGCCCGTCTCCCGCCTGCGCCGCATCGCGGCCGTCTTCGCCGCCTGCGCCGCGCTGGGTGCCTGTGCCGCGCCGCCGCTGCAGCTGCAGCTGCAGCGCCCCGTCGTGCTGCTTGGCGAGGTGCACGACAACGCCGCCGCGCACGCGCTGCGCCTGGCCGCCTTCGAGGCCGTGCTGGCGCGCGGCGAGCGCCCGGCGCTGGTGATGGAGCAGTTCGACCGCGAGCGCCAGGGCGCCCTGGATGCCGCGCGCGCCGCCGGCGGCGACGCCGCGGCGCTGATCGCCGCGGCCGGCGGGCCGGGCTGGAACTGGGACTTCTACCGCCCGTTCGTCGCCGCCGCGCTGCGCGCCGGCGTGCCCATCGTCGCCGCCAACGTCTCGCGCGCCGACGCCCGCGTCGTCATGCGCGAGGGCCTGGCCGCGCAAGGTTTCGACGCCGACGTGCCGGCGGCCGTGCTCGACGTGCTGGCCGGCGAGATCGAAGGCTCGCACTGCGGCCAGCTCGACGCCGCCACGGCGCGCCGCATGGCGCTGGCCCAGGTGGCGCGCGACCAGAGCATGGCGCGCGCGCTGGAGGCCCACGCCGGCGGCGGCGCCGTGCTGCTGGCCGGCAACGGCCACGTGCGCACCGACGTCGGCGCGCCGCGCTGGCTGAGCGCGGCCACGCGCGCACGCTCCGAGGCGATCGGCGTCGTCGAGGCCGGCGACGCCACGACGGCATTCGACCGCCGCGTCGAGGTGCCGCGCCAGCCGCGCCCCGACCCCTGCGCCGCGATGCGCGCCGCGCCGGCGGCCCCGGCCGCACGCTGATCAGACCGGCGGCGCGCGCAGGCCCTCGAACAGCGGCTGCAGCATCAGCCGCGCGACGTCGTCGCGGCCGGCCTCGGGCACCCACAGCGGCAGCTCGGCGCCGGCGTTGACGACGGCCAGCAGCAGCTCGGCGGCCAGCGCCGGGTCCAGCGGCCGGATCGAGCCGTCGACCATGCCGGCCAGCAGCAGCTCGGCACAGCGCGCCGCCAGGCGTTCGCCGCTGCGCTGCACCCGGTCGCGCTCGGCGGCGTCGGGCAGCGCGCTGGTGGCCGAGGCGCGCAGCAGCGGCCCCTGCGCCGACAGCTGGAAACCCGCCATCGCCCGCGCCGCCGCGCCGGCCCGCTGCCAGCCGCAGCCCGGCGCTGCCTCGGCCGCGCGCAGCGCCGCGCGCTGCAGCTCGAAGCTGCGCTCGAAACAGGCCGAGATCAGGTCGTGCTTGGTGTCGTGGCGGTGATAGAAGGCGCCCTTGCTGAGGTGCAGCCGCGCGGCGATGCGCTCGACCGACGCGCCGCGATAACCCTGCTCGTTGACGAGCGCGGTGGCCGCCTGCAGAAAGGCCTCGGCTGCGGCGTCCCCGGCGGGCGGCGCCAGCACGATGGGCGGCCGCTCGGCCACCTGCGCCCAGCGCGAGCCCGGCGCCGCCAGCCCGTGCACCAGCAGCTCGGCGACCCGCGCCGCGGCGCGTTCGTAGCACTCCAGCTCGTGCCTGACGATCCAGCTGCGCAGCCAGTTGGCGACCGACAGCACGACGTGGCCGCGTGCGTTGCGTTCGGCCCGCGACAGGCGCGGCGCGTCGTCGGCGTCGAGCAGCGCACGCACCCGGCGGTACATCGTGTTGTAGGCCGCGAACACCGGCTCGGCCTGCGACTCGGGCAGCGCACGCACGTCGTTGAAGGCCACCAGGTCGGGGCGGCGGCCGGCGTGCACCTCGGCCAGCCGGGCGGCGAAGCCGCAGAAGAAGCGCCGCAGCCGCGCCTCCAGCCCAGGCTCGGCGGCCGCTTCGGCGGCCAGTTCGTCGACCGCGGCGATGGCGCGCAGCAGGCAGGCCGCGGCCAGCTCCTCCTTGCGGCGGAAGTAGTGCGTCAGGCTGTTCGTCGCCAGGCCGACGGCGCCGGCGATGTCGGCCAGCGTCGCGCCGCGCAGGCCTTGTTCGTTGAAGCGGCGCGCGGCGGCGTCCAGCAGCGCCTCGCGGCGACGGGTGCCGTGCGGGGCGTGGGCGGACGCGGCGTCGGGCGCTGCGGAGGCGGTGGGGCCGGGCATGGTGCAACGATGCCGCCCGAGTTCCGTGCCGTGCCCTGTGGTTTGTGCCGATGTCGGGTTTTCGATGGGCCCGGTATGGTCGCTGCCGCGGTCGTTTCCTTGTTTTTCTCTCGCTTGATCGGGGTTAACAAGGCGCCGGCCGAAAAACGGGTTTGTCGAGGCGGCGGGTGCCGCCGGTGCCGGAGACCACGCCATGCTGACTGCCGAACCGATCGAGCTGCCGCTGCTGCGCCGCCCGCTGCCCGCCTGGGCGACGCTGCCGGCGCACCAGGAACTGCGCCTGGGCGAGAAGGCCGCGCTGCAGGCCGGCCCCTGGTTCGCCGGCCTGTCGCCGGGGCTGCGCGACGCCATCCTGTCGCGCGGCCAGGTGCGGCGCGTGGCCGCCGGCGTGCGCATCGGCAGCCGCGGCGACCTGTCGGCCTGCTGGTTCGGCGTCGCACGCGGCGCGGTGCGGCTGGGCACGGCGCTGTCCGACGGCCGCAGCTTCACGCTGGACTTCGTCGGCCCCGGCCAGTGGTTCGGCGACATCGCCGCCATCGACGACCGCCCGTCCGACCTGGACGCCGTGGCCCACATGCCGTCGACGCTGGTGGTGCTGGCCAAGCCGACGCTGCGCGAGCTGATGGACCAGCACGCCGAACTGCGCGACGCGCTGCTGCAGCTGAACTGCCAGCGCCTGCGGCGCATGTTCCGCCGCTTCGAGGAGCTGCACACGATGCCGCTGGCGCAGCGCCTGGCGCGCCAGGTGCAGCGGCTGGCACGCCAGTTCGGCCACGACGGGCCCGAAGGCACACGCATCGAGCTCGACGTCTCGCAGGCCGAACTGGCGGCCAGCGTCGGCGGCAGCCGCCAGCGCGTGAACCGCGCCTGGCGCGCGATGCTGCAGCAGGGGCTGGTGGAGCGTTCGGGCTCGCGCCTGCTCGTCGTCGACGAAGCCGGCCTCGCCCAGGTGGCCGCGCACGGGCTGGAAGACTGCCCCGAGTGAGGCGCCCGGCCCGCGCGCGGCGCGCGCTTCAGCCCACCTGCACCGACACCGTGCGCGGCTTGCCCGGTGCGAGCTTAGGCAGCTCGACACGCAGCACGCCGTTGCGGTAGCTGGCGCGGGCGTCTTCGCCGCGCACCGCCACCGGCAGCGGCACCGTGCGCTGGAAGGCGCCGTAGGCGCACTGCATCACGCGCCAGCGGCCTTCGGTGCTTTCGCGCTCGAAACGCTTGCTGCCGCGCACGACCAGCGTCTCGCCCTGCACCTGGACGTCGAAGTCCTCCTTCTCCAGGCCCGGGGCTTCGAGTCGGACGACGAGGCGGTCGTCGTCCTCGAAGACTTCGCCGCCCATCATCGCCCAGCCGGCGCTGGGCATCCACAGCGTGTCGTCCACGTGCTCGCGCGCGGGCAGGGCGGTGTCGTCGCCCGGCCGCAGCCGGGTCAGCGCGCCGGCGGCCGACTGGCGCAGGCGGTCCCAACCTTCGGTGACGCTGTCCCACAGCGTGCCGAAGCCTTGGCGGATCTCGTCGATCTTCATGGCGTTGCTCCGATGGGGATGGGGTGATGCGGATGGAAGAAGCGCCGGCCGCGGCGGCGGCCGGCGTGTCGTCACGCGGTCAGGCGACCTGGACGGCGATCTTGCGCGGCTGGGCGTGCTCGGCCTTGGGGATGCGCACGCGCAGCACGCCTTGCGACAGCTCGGCGCTGACCTTCTCGGCGTCGAGCTCCTTGCTCAGCGTGAAGCCGCGGCGGTAGCGCGACAGCTGCACCTCGGCGTGCTGCGGCTGCAGCGCCTGCGGCAGGGCCAGCGCCATCTCAGCTTCCAGCATCAGCTGGTCGCCTTCGACGCGCAGGTGCAGGTTCTCGCGCGGCACGCCGGGCAGGTCGGCGTAGAGCGTGATGCCGGTCGCGTCCTCGACGACGTCCACCGGGGGCAGCAGCGCGGGCTCGCGGGCGGTGGTGGTGGCCGCGGTGTCACGGGTTTGGGTGACGGCGTTCATGGTGTCCTCCGAAGTCGGGCGTTCAGTTGACGGCGATGCGGCGCGGCTGGGCGGCGGCGCGGCGCTGGACGCTGACGCGCAGCACGCCGTCCTTGTAGTCGGCCGTGACGGCGTTGGGGTCGATGTCGTCGGGCAGGCTGACGACGCGGCGGAAGCGGCCGGTGAAGCGCTCCTGCAGGTGCACGGTGCGCTTGCTGTCGCCGCCGGCTTCGGCTTGCGCCGGCAGGCCGGCCTTGCGTTCGCCGTCGATCGTGAGCACGCCGCGGTCGAGGTTGACGTCGATGGTGGCCGGGTCCAGGCCCGGTGCGAAGGCGTAGACCTCGAACGCGCTGTCGGTGCTGCCGACGTTGAGCGCCGGATACCCGCCGCGGCCGATGCCGCGAATGCTGGGTGAGCCTTCGAACACCGACGTCAGGTCGCGCTGCAGGCGATCCAGCTCGGCGAAGACGTCGCGCGGGAACAGGGTGCGGTACATGGTTGACCTCCTAGTGTCGGGTTGCGGCCGGCGGGGCTGGTTGTGGGTGCCGCCGCTGGCTGTACGGGTCAGTTAGGGGTCGGGGTTCGGGCTTTCAAGAGGGGCGGATTCGGGCCGTGCTTTGCCCGTCCTTTCGTCTCTTGGGGGGATGCCGAGTGCCGTGTTTGGGTGGTGCGGCTGTTTAGATTTGATCTGGCGCAGTTGGCTGGGTGTGGCCGGTTGCACGCTGACGCTCGCTGTATGCCGCGGACGCCGGGTGGCCGGTTCCGGTCATGTCCCCCGGCCCGGCTGCGCCGGGCCTCCTCCTAATACTTCCCTACACCGGCCACCCGACGTCCGCGGCAGGGCGCGGGATCGGCATTCGCTCAGAAACGGATGGGGCGGAGGCTGACATGGGTGACTCCAGAATATTCAAAGCTGCCGGCCTCGCCCAAGATTTTGCCTAAAACAGTGGTTTGGCGGCTTCAAGTTTGCCTTGTTCCGGTCTTTTGCCCTGTGCGGAGAACGTGTACGCGCGAGGCGGTAGCGGGTGTTTGGCAAGCTGAGGGGTTGTTGGTGATTGGTTGTTTGGTTGCTGAATTGCGGGGGTAATTAAATTGGATCCTAGAATCAGTCTCAATAAGCTGGGTGAATACATGACTGCTACTCCAGCGAGAAGGCGAAGAATTATTGAGGATCAGATTAAGCCAAGGGAATTTATTGCGGCGCGATATGCGGATGCGCGCGAGCTGATAGTGGATTACATTTCGGGGGATATTGATGAGAAGGACTTGATCCAAGCCGCCGATGGCTTGCGAAATGGGTCTTATGAGAGCACATTCGTCGCTCAGGATAAAAATCTCTCTGCCGACGCAGTTGAAGACTTTTTGGACGTCTCTGATCAGTTGCCGTCTGGTTATAGCTTCCAGAAGGTTCCCGCAAGCGATAGGTCCGCCTTGGAGATCTCGGGTGTGACGATTTCCGTTCGGCCTGATGCGTATATAAAAAATGATGCCAACGAGGTGGTCGGTGCCATAAAGCTGCACTTTCCAAAAACAAACCCTTTGAGCACGGCTTCTGCAGAATACGTCGCGACTGGAATGCGGGTGTTCTTGCAGCAAAATTCTTCTGGTTCAATTGATCCAAGGTTGTGTCTTGTGGTCGACGTGCCCTCGGAAAATGTGATTCCGGCGCCCAAGGCGGGGAAAAAGCGCATGAATGACATTGAGGCGGCCTGCGAAGAAATTCGCGCTCAATGGAATGCAAGAGCGGGCTAGTAACTATTGTTGAGTTGCAGGAATGTTGCGGCTTGCTGCTGCTGATATTTTCTATTGGGTAGCGGGTTTGGTGTCGTGAAGTTATCCGCGAGGAGTGATATCAGCTTATGAGCGTCGAGCGTCGTCATGCTATTGCGCCTGGCGGTGCGTTTCGCCGCCGAGCGCGCCTGCGCCTGCGTCGACTTGACTGGCACGAAGCGCATCGCCGGGCGCTGCAGCGCTTCGCAGATTGCGCCGGCGTCGGCCGCGTCGTTCTTGCTGCGGCGCCCGTTCATGCAGTAGGGCACGACCAACTTGCGCGCCATCAGCCGCAACGTGTGGTCGAACTCCTGGAAGCGGCGCACCCGGTGGTCCGCGCCCGAGCGGGCTTCCATGCCGGTGGTGCACGGCGGCAGGTTGCCATCGCCTCGAGCAACTGCTCGCGGCGCACGGCCGGGCGCAACAGCGTGGGCTTGCCGCGCTCCTTGACACCGCGCAGGGAAAAAACGTTCTTGGCCAGATCGACGCCGAGAGACAGAATCGTCATGGACATCTCCATGCGTCTGCCGGGTCGAGCATGAGATTTCGCATCCTCATCGTCTTGCCGTGCGGCTGTCCTTCCTGAGGGATAACGTCGGGCGGGTGGGACGCTATGGGGATGTCCCTTTTAAATTCGTCGGGCGACGGAAAATGCGTCGCCCAGTTTGGTACTTACAGCTAAGGATTTCTTCTCGTGGCAACTGGCACAGAGGCGATAGCCTTCGATGTAACCAAGGCAGCGGTGTCTGCGCTCGTAAAGCCGGTATTGACGCTGGCATTCTCTGGATTTAAATCACTCACGCAGAGCGCAGTGGCGAGTTTTGGGGATCGATTCTCGGAATACATAAGCCAACAAGCTATTAGGCACTCGAAGCTGAGTACAATTGTTTTTGGTCATCAAAAGTCGCTTGAGGAGCTATATATTCCATTGACAGTGGTTGTCGCAAGTCCCGCCGAGCCAAGAGACAGCCGAGAAGAAGTTCGTATTGATCGATTTCAAACCGCCTTTCTGCCGGCCGAGCGACGTGTCCTGATCACAGACACTGCCGGAATGGGTAAGTCGACTCTCTCAAAATTTCTCTTTCTTCAGTGCCTTAAGTCTTGCTATGCGATTCCAGTTTTTGTTGAGCTCAGGAATCTCTCGGAGAAGAACACGATCACCGCCTCAATTCAGCGGCAACTTAACAATCTTCCAGTGACAGAAGACGAGCCGAGATTCACAAGGCGGCAAGTTGAGAAACTATTCTCAAAGGGTGGTTTGGTCTTTTTCTTTGATGGGTTCGATGAGATTCCGTTTAGGGATCGCGAGGCGATTACGAAGGATCTCAAGGACTTCGTTGAGAAGTATCCAGACAATACCTACATCATCACCTCAAGGCCAGAGACCGGCTTGTTGGCTTTCCCGGCATTTCGGCACTTCAACATTCGTCCACTTCGAAAGGAGGAGTCATTTGAGCTCATTCGCAAATACGATTTAAACGGTGGACGCTCGGAGCAACTCATTCAGAAGCTGAAAGGAAGAGACTATGCAGCGGTTCAAGAGTTCTTGAAGAACCCATTGCTAACCAGCCTTCTGTACAGGAGCTTTGAGTACAAGCAGAACGTGCCAATTAAAAAGCACATCTTCTATCGCCAGGTATACGACGCACTGTTTGACTGGCACGACGCTACCAAAGACGGCTACAACACGCGAGAAAAACGAAGTGGGCTCGACATCGACACATTTCACAGGGTGCTCCGCGTAGTTGGCTTTGTTTCCGTCATGAAGGGTGAAATCGAGGGAAGTACTGACAATGTTCTTGGTTGGATACGCAAGGCACGCACTATCTGCGTAGGGGCCCAGTTTTCGGAAAGTAGTTTTCTTGATGATCTAGTTCGTGCGGTCCCGATTTTTGCAAAGGAGGGCGAAATCTATCGATGGTCTCACAAGTCTTTGGCAGAGTACTTTGCGGCTCAATACATATGCACCGAAGGGAAGTCCCAACAGGCAAGCATCCTCGGTGCATTTTTGTCTACAGGAAGTATTGGTCGTTTTTCGAACGTGCTGGATCAAGTCTACGATCTAGATATTGCTGCATTCAGGCAGCACCTACTCCTGCCGACTGCTCGAGCCTTCTCCGTATTTTGGAACTCGACTTATCAAAAACCTGATCCAGCAATCTCTGCTTCTGCTATTGCGGCACGTAAGGAACTGCTCTTTGATCGCCAAGTGGCCCTATTTCCGACGGAGATTCTCAATAAGGGAGATTTCGTTGGGAAAGTGCTACCGTTGCTCCGCCAGAGTGACATGAGCGTACTGCCGCCTGGTGACACATCACTTGGGCTATACATGTACGATGCACGAGAGGACGTGGTGGTTGGTGTAGGCCTCGGAAGCTACGCGGTAGTTTTAGATATACTGCGTTCCAAGAAGGACCCGATTGTGCGCAGATTTCCCCGAGAGTCGGAGGCGCGGTCCAATGCCCATTATCGTTTTCCAAAGATTAGTGAGCCGTATTTGATCACTGATGACCCGGCGGCTGAGTACAACAAGGCCTTAAATTTTGGGCGCTTCACAAATTCTCTTGCTCGATTCCCTCATCTTCACTTTGTTGACTCTGATCAGCTTCTGCAGTTCGAGGCATCCTTTCGAGACATCGATCGCCTCTCTGAGCTCGCCGACGAACTGATTCGTCCGCTTGGGACTCCTGGCAGGGGTAATTAGCAATTCATCAATCTGGAGCGAGAGCTGGCGCCTAATCAACTACAGGGACTTCCCGCTGAGTCGACACGCATTGGCTCCGGTAAATCGTTATCCAGCTGAGCCGCGCGCACGAGGCTGTGTCGCACAGAGAGAAGGCTGCAAATGTGCAGAGGCGAGGAAGGTGGGTGTCGAGCCGACCAGAGGCATGGATGCATCCTCGGGACGGGTGCAGACTGGTGCCGATGTTCGCAAGGAGCGCTTGAACGAGGCGTTCGCCGAGGCAGTCCGGCCGCTGACCGGCAAGGATGCCAAGCAGCTCAAAGTCGACGCGAAGCGGCTCGGGCTGCCGCCATTGGCTTAGCGCCAGTGCCGGAAACTGGACGAAGACATTCCCGCGATGCAGGAGCGCGAGCGGCATGCCTCGCGCGATGCGCTGCCGTTGGTTCAGCAACTGCTGTTGGAGATGCGTCAGCATTTCATCCAGCTGGGTTGCTAGGCTTCGCGCCAACACATCGGGATGCCTCGTCTTCCATCGATCACCAGTACGGATTTCTTTCATGAGCATGGGTGTGACGACCGCGATCGCGAGTACCGGGCGGCTCGACAGGTGGGCCGGGTACAGGATCGAGCGGAGCCGACGGCCTCGTCCGCGCTTTGCGGCGCCGTCGTGGCTGTGCTTCGCCGTTGCCGCGGTGACGCTCGTGATGGCGGCGCCCGCCGCCGACGCGGCGTCGATGAACAAATGCCTCATCAACGGCACCGTCACCTATCAACAAGCGCCTTGCCCTTCGAGCCAGCCGCGTAAGGACCCGACGCTCGAGGAACTGAACGCCGCGGAGAAGGCCCGCCGTGCAGCGGCGGCATCGGCGGCGGCCTCCGCCCGCAGGGAGACGGCGCCCGTGCCGGCCACCACGCCATCCCGGTTCAGTTGCGACGGCCGCACCCGCTGCACGCAGATGCGCTCCTGCGAGGAGGCCAAGTTCTTCCTCGACCACTGTCCCGGCGTGCAGATGGACGGTGACGGCGATGGCATTCCCTGCGAGCAGCAGTGGTGCCACTGACGCTCTGACAAGGCGCACCGCGACCTGCAAGCGTCCCTACACCGCACCCGAGCCGGTCGCCGGGGCGTGTCCCGCAGTGAAGTATTAGGAGGAGGGCGGGCGCAGCCCGCCCGGGGGACATGAACGGAGGGACATGCCCCGGTGGCCGGCTCTCGCGCCGATGCCGGCATGCCGCTGCAACCCAAACCAAAAGCGGGCGAACCGCAACAAAAACGAAAAGGGCCGCCACACCCACCCGGAGCAGCAGCGGCCCAAGAACCTCAAATCAAGGCGCCGAAGCGACGAGGCCCGAAAGCCCCGCAACCTCCGGCGCCCCAGCGCCCGATCAGAAGCTGTCCACCAGCCCCATCCCCGGATCGCTGACCGAGTGCCGGCCGGTCTCCATGCGCCCCGCCAGGCGGCGCAGGAAGCTCGGGTCCTGGTCGCTGGTGACGATGAAGTCGTACCACCAGCCGGTGGCGTCCAGGTTCCAGTACAGGGCCTGCTCGCCGCGGCCGCTGAACTTCAGCTCCCAGGCCGTGCCGCTGCCGCCGGCGGCGCCGCCGCTGCCGGTGGCCGTCAGGCTGCCGTAGACCTTGTTGGAGCGCACGCGTAGCGTCACCGGGCCGGTGCCGTCGTTGCGCGCTTCCAGGCGCAGGCCGCCGTTGGCCGGGTCGTAGCTCAGCTGCACCTCGGGCGACGGCGCCAGGCGCGGGCGCAGCGCCGTCAGGTCGCCCTTGAAGCGGCGGTGGAAGCCGTTCGGGCCCAGCACCCAGAAGTCGTAGCGGCCGGCGTTGTCGGTCTGCACGTTCCACACGTCGTCCAGCAGGCGGCGCGGCTGCACCATGTAGCGGTGCGGCACCGGGTACTGATGGTCGCGGTAGGCCAGCAGCGCGGCGGCTGTTGCGTAAGACGAGGCGCCGCTTGCCCGCTCGCGCCTGGTCCCAAATTGGGACTAAACTTTGCCATCGGCGCAAAGCGAGTGGTGCACGGGCATGAACGTCGTGGCGAGGTCTAGGCTGGAAGCCTTCTGGCGCCGGCCTCAGTACCGAGGTTCCGAGCAGGCGCTGAAGGTCTGGTATGCCGAAGTCACCCGTGCTCGCTGGACCTGTCCGCAGGACATCAAGAACCAGTACCGCAGCGCCAGCTTCGTCGGCCACAACCGCGTGGTCTTCAACATCAAGGGCAACGACTACCGGCTGATCGTCGCCGTGGCCTATGAGTACGGCGCCGTGTACGTCAAGTTCGTCGGCACGCATCAGCAGTACGACGCTGTCGACGCCGCCACCGTCGAGATGGAGTGAACATGGAGATCAAGCCCATCCGTACCGAAGCGGACTACCAGGATGCATTGGCCGCCGCGTCGGCCTTCTTCGACCAGCCGCCGGCGCGCGGCACGCCCGAGGGCGACCGTTTCGAGGTGCTGCTGACGCTGCTGAACGCCTACGAGAGCGCCCATCACGCGATTGAGCCGCCGGACCCCATCGAAGCCATCAAGTTCCGGATGGAACAGCAGGGGCTGACGGTCCAGGATCTGGTGCCGATGATCGGTGCCACCAACCGTGTCTACGAGGTCTTGAACCGCACCCGGCCGCTGACGCTGTCGATGATGAAGCGGCTCCGCTCGGACCTGCAGATCTCGGGTGACGTGCTGCTGAGCCAGCGTGTGCCGGCCGGCGGGCGGGGGCCTTCGGCCAGGCGAACGCCGGTGTCCCGGCGCCGCGCCAAGGCCGTTCCGGTGCCTCGGTAGCGTGTTTCGGCCGCCGGCCGGCTCTTGAACCGGCCGCCTCCCGCCGCCATCTGCAGGCTCGGAGGCATCACACGGTGGAGTTCAAGGACTATTACCAGGTGCTGGGCGTGGCCCGCGACGCGACGCAGGACGCGGTCAAGAAGGCCTATCGCAAGCTCGCGCGGCAGTACCACCCGGACGTCAGCAAGGCGCCCGACGCGGCGGCGCGCATGAGCGAGGTCAACGAGGCCTACGCCGTGCTGTCCGACCCCGAGCGCCGCGCTGCCTACGACCAGCTCGGCCGCGGCCGTCAGGCCGGCGAACGCTTCACGCCGCCGCCTGACTGGGACGCCGGCTTCGAGTTCCACGGCCGCGCGCCGGGCGCCGGCGCCGAGTTCGGCGGCGACTTCAGCGACTTCTTCGAGCAGCTCTTCGGCCGCGCCGGCATGCCGCGTGGCGCCGCCCGGCATGGCCGCAGCGGCGCGATGCGCGGCGAGGACCACCACGCCAAGATCGTGCTCGACCTCGAAGCCGCGCTGCGCGGCGGCGTGCACCGCGTCTCGCTGCGCCGGCCGCAGCTGGGGCCCGACGGCCACGTCGTGCTCGGCGAACGCACGCTCGAGGTGACGCTGCCGCCCGGCGTGCGCCCGGGCCGGCTGGTGCGCCTGGCCGGGCAGGGCGGGCCGGGCCAGCCGCCGGGCGACCTGTTCCTCGAAGTGGTGCTGCACGAGCACCCGCGCTGGCGAGTGGACGGTGCCGACCTCGTCGGCGAGCTGCCGGTCGCGCCCTGGGAGGCGGCGCTGGGCGGCGTGGTGCCGGTGGCGCTGCCCGACGGCAGCACGCTGCAGGTGCGGGTGCCGGCCGGCGCGCAAGCGGGCCAGCGCCTCACGCTGCGAGGCCGCGGCCTGCCGGGCTCGCCGCCGGGCGACCTGGACCTCGTCGTGCGTGTCGTGCTGCCCAGCGGCCTGGACCCGCGCGCGCGTGCGCTGTACGAACGCATGGCGCAGGCGCTGCCCGACTTCGACGCGCGCAAGGTGGCTGCCGCCGAAGCCGAACGCCGTGGTGGAGACGAGCGATGAGCGACGACACGCTGCGCCTGCTCGACGAGGCGCTGCTGACCCTGGACGAACTCTGCCGCGCCGCGCCGGTGGCGCCGGGCTGGGTGGTCGAACGCATCGAGGCCGGCTTCGTGCGGCCGGCCGGCGGCGGCCGTGGCGACTGGCGTTTCGACGCCGTCGCGCTGCGCCGCGTGCGCCGCATGGCGCTGCTGGAGCGCGAGTTCGACGCCGTGCCCGAGCTGGCGGCGCTGGTGGCCGACCTCGAAGACGAGATCGCCCGGCTGCGCCGGCGGATTCGCTGAAAACGCGACGCGGCGCGTGACAGAATCGCGCGCCGCCGGCGCTCGCCGGCAACCGCTGATCACCGCCGTGGCCGACACCCCCATCACCACCTCGCCGGGCACCGGCCTCGAAGGGCGCGCGCTCGCCTGCCGGCGCGGGCGCCGGCTGCTGTTCGAAGGCGTCGACATCCAGCTGAAGCCCGGCAGCATCACCTGGCTGCGCGGCACCAACGGCAGCGGCAAGACCAGCCTGATGCGCATCCTCGCCGGGCTGTCGACGCCCGAAGCGGGCGAACTGCTGTGGAACGGCCGCTCGGTGCGCGAAGCCGGCGCCGCCGCCCGCGAGGCGGTGCTCTACATCGGCCACGCCAACGCGCTGAAGGACGACCTGACGCTGGGCGAGTCGCTGGCCTTCCTGGGCCGCCTGGGCGGCGTGGCCGACGCCGGCGAACGTGCCGCCGCGGCGCTGGAGCAGGCGGGTCTGGCCGACCGCCGGGCGGCCGCGGTGCGCACGCTGTCGCAAGGCCAGCGCCGCCGCGGCGCGCTGGCGCGGCTGGCGCTGGACGAACGTGCGCGCACCTGGATCCTCGACGAACCGTATGACGCGCTGGACGCGCAGAGCACGGCGCGGTTGTCGGCGCTGCTGCTGGCGCACGCCGCACGCGGCGGTGCGGTGCTGTTGACCAGCCACCAGGTCGTCGAGCTCGCCGGCGCGGTGGAATACGACCTGGAAACGCGCCGCGTGCAGAGCGCTCGCCGCGGCCGCGTGACCGTCTGACAAACATCAAGAAAGCCGCGAAGATCGCGGCGCGGCGGCTGCGGCACGGTTAAGGTCTGGACTCAGTCCAGATCGGGTGTTCGCGCCAGCCGCGCCAGCGCTCCGGGGCCGAGACACCACCTGAAAACTCCCTCCGTGAACGCCTGCTCCCGCCCCCTGCGCCCCGTGGCGGCCTGGCGTGGCGGGCACGCCCCGCAGGCCACATCCCGGCGCGTGCCGCGCAAACGCCTTTTCCCGGGTGAGGCCGCGTGGTTCCGGTGTCCCAACGCCTCCTTACAATCGCCCGTCCTCAGCGCATGAGCCTCATGTTCCGTCACCTCCGTCGCTCCCGAGCATGAGTTCCGTGTTGCTGGCCACCACGCAGCGCGACCTGCTGCTTGCCGGGCGTCGGCGCATCGAGGCGCTGCTGCCGCTGGGCTTCTTCATCGTCGCCGCGTCGCTGTTCCCGATCGGCGTCGGCCCCGAGCCGCAGACCCTGCGCCAGATCGGCCCCGGCGTCGTCTGGGTCTGCGCGCTGCTGGCGGCGATGCTGTCGGTGACGCAGATGTTCGCGTCCGACCACCAGGACGGCTCGCTCGAGCAGATGCTGCTGGCGCCGCAGCCGCTGGTGATGCTGGTCACCGGCAAGGTGCTGGCGCACTGGCTGACGACCGGCCTGCCGCTGGTCGTCGCCGCGCCGCTGATCGGCCTGCTCTTCGACATGAACGGCGCGGCCATCGCCGCGCTGACCGCGACGCTGCTCGTCGGCACGCCGGTGCTGAGCCTGCTGGGCGCGGTGGGTGCCGCGCTGACGCTGGGCCTGCGCAGTGGTGCCGCGCTCGTCTTCCTGCTCGTGCTGCCGCTGACGGTGCCGACGCTGATCTTCGGCACCGGCGCCGTCGGCGCGGTCGAAAGCGGCCTGTCGCCGGCCGCCCATTTCTCCCTGCTCGGCGCGGTGCTGATCCTCACCGCGCTCGGCGCGCCGCCGGCCACCGCCGCGGCGCTGCGCATCTCGCTCGACTGACCCTCCGGACCATGACCCAACGCCTGCGCTGGTCGACCTTTTCCGCGCCTTCGCGCTTCTATTCGATGGCCGGGCGCCTCGTGCCCTGGTGCTGGGCGGTGACGGTGCTGTTCACCATCGCCGGCCTGTACGTCGGCTTCGGCATCGCGCCCACCGACTTCCAGCAGGGCGACGCCTACCGGATCATCTTCATCCACGTGCCGGCGGCCTGGATGTCGATGCTGATCTACCTCGTCATGGCCTTCTTCGCCGCCGTCGGCTGGGCGATGAACGCGCGCATGGCGTCGATGTACGCCCGGGCGCTGGCGCCCACCGGCGCGATGTTCACCTTCCTCGCGCTGTGGACCGGCGCGCTGTGGGGCAAGCCGACCTGGGGCACCTGGTGGGTCTGGGACGCGCGCCTGACGTCCGAGTTCATCCTGCTGCTGCTGTACTTCGGCTACATCGCGCTGACCGAGGCCATCGACGACGCCCGCCGCGCGGCCAACGCCGGCGCGCTGCTGGCCATCGTCGGCGCGGTCAACGTGCCGATCATCTATTTCTCGGTGAAGTGGTGGAACACGCTGCACCAGGGCGCCACCATCAGCATGACCGCCGCACCCAAGATGGCCACGACCATGCTGGTGGCGATGCTGCTGATGACGGTGGCCTGCTGGGCCTACAGTTTCGCCGTCGTGTTCACGCGCGCCCGCGCGATCGTGCTGGAGCAGGAGTCGGACACCGACTGGGTCCGCTCGCTGACCGGCGCACGGTGAGGGTTGACTGATGTACTGGAACTCCTGGGAAGACTTCCTGCAGATGGGCGGCTACGGCCTCTACGTCTGGGGCTCTTACGGCGTGACGCTGGCGGTGATGCTGGCCGAGTCGCACTTCGCCGAGCGCCGCCGGCGCAAGGCCTTCGCCGCCGCGCGTGACGGGGGCGAACAATGAAGCCGCGCCACAAACGCGCCGCGATCGCGGTCGGGGTGCTGGCCGCCGTCGGCGTCGCCGCCGGGCTGGTGCTCAACGCCTTCAACAGCAACCTCGTGTTCTTCTACACGCCGACCCAGGTCGCGACGAAGGAGGCGCCCGAGGGCCGCACCTTCCGCATCGGCGGCATGGTGCGCGAGGGCAGCGTGGTGCGTGACGGCGTCACGGTGCGCTTCGTCGTCACCGACACCGCCAAGGACGTGCCGGTGCGCTTCGAGGGCGTGCTGCCCGACCTGTTCAAGGAAGGCAAGGGCGTCGTCGCCCAGGGCCAGCTCGGTGCCGACGGCGTGTTCACCGCGCGCGAGGTGCTGGCCAAGCACGACGAGAACTACATGCCGCCCGAGGCCGCCGACGCCGTGCAGCGTGCCGAGAAGATGAAGCACAGCGCCGACACGCTGGCCACCGGAGACTCCAAGTGATCCCAGAGCTCGGCCACCTGCTGCTGTTCTTCGCGCTCGCCGTCTCGCTGGCACTGGGCGTGCTGCCGATCGTCGGCGCCCACAAGGACCGCGGCGAATGGATGGCGCTGGCGCGGCCGCTGTCGGCCTGGCTGGCGCTGCTGGTGTTTGCCGCCTACGTGCTGCTGACGGTGTCATTCCTGCGCCACGACTTCTCGGTCGTCTACGTCGCGCAGAACTCCAACTCGGCGCTGCCGGTGATCTACCAGATCGCCGCGGTCTGGGGCGGCCACGAGGGCTCGCTGCTGCTGTGGGTGCTGATGCTCGTCGGCTGGACGGTGGCGGTGGCGATGTTCAGCCGCTCGCTGCCGCTGGCCTTCGTGGCCCGCATCCTGGGCGTGATGGGGCTGGTGGCCGCGGGCTTCCTGCTGTTCATGCTGCTGACCAGCAACCCCTTCGACCGCCTGATCCCGGCGGCCATCGACGGCCGCGACCTGAACCCGCTGCTGCAGGACCCGGGCATGATCTTCCACCCGCCGATGCTCTACATGGGCTACGTCGGGTTCTCGGTGGCCTTCGCTTTCGCGATCGCGGCGCTGCTCGGCGGCAACCTCGACGCCGGCTGGGCGCGCTGGACGCGGCCCTGGACGACCTGGGCCTGGATCTTCCTGACCTTCGGCATCGCGCTGGGCTCCTGGTGGGCCTACAACGAGCTGGGCTGGGGCGGCTGGTGGTTCTGGGACCCGGTCGAGAACGCCTCGTTCATGCCCTGGCTGGTCGGCACGGCGCTGATCCACTCGCTGGCGGTGACCGAGAAGCGCGGCAGCTTCAAGGTCTGGACGGTGTGGCTGGCGATCACCGCGTTCTCGCTATCGCTGCTGGGCACCTTCCTCGTGCGCTCGGGCGTGCTGTCGTCGGTGCACGCCTTCGCCACCGACCCGCGCCGCGGCCTGTTCATCCTGGCCTTCCTGGTGATCGTCATCGGCGCGTCGCTGGCGCTGTTCGCCTGGCGCGCGCCCAAGGTCGGCCTGGGGCAGCGTTTCGGGCTGATGTCGCGCGAGTCGATGCTGCTGGTCAACAACATGGTGCTGACGGTGGCCACCGGCGCGGTGCTGCTGGGCACGCTGTACCCGCTGTTCCTGGACGCGCTGGGCATGGGCAAGATCTCGGTCGGCCCGCCGTACTTCGACACCGTCTTCGGCCTGCTGATGGCGCCGCTGGTGCTGGTGCTGGGCATCGGCCCGCTGACGCGCTGGAAGCGTGACGAGGCCGGCCCGCTGCTGCGCCGCCTGGTGCTGCCGCTGGTCTTCACGCTGGGCGCGGCGCTGGCCACCGGCTGGGCCGCGGGGCGCATCACCGCGGCCACCACCGGCGGCCTGGCGATGGCCTACTGGATCCTGTTCGCGACGCTGGTCGACCTGCGCCAGCGGCTGTGGCCGGCCGGCGGCCAGGCCGGGCAGCTGCTGCACCGGCTGCGCCTGATCCCGCGCGCGATGGCCGGGATGATGATCGCCCACCTGGGCGTCGGCGTCTTCGCCTTCGGCGTCGCGATGGTCAACACCTACGAGACCGAGCGCGACGTGAAGATGGCCCCCGGCGACACGACGACCGTCGGCGGCTACACCTTCACGATGAAGGAGGTGCGCGAGGTCCAGGGCCCGAACTACATCGCCGCGCAGGGTGTCATCGACATCACCCGCGACGGCGAGCCGGTCGGCTCGCTGGCGCCCGAGAAGCGCATCTACCGCGTGCAGCAGATGCCGATGACCGAGGCCGCCGTGCACGGCAACCTCTGGCGCGACCTGTACGTGTCGATGGGTGAGCAGATCGAGGGCGGCGCCTGGGTCGTGCGCGTGCACTACAAGCCCTTCGTCTCCTGGATCTGGGGCGGCTGCCTGCTGATGATGCTCGGCGGCCTGCTCGCCGCGGCCGACCGCCGCTACCGCGTGCGCCAGACGGCCGTGGCCGGCGCGCCGCGTTCCGCTTCCGCCGAGAGCCTCGCATGAACCGTTTCCTCTGGCCGCTGCTGGCCTTCCTCGTCCTCGTCGGCTTCCTCGGCGTCGGCCTGGGCCTGAACCCGCGCGAGGTGCCGTCGCCGCTGATCGACAAGCCGGCGCCCGAGTTCCGCACGACGCTGCTGCACGAGCCCGAGCGCAGCCTGGGCAAGCAGGACATGGTCGGCAAGGTCTGGGTGCTCAACGTCTGGGCCTCGTGGTGCACCGCCTGCCGCGAGGAGCACCCGGTGCTCGTCGACTGGGCCAAGCGCGCCTCGGTGCCGCTGTACGGCCTGAACTACAAGGACGAGCCGGGGGCCGCCAAGCAGTGGCTGCAGCGCCTGGGCGACCCGTACACGGCGTCCTTCGTCGACCGCGACGGCCGCATCGGCATCGACTTCGGCGTCTACGGCGTGCCCGAGACCTTCGTCGTCGACAAGGCCGGGGTCATCCGCTACAAGCACATCGGCCCGGTGACGCCCGAGGCGCTGCGCGACACCATCGAACCGCTGGTGAGGAAACTCAATGGCTGAGCGCTTCACCACCTGGGCGCGCCGCGTCGCGCTCGCGCTGGCCTGCTCGGCCGGCCTCGCCGCCTTCGCTGCCGAGGCGCCGCCGGTCGCCGAGGACCCGGTCGTCGAGGCGCGCATGATCAAGCTCGCCGAGGAACTGCGCTGCCTGGTCTGCCAGAACGAGACCATCGCCGCGTCGCACGCCGACCTCGCCGTCGACCTGCGCCAGCAGATGCGCGAGATGCTGCACAAGGGCATGAGCGAGGACGACATCCGCAGCTACATGACCGAGCGCTACGGCGACTTCGTGCTCTACAAGCCCCCGTTCAAGCCCGAGACCGCGCTGCTCTGGGTCGGCCCGCCGGTGCTGCTGGTGCTGGCGCTGGCGGCCCTGTTCATCACCTTGCGCCGGCGCCAGCGTGCCGCGCCCGAGGCCTTCGACCCCGACACCCCCGACGATGATGACGAACCCCGCCTCCCTCGATGAGCTCAAGCGCCAGCTCGCGGAGCTGGACGAACTGGGCCGCCAGGGAGTGCTGACCGGCGATGCCGCGCGCAGCGCCCGCGAAGACCTGGAACGCCGCATCGTCGCCGCCGTCACCGCGCAGGGCGCGGCGGCGGCCACGCCGCCCGAGCCGCCCCAGCCCCGCGTGCCGCGCCGGCTGTCGCTGGCGGTCGCCGCCTTCGTGCTCGTCGCCGGTGCTGCCGGCTACGCGGTGCACGGCGACTGGCCCGGCTGGAAGGTCGGCCCGCCCGACCCGGCGCAGCGCGAGCAGGCGGCCGCGACCGGCGACGGCGCGCCCAGCCAGCAGCAGATCGAGGCCCTGGTCGGCGCGCTCGAGGAGCGGCTGAAGCAGGAGCCCGGCGACGTGCAGGCCTGGCAGATGCTCGGCCGCACCTATGCCGCGCTCGGCCGTGCCGACGAGGCGCTGAAGGCCTACCGCAAGGTCGCCGAGCTCAAGCCCGGCGACGCCCAGGCGCTGGCCGACCTGGCCGACGCGATCGGCATGGTCAACAACCGCTCGCTCGACGGCGAACCCGAGAAGCTGATCGCCCAGGCGCTGAAGGCCGACCCGAAGAACGTCAAGGCGCTGGCGCTGGGCGGCACGATCGCCTTCAACCGCGAGCAGTACCCGCGTGCGGTGCAGCTGTGGGAGCAGGCGATCCAGGCCGCCGGCCCGTCGGGCGAGTTCGCGCAGCAGCTGCAGGGCGCGGTGGACGAGGCCCGCCGCCGCGGCGGCATGGCACCGGCCGCGCCGCTGGCCCAGGCCGCCCCGCAGGCGCCGGCCGTGCCGGCCAGCGGGGCCGCGGTGGCGGCGGCCAACGGCCGCGTCAGCGGCCGCGTGGAGCTGGCGCCGGCGCTGCGCGAGCGTGTCGCGTCCGGCGACACGGTCTTCGTCTTCGCGCGGCCGGCCGACGGCTCGCGCATGCCGCTGGCGATCGTCAAGCGCACCGCCGGCGAGCTGCCGTTCGAGTTCACGCTCGACGACAGCCAGGCGATGACGCAGGAGATGCTGCTGTCGGCGCAGAAGCGCGTGATCGTCGGCGTGCGCGTCAGCAAGACCGGTGACGCGATGCCTCAGCCGGGCGACCTGCAGGGCTTCAGCGAGCCGGTGGCCGTCGGCGCCAACGGCGTGCGCATCGTCATCGGCGACGTCGTCAAGTGAGACCCGGGCCCGCCGCCGGCGGGCCCGGGGATCAGACCGCCTCGAGCACCGGCCGCGGCGCGGCGGGGCTGCCGGCCGCGAGGAAGGCGTCGAGGTCGTTGAGGAACGGCCGCGGCAGCTCGAAGAACGGCAGCGCGCCGGTCGGGTAGACGCTGAAGCGCCAGTTCGGCTTGCCGTTGACGATGGACATCGCGCGGTAGTCGGTGAAGTCGCCGAGCACGCCGTGGCTGGCCCAGACCGGCTGCGGCAGCGCCTCGTAGACCCGCTGGATGTCGGCGCTGAACAGCTTGCCGGCCAGGAAGGCCAGCGGCGCGAAGCGGGCGCCGGGCTGGCGCGCGGTGGCCACGCAGTAGGCCCACAGCGTCTCGTCGATGCCCTTGCTGCCCCAGGTGCGCTCGAGGAAGTAGCGCACGACGCCGGGGCGTGTCAGCAGCCGGTACAGCGGGTCCGACCAGAGCTTCGCCGACAGCAGCCGGTGCAGCCAGGGCATGGCCAGCGTGCTGCCTTGCGGCCCGCGCAGCGTGCGCCGGCCGCTGAAGCCGGTGGGGCTGACCAGCGCCACGCGGCCGAAGGCCTCGGGCGCCTCCAGCGCGGCGCGGGCGACGAACTCGCAGCCCAGCGACACGCCCAGCACGTCCAAGGGCTGGGCGCCGCAGCGCTCGCGGATCGGCGCCAGCATCGCCAGCACGGCGTCGGTCATCAGCCGCGGCGTGTAGTCGCGCTCGCTGCGTTGGCTGCTGCCGAAGCCCGGCAGGTCGAGCGCGAAGACCGTGCGTTCGCGGCAGGCGTGGTCGAAGATCGGCCGCACGTCGGCCGCCGAGCCGGCGGCGTTGACGCTGTGCACCAGCAGCAGCGGCCGGCCGCGGCCGGCGACGTAGTAGCCGAGGTCCCCCAGCGTGTGCTGCTCGCCGGCCAGAGCCGGCGGCAGCGGGGCGTGCGGGGCGGCGGAGAGGGGCGGGCGGTGTGAGTCCATGTCGACATCGTCGCCGCAAGCGCGATGTCGCGTGGTCGGCCCGGTGCGCAGCCCCGTGTAGGACAGGGGCTCGCGTGAATCCTCAACGCCTGCGGGGGTCGTCGCGGCGCGGGAACCAGTGCTCGATCAGCGCCGCCGCACGGTCGCGCCCGCCGATGCCGAAGGCCAGCGCGAGCGCGAACACGACGCCGGTCAGCAGGATCAGGAAGGTCTGCTGCACCAGGCCGCCGCCGATGTCGAGGTGGTCGATGGCGATCAGCAGCACGAAGGTGACGATCGCGTACTGGACGATGCGCGCCAGGATCTCGGCGTCGCCGATGCCCGCCGTGCGGCACCAGGCGAGCACCGACTGGCCGACGAAACGCGCGAAGTACAGCCCGAAGACCAGCACCAGCAGCGCCACCAGCAGCCGCGGCAGGAACAGCAGCACACGCGACAGCAGCTCGGTCACCTGCGCCAGCCCGAGGCCGTTGAAGGCCACGACCAGCGCGCCCAGCAGCACCAGCCAGAAGACGATCAGCGCGAACAGGTCGCTGGTCGTCTTGTCGGTGCCGCCCTGCTGCAGGAAGCCGTCGAAGCCGGCGCGCTCGGTCAGCACGTGGAAGTTCAGCGCCTTCAGCGCGCGGCCGGTGGCGTAGCGTGCGGCCTTGGCGAGCAGCCAGCCGGCCACCGCGATGGCCAGCGCGATGCCCAGCCGCGGCAGGAAGGCGCCGGCCTGCGCGAGCAACGTGCGCAGCGGTTCGATGGCGAGGTCCAGCGTGTCCATGGGAGGTCTCCGTCTACGGGCCCAGCAGCCGGGCCAGCGTCGCCAGCGCGGCCAGCGGGGCGGTGGCGCCGGCCGGGCGGCGCCGCAGTTCGTCGTGCAGCTCGCGCAGCGCGGCGTCGATCTCGAACAGCGCGAGCGTCGAGGCCGGGCCGTCGAAGGCGTCGCGGCCGGCGACCAGGCCCAGCGCCAGCGCACGTCCGGCGTAGGTCTCGACGAAGGTCTGGCGCAGCGTCGACGCCCAGGTCTCGGCCAGGGCCTCGCGGCGCCGCTGCTCGGCGTCGCCGTGCGCGCCGCGCTGCAGCGCCGCCACGCGCACCAGTTCCAGCGACTGCAGCAGCCCGGCAACGTCGCGCAGCGGCGAGCGCCGTTCGCGGCGCTCGGCGGCGGCCAGCGTGGTGTCGCCCTCGAAGTCGGCGATGACGAAGTCCTCGTGCACCAGCAGCACCTCCTGCAGCCGCAGCGCGCCGTGGATGCGGATCTTGGGGCCGCCGGCGCCGTGCGCGGTGCAGGCGGCGAGCCGGTCGCGCAGCCGGGGCGCGGCCGCGGACAGGCGCCGGGCCAGCGGCTGCTGCGCGGCGGGCAGGCGCGGCGCGGCATCGGCCAGCAGCGCCAGCGTGGCCTGGGCGAGCCGGGTCGTCGCCGCAGCCCAGCGTTTCAGGTCCTCGGGCTGCAGCGGTTCGGGGTCGAAGGCCGGGTCGCCGCGGCGCAGCGCCAGCGCCGCGTGCAGCGCGGCGACACGCTCGGCGAGCGCGCGCACACGCGCCAGCAGCCCGCCCTCGGCGGCGCCGTCCGGGTCACCCGGGGCCGGCGTGCTGCGTTCCAGGTGGCGGCAGAGCTGGGTCAGCGCGAGGTCCCAGGCGTCGCCCTGGTGCACCACCCAGGGCTGCAGCACGGCCAGCGTCGACACCGTGCCGTCGGCCGCGACGTGCTCGACATGGCCGACCGGCACGACGGCGTTGTCGAACTGCGCCACCTCGCGCAGGTGGCGGCCCATCTCGACCTCGACGTTGACGCCGGGACGCAGCCGCCGCAGCAGCTTGACGAACAGCCGGTCGCCGAGCTGCAGCGTCGTGTTGCGGCCCTGCGGCACGGCGCGCACCGGCAGCGTGTCGAGTTCGGCGGTGACGGCCTCGGCGTCGAAGCCGCGCAGCGCGACGAAGCGGATCTGGCCGCCGCCGGCGGCCGGCAGGCTGCGCCCGGCGGCCACCGCGGCGACCAGCGCCCGGCAGAAGGCCTCGTCGCCGCCGGCGTCGCCGAGCAGGCCGATGCGCGCCTGCATGCGCGCCTTGGCCAGCGCCGCCGGCGCCAGCTGGCCGATGCGGGCCTCGTCGGCCTCGTCGTCCTCCCAGGCCACGGCCAGCGGCGAGAACCAGCGTGCGTCCTCGTGCGGGCCGCGTGTGTCGACCAGCGCCAGCAGCCATTCGCGCCCGGCCTGGGCCAGCGTCGCGTGGCCGGCGATGCGCGCCTGCGCCGGCGCCTCGCCGGCGTCGAACCAGCGCTGGCGCGCCAGATGCGGCGGCAGCAGCTCGTCCTCGAGCTGGGCCAGCGTCTTGCCGGCCAGCGCGATGCGCCAGGGCACGACACGGTCGCGGAAGAAGCTGTTCCAGCCGTCGAACATCACCAGCACCGGCAGGTGCTCGACCGGGCGGCGGTCGGCGTGCCAGTCCGGTGGCGCGGCGTCGGTGGCCAGGCGGAACCAGAAGAAGCCGTGGCCGGCCAGCGTCAGCAGGTAGGGCAGCTCGCCGACCGGCGGGAACGCGGTGTGCGCGCCCATCTCGACCGGCACCCGGCCCTTGAAGCGCGACAGGTCCAGCTCCACTGGCTGGGGCGCGCGGCCGAGGTTGGCGACGCAGAGCACGACCTCGTCGCCCAGCTCGCGCAGATAGGCCAGCACCTTGCGGTTGCCCGGGTGCAGCATCGTGATGCGGCCGCGGCCGAAGACCTGGGTCGAGCGGCGGATGGCCAGCATGCGCCGCGTCCAGTTCAGCAGCGACGAGGCGTCGCGGCTCTGGGCCTCGACGTTGACCGCCTCGAAGCCGTAGACCGGGTCCTGGATGGCGGGCAGCACCAGGCGCTGCGGGTCGGCGCGCGAGAAGCCGCCGTTGCGGTCGCTGGTCCACTGCATCGGCGTGCGCACGCCGTCGCGGTCGCCGAGGAAGATGTTGTCGCCCATGCCGATCTCGTCGCCGTAATACAGCACCGGCGAGCCCGGCATCGACAGCAGCAGGCTGTTCATCAGCTTGATGCGCTCGGCGTCGTTTTCCAGCAGCGGCGCCAGGCGCCGGCGGATGCCGAGGTTCAGCCGCGCACGCGGGTCGGCGGCGTACATCGAGTACATGTAGTCGCGTTCGCGGCTGGTCACCATCTCGAGCGTCAGCTCGTCATGGTTGCGCAGGAAGATCGCCCACTGGCACTGCGGCGAGATGTCGGGCGTCTGCTGCAGGATCTCGACGACGGGGTGGCGGTCTTCCTGCGCGATGGCCATGTACATGCGCGGCATCAGCGGGAAGTGGTACGCCATGTGGCACTCGTCGTCGTCGCCGAAGTACTCCCGCACGTCCTCGGGCCACATGTTGGCCTCGGCGAGCAGCAGCTTGCCGGGGTACCGGGCGTCCAGGCGCTGTCGGATCTCCTTGATGACCTCGTGCGTCTCGCGCAGGTTCTCGTTGCTCGTGCCCTCGCGTTCGACGAGGTAGGGGATGGCGTCGAGGCGGAAGCCGTCGACCCCCTGTTCGAGCCAGAACTCCATGATCCCGAACACCGCCTCGCGCACCGCGGGGTTGTCGAAGTTCAGGTCGGGCTGGTGGCTGAAGAAGCGGTGCCAGAAGTACTGGCCGGCGACCTCGTCCCAGGTCCAGTTCGACTTCTCGGTGTCGGTGAAGATGATGCGCGTGCCGGCGTACTTCGTCGGGTCGTCGCTCCAGACGTAGAAGTCGCGCTCCGGCGAGCCGCGCGGCGCCCGGCGCGCGCGCTGGAACCACGGGTGCTGGTCGGAGGTGTGGTTGACGACCAGCTCGGTGATGACACGCAGCCCGCGTGCATGCGCCTCGGCGACCACACGCGCGACGTCGGCCGGCGTGCCGTAGGCCGGGTTGACGGCCATGAAGTCGGCGACGTCGTAGCCGTCGTCGCGCAGCGGCGACGGGTAGAAGGGCAGCAGCCAGATCGTGTTGACGCCGAGGTCGCGCACGTAGTCGAGCTTGGAGATCAGGCCGGCGAAGTCGCCGATGCCGTCGCCGTTGCCGTCGGCGAAGGACTTGACGTGCAGCTCGTAGATGACCGCGTCCTTGAACCACAGCGGGTCGTGCGCGGGTGCGGTGGCGTCGTCCGGCGTCTGGGGCCGGGTGGCGTTGATGGCGGTGAGGTCTTCGCCCTTCATGGTCCTCGTGGCGGCGGCGGCATCGGGCCTCGTGCGCAGCCCGCCGGGGACCGTAACCGATCACCGTGCCGCGGGCGAAATCCTCCGGCGGGGGAGGGGGCTTCGGCGCCCGCGTCGCGGCGTTGCGGCCGGGGCTCGGGCGCGGGTCACCAGCCCCAGAAGATCAGCCACCAGCTCGCCACGGCCAGGGCCGCCGGCAGCGTGTAGAGCGCCGCGGCGGCCAGCCGGCGGGGCCCGGCCGCGCCGCCGCGGGCGAGCAGCCGCCAGCCCAGCCACAGCGACCACAGCGCCGCGCCGGCGAGCAGCAGCGCGCGCGCGCCGGACACGCCCGGCGGCACCCAGCCTTCGGCGCGCAGCTGGGTCAGCGTCGTCATCGACAGCCCGAGGAACAGCCCGGCGCCGGCGATCGGCACCAGGCCCATCGCCAGCGCCGCCCAGCCGATGCCGCCGGCCAGCCGTGCCGCGCCGCGCAGCGCCGCCCAGCCGAGCACGCCGGTGACCAGCGCGTAGACGCCGATGTAGCCGCAGACCAGCAGCCCGTCGAGCCAGGTGAAGGCGTCGTTGACCTCGGGGTAGTGGGTCAGCAGCCACCACGGCGCGTTGTCCTGCAGCAGCAGGAAGGCGTCGTGGTCGATCAGCCAGGTGGCCGCGGCCTGGCGCGCGTTGGTGAACCAGGGGCTCACGCTCCACTGGAAGGCGCCGACCGCGACGCCCAGCGTGCCGAAGACCAGCAGCAGCGCCAGCGCGCGGTCGTTGCGCGACGACGCCGCCGCCAGCACCTCCTGGCTCGGCGAACGCGCCGCGAACTCGATCGCGTCGCGGTGGCCGCTGCAGCGCCCGCAGGCGTGGCAGTCGGAGGCGCCGGTCATGTGGCGCAGGTCGACCAGCGGTGCGCAGTCCACGCGCGGCGGGCGGCCCGGGTAGGCCTTCCAGGCGGCTTCGTCGACGCGGTAGTGCAAGGGCGCGATCTTGGCCAGCAGCGCGAAGACGCCGCTGACGGGGCACAGGTAGCGGCACCAGACGCGTTTCTCGCGTCCCCAGACGAAACCGACGGCGGCGGCCAGCACGGTCGAGCCGCCGAGGATCAGCAGCGCCGGCGCCGCGTACTGGTAGACGCTGACGAGCTGGCCGTAGACCGTGGTGCAGACGAAGGCCACGACCGGCCAGCCGCTCCAGCGCACCCAGCGCGGGATGGTGCGGCCCAGGCCGTGGCGGCTGGCGTACTCGGTCACCGCGCCTTCGGGGCAGAACACGCCGCACCAGACGCGGCCGAACAACGCCGTGCTGAGGATCACGCCCGGCCACCACAGGCCCCAGAACGCGAACTGCGCCGCCAGCGTCAGGTTGGAGACGATGCTCGCGCCCGTCGGCGGCAGCGGCAGGAACACCGGCACGACGACCAGCGCCGCATAGAACGCGACGACGAACCACTGGACGGCCAGCACCGCCCGGCGGTGGCGGCGCAGCGCGTCGCCGATGCGCGCCAGCCGCGTCTTGCGCGTCCGGGGCATGAAACGGATCGGGACGGCGGCGGTCATCCGTGCGCGCCTGGGCCGCGCGGCGCGGCGCTGCGCCGCAGTGCCCAGATCGTCGCGCTCCAGAACACCAGGTAGCCGATCAGCACCGTCGCCGACGGCCGCGCGCGGTAACCGAGGAAGTCGGCGAGCACGCGGCCGATGCCGCGGCCGTCGTCGAGCAGGGCGGAACTATCCCAGACCGGGTCGACCAGCGGCGGTATCCAGTCCATGCCGATCATGCGGTCCAGGCCGCCGGCCAGCAGCGCGGCGGCGATCAGCAGCAGCAGCACTTCGCTGATCCCGAACAGCACGCGGTAGCTGAGGAAACGCGCGCCGCGGGCGATCAGCCAGGCGGTGGCGGCGGCGAGCACGAACCCGGCCGCCGCAGCCGCGGCGTTGGCGGCGAGCGCCGAACCCCCCGACTCCAGCCCCAGGCCGTAGAGGAAGACCACGGTCTCGGCGCCTTCGCGGGCGACGGCGAAGGCGGTGACCAGGCCGACGCCGAGCGCGCCCGAGGCCTGGCCGGCCTGGCGTTCCAGTTCGCGTTTCATGCCGCGGCCGTGGCGGCGCATCCACAGCACCATCTGCACGATCAGCGCGGCGGCGGTGAAGACCATCACGACCTGGAAGACCTCCAGCGCCTGGCCTTCGAGTTCGCTCTGCACCAGGAAGGTGGCGGCGCCCAGCGCCGCGGCCAGCAGCAGGCCGCCGCCGGCACCCAGCCACAGCCCGCGGCGCAGCGGCGCGGGCTCGCTCTGGCGCGAGATCCAGGCCAGCAGCACGCCGATGACGAGCATCGCCTCGAGGCTTTCGCGCCAGACGACGATCAGGGCATTCAACATGAGGACGTTTCGTGCTCCGTGTGGAGCGTCATTTCGCGACGAGCGTCATGCCCGGCTGGTCCAGGTGGAACTCGTCGATGAAGTGGTAGCTGCCGGGGCGCAGCGGGTGGATGACGACGAAGGAGCTGGCGCCGGGGCCGAGCACCTTCTCGACCCGCAGGTCCAGGTTCTCGAACTCCGACGGGCCGGGGCCCTCGTTCCGGATCGTCAGCTTGATCTTCACGCCCGCCGGCACCTCCAGGCGCGCCGGTTCGATGCGGCCGTTCTGGATGACGACGGGGTAGGTGGCCAGGCCCTGGGCGGCCGCGGCACCCGCCCCGAGGGCGAGCACCGCGACCAGGGCCGCACGGCGCGAGACGCGGGCGGCCACGGCGCTCAGAACCCGAGCGTGGCGCGCAGGCCGAAGGCCTTGACGTCGCCGGCGCCGTCGTCGCCGCCCGGACGCGAGATCCACTGGAAGTCCGGCGTCAGCGCGATCTGCTCGTTGACGTGGTAGCGGTAGTAGATCTCGGCGACGCGTTCGTTGCCGCGCGACGTGCTGACGCGGCGGTAGTCGTCGCTGGTGCGCAGCAGGCCGGCGGCCAGGCCCAGGCCGTCGGAGGCGCGGCCCCAGGCACCGCCCGAGAGTTCGCCGCCCAGCGTCAGCGCGCGGTCGAAGCTCGCCGTGCCCGAGCTGCGGTTGCCGAAGCGGCCGAACAGCGTCAGGTCGTCGGTCACACGCTGGTCGATCGACAGGCCCCAGCCGCCGTGCGCCTGCTCGTTGCCGTCCAGGTCGGTGGCGCGGCCGTTGCGCCAGACGTAGAGCCGGTAGTTGCCCGGCAGGCCGTCGAAGAAGCGTGTCGAGTACTCGAGCTGGCCGATGACGAAGGGTTTGCCCAGCGAGCCGGAGAAGCTGGTCGCCGGGCCCGAGCCGAACACCGCCAGCGACGCGCTCCAGACCCCCGCCTTGTCCTGTTCGTTGACGTAGGCGGCCCGGAAACCCGGCGTGAAGCCGTAGGCGTCGACTCCGGCGTCGCCGCCCGAGTCGAGCAGCGGGTTGTGCACGAAGGCGTTGTTCAGGAAGAACGCCGTCTCGTCGTCGGCCGCCGCGTTCTGGTCGAAGAAGACGAACGGGTCCATCTTGCCGACCGTGAACTCCAGGCGCTGGCGCGAGTAGGCCTTGTAGCCGTCGAAGGGCAGCGGCACGTTCAGCTGGTACCAGGCCTGGGCCAGCACCGCGAACGAGGAGTCGGGGTCGTTGACGCCGGCAACCTGGAAGGTCGACGAGTTCGTCGTGCTGGTGTAGGTCGGGCGCAGCGCGACGCCTTCGCCCTGGCCGAAACGCAGCTGGGCGTAGATCGTGCCCTCGGCCTGGCCGATCTCGCCGCCGGGCAGCGTGACCTCGATGTCGCCGCGGTAGTTCAGCCGCGACTCGCGCTGGCCGCTGTCGGTGCCGGCGCCGTTGACGCGCTGCGCCACCGCGACCAGGCCGCCTTCGACGGTGATGCCTTCCAGCGCCTCGATCTGGCGCACCGGCTTCTGCATCGCCAGCGTCTGCGTCTCGACGGCCTTCAGCCGCGTCACGAGCTCGGGCTCGTTCTCGCTCAGGCGGTCGGTCAGCAGCGCCTGGTCGGTTGCCGCCTGGGCGTCTTCCAGCGCCTTGACGCGGGCCTCGATCGGCGCCGCCTTGGGAGCCGTGGCACTCAGCTCGCCGACCTTCTTCTCGAGCTCCTGGTTGCGCTGCTCGAGCTGGCCGAAGCGTGCGGCCAGCTCACGCAGCTGGGCCTTGAGCTGCTCGATCTCGCTGCCGGCGGCCTGCGCGCCGCCGGCCAGGCCGGCCAGCGTCAGCGCGGCGACGAGCCGGGCGTTGCGCAACACGAACCCGTGTCTCGGGGGCAGGGTGGACATGGTTCAGTACCCGCCCTTCTTGCCGATGCCGGCGTAGGTGAAGTCCCACTCGACGGTGAACGGCTTGAACCAGGGGCGCACGCCGGTCTCGCGGTCGGTGTGGCGGCCGTACAGCGGCGACGCCGGGTTCTCCTTGGCGTTGGGCGGGTAGACCGTGTACTTGACCTTGTACTTGCCCGGGCCCTGCAGCTTGACGTTGTCGCCGTAGTGCGGGCCGTCGCTGGCGACCATGGCCATCATGTCGCCGGTGATCGGCGCGCCCGAGCCGCCGATCTTCGTGATCTCGTACTTGATCAGCAGGTAGGGGATCCAGAAGCCTTCGGGGTAGCCGTTGGCGTTGTTGGCCAGCGCGTGGATGTCGGCCTCGATGTGGATGTCCGACTCCGAGGCCTTGCGCATGTGGCCTTCGGGTTCCATGTCGATCGGCTGCAGGTAGACCGCGGCGATCTCCATGCCGGCCAGGTTCTGCGGCGTGCCGATCGGGTACTCGAGCGCGTAGGCGGAGGTGGTGAAGCAGGCCGCGGCGATGGCGAGGGCGGCACCCCAGTGGGACGGTTTCATCGAAGGACTCTCGGTTATGGACAATGCAAATGCGAGTAGTTCGCAACAACATTGCCGATACTGCCGAGGGTTCCGCGTCGCGTCAACCGGAGCCGTTGACGGCTGTCAATGAATGGGCCTGGCGGGGCGGGGGATTCGGCCGGCCGCACGCCGGCCGTGGCGGCGGCGGTGCCGCGCGGCGGCGCTCAGTTCCAGCGCCAGGCCCAGATGACGTCGACGGCGCTCTCGTCGCCGGTCTGCGCGCGCACCGTGAAGCGCCGCGCGACGCGGTAGATCAGCTGCCAGGAGCCGGCGGTGGCGTTGACGCCGCGTTCGTAGCCGACGTAGAGCCGGTCGCTGAGCTGCTTGCCGATCGTGACCACGGTGTCGCGCGTGTCGCCGTCGCCGCTCTGCGAGACCGACAGCTCGTCCAGCCCCAGGCGCTGCAGCAGCCCGGTCGACGGGCCGCCGTTCTCGCCGGCCAGCAGCGCCAGCGCCGCCTGCTGCAGGATCGCCGTGTCGGCGCGTCCCAGGCCTTCGGAGGCGCGCCCGGTGACCAGCCACGACAGCTTGTCCAGCTCGCTCATCTCGGGCTCGCTGTACAGGCGCACGCGCGGGTCGCTCGCGCTGCCCTGGATCGTCACGCCGACACGCACGTCCAGGTCCGGCCGCACCGCGAGGATGTCCAGCCGCGGCGCCGCCACCTCGCCGGCGAAACGGATCAGCCCGCGCTCGATGGCCAGGTTCTGGCCGTAGGCGGCGTAGCGGCCGCCGACGGTGCGCACCAGCCCGTTGATCGCCAGCCGCCCCTGCGGCGTCGACACCCGCAGCGTGCCGGTCAGGCCGGTGTCGACGCCGCGCCCGGCCAGGCGCAGGTCCTCGCCGAGCGCCAGCTCCAGCGCGACGCGGCTGTTCTTCATCAGCGCCGAGGGCTCGCGTGTGCCCGGCGCCGGCGGCACCGGCCGCTGTCCCGGGCGTGGCGGCCGGTTCTCGACGACGACGTCGGCGTCCAGCGACGGCGCCTCGCTGCGCGAGATGTCGATGCGGCCGCGGTCGACGCCGAACTTGCCGTCGAGCACCAGCGCGTCGGGTCGCAGCCCCAGCGTCGCGCGGCCGCTGACGGCGATGCGCCGGTCCACGCGCGACAAGGCCTCGAAACGCTCGGCGACGACGCTGAGCTCGGCGCTCGGCGCCGCGCCCAGCCGCGCGCTGCCGTCGATGGCCAGCGTGCCGTCGCCGCCGCGCAGCCGCAGCTGCTCCAGGCGCAGCGCCTCGCCGCGCAGCGTCAGCAGCAGCGAGCCGTCGTCCAGATCGACGCCCTGCAGCAGGTTGCCGACCTCCAGCCGCGAGCCCTCGACGCGGCCGCCGAACTGCGGCGCCGCCGCCGTGCCACCGACCTGTGCCGTCGTGAACAGCGTGCCGCCCAGCCGCCAGCCGGCCGGCAGCCAGGCGCTCCAGACGTCGAGGTCGGGGATGCGCATCTCGACGACGCCGTCGACCGGCGCCTGCGGCTCGGGCCAGGCCAGCGCCGGGTTGGCGCGCACGGTCTGGGAGCCGGCGATGACGCCGATCTGCGTGCCGACGACGGCCTGCGTCGTCTCCCAGCGGCCGTCGTGGGCGGCGAGCGCGAAACGCAGGCCGGTGAAGCCGAAGGCGATCGGCAGGTTGCCGCGCACCACCGACAGATCGCCTTCGTGGCGCTCGAGCACGATGTCGGCGTCGAAACGCTCGGCGCGGCGGATGTCGACGCGGCCGGCGATCTTCAGGTCGCCGCTCCAGCCGGCGTCGGGCTGGGCGCGCTGCAGCCACGGCGCCAGCGCCAGCGGCTCGAGTTCGGCCGCCAGCTGCAGCCGCGACGGTGCACCGTCGCGCGGCGGCGCCTGCCAGCCGGCTTCGCGCCAGCGCAGCGCGGCGCCCAGCAGGGCCAGCCGGCCGGGCGCCAGGCGGGCCGCGCGCGGCGCGCCGCCGGGGGCGAAGTCGGCGCCGAAGTCCAGGTCGCGCGCCAGCACCCAGGGGGTCGCACCTTCGGCGCCGGCCGACAGCTCGGCGATCGTCGCGCGCCAGCGGCCGCCGCCGGCACGCTCGGGCACCCAGGCGCCGCCGGCCTGCAGCCGCAGCGTCGTCGGGCCGCCGGCCGGCGCCGGCGCGGCGTCGGTCCAGGCCGGCGGGCGCAGCGGCGTGCGCGCCTCCAGCACGATGCGGTGGCTGCCCAGCGTGCCGGCGACGCTGGCGTCCAGGCGTTCCAGCCGCTGCTCGCCGCGCGCCAGGCCGCGGGCCTGCAGCGCGAGTTCCAGCGGTGCGTCGCGGCTGCCGGTCGAGCCGTTCCAGCGTGCGTCGGCCTGCTGCAGCGTGTAGGCCGGCGAGCGCAGCCCGGCCGCGGCGAGCGTGCCCTGGGTGCGCAGCGCCGGCCAGCGGCCGTCGGCGCGGGCGTCCAGCGCCAGCGTGCCGGCGCTGGGCCACCACGCGGCCGCGCCCGGCACCAGCGCGGCCAGCGGGGCCAGCGCCTGCGGCGAGCCGGCCTCGACGACCAGCCGCGCAGCGTCGCGCGCGCCGCTGCGCAGCGCCAGCGTGGCGCGGTTGCCGGCGGCGTTCAGCTCGGCGTCGGCCTGGGCGGCGCGGCCGTCGCCCTTCAGCGTGGCGCCGGCCTGCAGCGCGACACCGGCCAGCACGCTGTCGCGCAGCTCGGCGCGGGCCTCGCCGGCCAGTGCCGCCAGCAGCGTGGGCAGCGGCTGGGCCAGCGCCGACTGCGGCAGCCCGAGGTCGGCGTTCCAGCGCCCGTTCAGCGCGTGCGGGCCGCGCCGCCACGGCGAACCGTCGGCGCCGCGCCACCAGGCCGACGGGTCCAGGCGCGACAGCTCGCCGCGGCTGCGCAGGCGCCAGGCGGCCGCGGCGTCGCGCGCCACGCTGGCGCTGGCTTCGAGCCGGGCGTCGCCGGCGGCGACGAGCAGCCGCTGGAGCCCGGCCTGCAGCGTGCCGTCCTGCGCCTGGCGCCAGGAGGCGTCCAGCGCCAGCGTCACCGGCCGGCCGCGCGGCGTGTCCAGGCGGCCGGAGAGCTCGGCCTTGGCGACGGCGTCCAGCGCCGCCGGCGGCGTGGTGGCGCCGGGCAGGCCGCTCAGGCGCAGCGTCAGCGGGCCGCCCAGCGTCATCGCCGGCAGCCGCCGGTCCAGCTCGCCCGGTCGCAGTGCCTCCAGCGCCAGCGCCAGATCCAGCGTGTCGCCCTCCCAGTGGCCGCGGCCCTGCAGCCGGCCCGCGGGCCGCTCGCCGGCCAGGCGGGCGTCGAAGGCCTGCAGCTCGATGCGGTGGGGGCCGTCCAGCCGGCCGGCGATCCTGGCCACCAGCGAGGCCAGCGGCAGCTGCCCGGCGTCCCAGGCGCCGGGGCGGCTGTTGCGCAGCTCGAGGTCGGCGTTGACCGGCACGTCGCGGCCCTGGCTGTCGACGACGATGCGCCCGTCCAGGCGCGTCGACGGCAGCGCCGGGGCGAGCTGGGCGAGGTCGAGCGCACGCGTCGAGGCCTGCAGCGACTCCAGCGGCCACGGCGCGAACGGCGCGACGGCGGCCTTCGCGTCCAGCCGCGCGCCGCCGTCGCCGGCCAGCGTGGCCGCCAGCTGCAGCCGGGCGATGCTGCCGCTGGCGTCCAGCGCCGCGGTCCAGGGCAGGGCGGCGCCGGGCGCGGCGGCTGCGTCGACGCGGGCCTGCACGCGGCGTTCGCCGTCGGTGCCGACGCTGGCGCTGGCGCGTGCGCGGCCACCGGGCCAGGCGAGTTCGAGCCGTCCCAGGCGGTGCAGCGCGCCGCCTTCGGCGCCGAGCGCGAGGTCGGCGCGCAGGTCGGACAGCGGCGGCGCGCCGCCGATCTCGAGCGCGCCGACGGCCAGCGAGCGGATCTCCAGCGCCAGCGGCAGGCGCAGGTCCTCGGGCGCGCGGCGCCGCGCCGGTGCCGGTTCGGGTGCGGCCGTGCCGGCGGTCCATTCGACGCGCGACGCGCTCGGCGTGTCGAGCACGATGCCCGCCCAGGCGCCGGCGTGCGGCCGCCAGTGCCACGACAGATCCCGCCAGGCGAGGTTCTCGACGCGCAGCCGGGCGCCGTCGGCACCCTGCCAGCGCAGCTCGCGCACGGCGAAGCCGCCGGCCACCGGCCGGCCCTGCATCGTGTCGACTTCCAGCCCCGGCACGCGCGCGAGCAGCCAGCGCCAGCCGGCTTCGGTGTTCCAGACCCAGGCCGCGCCGGCTCCGGCGGCGACGGTGAGCGCGGCGGCGGCGGCGAGCCACGCGGCGAGGCGGCGTCGCGGCGGCGCGGCGCTGGCGGCGTTGGTGGTGGAAGAGGCGGGTCCGGTCATCGTCAGAAGGTCACGCCGACGCTCAGGTGCAGCCGCACGTTGCCGGTCTCGTGGCCGCGTGCGACGTCGACGCTCAGCGGGCCGATCGGGCTGCGCAGGCGCAGGCCGACGCCGTAACCGACCGCCGGTCGGTATCCCTGCCAGCGATCGGCGGCGCGGCCGGCGTCGACGAAGGCCGCGCCCCAGAGCTGCGGCAGGCGCGCCAGGATCGGCCGGGCGATCTCGGCGCTGGCGGTGGCCATCACCTTGCCGCCGGAGACGATGCCGTTGTCGGTCGGGGCCAGCGAACGGTACTCGTAGCCGCGCACCGAGCCGTCGCCGCCGGCGCGAAACAGCAGCGACTCCGGCGGCAGCACGTCGTCACGCGCGAAGACCTCGCCGGCTTCCAGCCGCAGCGTGCCGTACCAGCGGCCCAGCGGCTGGTAGACGGCCAGCCGGCCCCAGGCGCGCACGAAGGGGCCGGTGCCGCCGGGGTCCGAACGCGCGCGGCCGCCGCCGACCTGGCCCGAGAACACCCAGCCCTCGGTCGGCAGCAGCATGTTGTCGACGCGGCGCCAGACACCCTGGTAGTGCAGGCTCAGCGCGTCGGCGTCGGTGCGTGTGCCGTCGTCGAGGCGGCGCACCGAACGTTCGGCCTCGACGTAGAGCAGGCGGTCGATGCGCGGCGTCTCCTGGGCCCGGCCCAGGCGTGCACGCACCGACGAGACGATGTCGGTCGAGGACTCGATGCGCTCGGCGGCGCCGCCGACGAGGTTGCGGTAGAGCCCGGGCAGCGGGTGGGTGCTCAGCTCGCCGGTCCACGAGCGGCGCACGCGGCCCAGCTCGAAGGTGTTGCGTGCCGTCAGCGCCTGGCCGAAGGCGCGGCGGTGCACGTGCTCGACGGTGCCGCGCGGCCCGACCTCGGAACTGACGCCGAGGCCGAAGGTGGCCTCCTGGATCTCGCGTTCGGCCACGCGCACGGTGATCGTCGCCCGGCCGGGGTCCTCGGCGCGGGCGTCGAGCTGCACCGAGGCGGTCGTGAACAGCCCCGAGCGCTGCAGCCGCTCCTGGAAGTCGAGCAGCAGCTTCTCGGTGGCCGGCGTGCCGGCGCGGAAGCCGGCCAGGTTGCGCACCGTGGCCTCGTCCTGGCGCTGCAGCCCGCGGATGCGCAGCTCGCCGGTGCGAAACAGCGGCCCGCTGTCAGCCACCAGTTCGAGGTCGACGCGGTGCGCCGTCGCGTCCACGCGGGCCAGCGTCGACACCCATTCGGCACGTGCGTAGCCCAGCGCGCGAAGCCGCGCCAGCGCCGAGCGCTTGGCGGCCGCCCACTCCTCGTTGCGGAACGGCTCGCCGGGGTCCAGCGGCCAGTCCTCGCGCAGCGCGGCGTCGCCGTCGACGGCCTCGGCTTCGCCAAGCGCACGCGCCTCGGCCAGCGGGCCGTTGATCTCGATCTTCAGGCCGCGAACCCGGGCCCGCGGGCCGGGCTCGACGCGCACCAGCACCACCGGCGGGTCGCCGGGGTAGCGTTCGATCGTGATCGTCGGCGTGAAGAAGCCTTCGGTCTCGACCAGCGACTGCACCTGCTCCGGGGCGGCGGCAATCAGGCGTTCGACCTCGCGAGCCGAGGGCCGCCGGCCCTGGGCCAGTGCCGGCAGGCGGGCGAGGTCGAGCTGCTGCTCGAGCAGCGCGCGCACGGTCTCGGGGGCCGCCACGCGCAGCACCAGCACCGGCGCCGACTCGGCCGGCTCGGTGGTGGCCTGGGCATCCGGCCGGTCTGCGGGCTCGCGCGCCAGGCCGGCGCAGCCGCCGAGCGCGAGGCAGACGAGCCAGGCCGCCGGCAGCGCCGCGCGCCCGGCGCCGCGGGGCCTGCACGGGGCCGGGCTGCGGAGGCGGCGGCCGCGGGCAGGCAGGACGTTGTCGGGCATTGCCCAATGCTTTCATCGACCGGGCCTGCCTGGCAAGTGCCGGCCGCGTGAGCGCGGGTGATGCCGGCGCCGCGGCCGGCCGGCCGACGGGTGGGGGCTTTGGCCCTGCCCGTAGAGTCGGCTCGCGCCCGGCGTGAGGCGTACCCCCCAAGGAGGATGAACCGCGTGGATTTCTCGTGGACTGCCGCATTGAGCGACCTGGACTTCGGGCGCTGGAACGAACCGCTGCGTTCGGGCCTGCGCATCGTGCTGATCCTGCTGGCCGCCTGGCTGGCGGCGAGGCTGCTGCAGCGCCTGGTGCGGCTGATGAACGCCCGCTTCAGCCAGCGCCTGGAGGGCGACGCGGTGCGGCGCGCCCACACCATCAACCGCGTCGCGCGCTACCTGATCGGCATCGTCGTCGGCGCGCTGGCGGCGATGACGGTGCTGGCCGAGGTCGGCATCTCACTGGCGCCGATCCTGGGCGCGGCCGGTGTCGTCGGCATCGCCGTTGGCTTCGGCGCGCAGTCGCTGGTCAAGGACTACTTCACCGGCTTCTTCATCCTGTTCGAGGACCAGTTGCGCACCGGCGACGTGGTCGAGATCGCCGGCATCGGCGGCCTCGTCGAGGACATGACGCTGCGCCACGTGCGGCTGCGCGACTACGACGGCAACGTGCACTTCGTGCCCAACAGCCTGATCACGACGGTGACCAACCGCGGCCGCAACTTCGCGTTCTCGGTGGCCGATCTGCGCATCGCCTACCGCGAGGACCTCGACGAGGTCTGCGCCGTGGTGCGCGAGGTCGCCGCCGGGCTGCGGGCCGACGAACGCTTCGCCGCGCGCATCCTCGAGGACCTGGAGATCGCCGGCGTCGAACGCTGGGACGAGAGCGCGGTGACGCTGCGCGTGCGTTTCAAGGTCGCGCCGCTGGCCCAGTGGGAGGTGCGGCGCGAGTTCCTGCGCCGGCTCAAGCGGGCCTTCGACGAGCGCGGCATCGAGATCCCGTACCCGCACCTGACCGTCTACGCCGGCGCCGGCAAGGACGGCGGCGCTCCGGCGCTGCCGCTGGGCATCCGCCGCCAGCGTGCGCCGGATGCGGCCAATGCCTGAACCTGGAGGTCCTCGATGAGCGAATCCCACCGCATCGGTCTGGTCGTCGGCAGCCTGCGTCGCGACTCCTTCAACCGCCGTCTGGCGCAGGCGCTGGCGACGATGGCGCCCGCGCCCTGGCAGCTGGAGATCGTCGAGATCGGCGACCTGCCGCTGTACGACCAGGACGACGACGCCTCTCCCGCCGAGGCCGTGCGCCGTTTCAAGGCCCGGATCGCCGCCTGCCGAGGCGTGATCTTCGTGACGCCGGAATACAACCGTTCGATCCCGGGCGTGCTGAAGAACGCGCTGGATCACGCGTCGCGGCCCTACGGCCAGAGCGTCTGGGCCGGCAGGCCGGCCGGTGTCGTCGGCGTGTCGATCGGCGCCATCGGCACGGCGCTGGCGCAGCAGCACCTGCGCAACGTGCTCGCCTACCTGGCGATGCCGACGCTGACCCAGCCCGAGGTCTATCTGCAGGCCAGGGACGGGTTCTTCGCCGTCGACGGCAGCCTGGCGGACGAGCGCACGCGGCGTTTCGTCCAGGGCTGGCTCGACGCCTTCCTGGCCTGGGTGGAGCGTCAGGCGCCGGCCTGACGCGCGGCGCGGCGTGATCGCCGGATGTGCGCCGTTTTTCGCGTTCTTTTGAACGCGCTGGTGCCGACGGCTTCCGCGCAGGACGCGGCCGCGAGACACTCGCGCCGCCGGCTCGGGCAGTCGCCCGGGCCGTGAGCCGGCCGCCGCGAGGCGGCCGATGGGCAAACCCGGCGAAAGCCGGGGACGCAAAGCTTCCGGGCTACGGGCGGCAACGCCTACGCCAGCGGGGTTGCCGTCACGGGCCGTCGCCCGGGTGTCAGGCCGCGCCTTTGTGTCCCGAACGTCACGAGCGGCCGATGCAGCGACCCGTCTCTCCCCGAACGATCATCCTGCGTGGCCTGGCCGTGGGCCTGCTGGCGGCATGCGCCGGTGGCGCCTGGGCCCAGGACGTCGGCCGCATCGTCGTGCGCTACAAGCCGGTGGTGCAGGCCGCTGGCGTGTCGCCCGAAGCGGTGGCCGCGACGATGTCCCAGCGTGCCAGCTCGATGGCCACGCGCGCCGGCGTGCGGCTGAAGACCTTGCGCACGACGGGCTCCAGCGCCGCGGTCTACGAGACCCGCGACGCCGTCGACGCACACGAGCTGCGCGCGATGGCGCTGCGCATGGCACGGGACCCGGCAGTGCTGTCGGCCGAGCCCGACGTGCGCGTCGCGGCGACGAGCAACGACACCTACTTCTCGATGCAGTGGGCGCTGGGCTCGCCTGCGGCCAAGGCCGGTGCCGGCAACTTCGTCGCCGCCTGGCCGTACACGACCGGCAACGACGTCGTCGTCGCGGTGCTCGACACCGGCATGACGGCGCATCCGGACCTGCAGAGCCGCCAGTTCGCCGGCTACGACTTCGTCTCCGACACCACGACCGGCGCCGACGGCGGCGGCCGCGACGCCGACCCCACCGACCCCGGCGACGCCTGCCCCAGCAGCGGCAGCGCGAGCAGCTGGCACGGCACCGCGGTGGCCTCGCAGATCGCGGCCATTGCCGACAACGGCTACGGCATCGCCGGCGCCGCGCCGGGTGCGCGCATCCAGCAGGTGCGTGTGCTCGGCCAGTGCGGCGGCTGGCTGTCCGACACCTCGGACGCGATCGCCTGGCTGGCCGGGCGCAGCTTTGCCGGCATCCCGGCACCGTCGGTGCGGCCCAAGGTCATCAACCTGAGCCTGGGTGGCGGCACCAGCTGCCCGAGCTACATGCAGGACGCGATCAACCTGGCCAACGCGGCCGGGATCGTCGTCATCGCCGCCGCCGGCAACGACGGCGCGGCGACGATCAACGCGCCGGCCAGCTGCAGCGGCGTCATCGCGGTGGCCGCGGCCACGGCCACCGGCGACCTGGCGAGCTACTCGAACTACTCGTCGCAGGTGGCGATCACCGCGCCGGGCGGCGGCCAGTGCCGCCAGGCCACCGCCGGCTGCGACACGACGCCGACGATCGCCTCGGGCGTCGATGGCAGCAGCAGCTTCGTCGGCTACACGCCGGCGCGCTACTTCGCCGGCACCTCGGCGGCGACGCCTCACGTCTCGGCCGCCGCGGCGCTGCTGCTGGCCTACACGCCGTCGCTGACGCCGGCGCAGGTGCGCTCGGCGCTGCTGTCGGGCGCGCGGCCGTTCCCGGCGGGCACCTTCTGCACCACCGCCGGCCGCTGCGGCGCCGGCCTGCTGGACGCCTCGGGCTCGCTGGCGACGCTGGCCGCGCCGCTGGTGACGATCACGCCGACGGCCGGCGTCACGACCGGCAGCAACGGCGTGCAGGCCGGCCTGGTGGCCCGTGGCGCGTCGGCGACGCTGAAAGCCGCGGTGCCGTCGGGCAGCGGCTACAGCTACGCCTGGCAGCAGGCCAGCGGGAGCGCGGCGACGATCGTCTCCGGCCGCACGGCCGACACGCTGGTCTTCACCGCGCCAGCTTCCGCCGGGCTGATCTCGTTCGCCGTGACCGCGACCTCGCCGTCGGGCGTGACGGCGCGCAACACCGTTTCGCTGCGCGTCAACAGCGCCCCCGACACGCTGCCGGCCTCGCTGCCCGAAGCGATGGCCGGCACCGCCTACTCGAAGCCGCTGCCGACGACCGACGGCGACGGCGACACGCTGAGCTTCGCGCTGGTCTCCGGCCCGAGCGGGCTGACGGTGTCCTCGGCCGGCGTCGTGACCTGGAGCGCGCCGGTGCTGGGCAGCCACTCGCTGACGGTCGCCGCGCGTGATCCCTTCGGCCAGACGAGCCAGCGCGCCATCTCGCTGACCGTCAAGGCCCAGCAGGTCGCGCTGCCGGTCGTGCCGGGCGGCACGTTCAGCGCCCGTGTCGGCACGGCCTTCAGCGCCGCCACCGGCGTCACCGGGCCGTCGGGCGTGGCGATCCGCTACACGCTCACCGGCCAGCCGGCGGGGCTGACGATCAGCAGCGCCGGCGTGCTGAGCTGGCCGGCCCCGGTGGCCGGCAGCTACGGCATCCGCGTCACGGCGACGAACGCCGGCGGCTCGGCCTCGGGCGTCTACGCGCTGACCGTCAAGCCGGCCAATCGCGCGCCAGTCGTCACGGCCAAGAGCTACACCGCCGTGGCCGGCACCCGATGGACCGGCCAGGTGACGGCCAGCGATGCCGACGGCGATGCGCTGCGCTACGAGCTGATCTCGGGCGTGCCGTCGGGCATGACCATCGGCAGCACCGGCCTGATGAGCTGGGCGGCGCCGGTCGCCGGCAGCTACAAGCTCGGCGTGCGTGCCACCGATCCGTCCGGTGCGTCCTCGGTGGCGACGATGACCCTCGTCGTCAGCAAGCCCAACAGCGCGCCGACGGTGGGCAGCCTCAGCATCACGACGACGGCCAACCTCGCCTTCTCCGTCCAGATGCTGGCGCGTGACCCCGACGGCGACGCGCTGAGCTTCGCGTTCAGCGGCAGCGTGCCGGCCGGCCTGACGCTGAGCGCGGACGGCCGCCTGAGCTGGGCCAAGCCGGTGCGCGGCAACTGGGCGGTGACGGTGCGCGTTGCCGATGCGCGCGGCGCGGCAACCACGACGACGGTGAAGATCGTCGTCAACTGATCGCGGCGTGCGGCGGCCGCCGTCCGGGGCTCAGGCGCCCGCGCGGAAGACGATCGCCGCATGGCCCGGCAGCCGGCCCGGCGTGCGTGTCGGCGCGCTGCACAGCACCTCGGTCCAGCCTTCGGGCACGGCGATGGCCTGCTCGTCGGGCCCGAGGTTCAGCCAGGTCAGCGTGCGCGGTGCGGCCAGGCGCACGAGCTTCGTCGCCGCGTCGCCGGCGACCTGCACGGCGCCGCGTTCGCGTGGGCCCAGGTCCCCGGCGCGCTTCAGGGCGATCAGCGTGCGGTAGCGCTCCAGCACGAAGCGGCCCTCGGGTGTCGCGGCGCGCTGCCAGCGCAGCTTGGCGGCGAGGAAGGTCGAACGCGCGTGCGGGTTGGGCGGGTCGAACCCCGGCACGAAGCCGTTCTCGGCACGGCGCCCGGCACGCACGCCGCGCACGACGCGGCGGTCGCCGAAGTCCTCGAAGAACAGGAAGGGCGCCGTCTCGCCCCATTCCTCGCCCATGAACAGCATCGGGACGAAAGGGCTGGCGAACATCGCCACTGCGGCCAGCAGCGCGCGCTCGGGGCCGACCAGCGCCGCCAGGCGTTCGCCGCCGGGGCGGTTGCCGACCTGATCATGGTTCTGCACGTGCACGACGTGTTCACGCGGCAGCGTCGACGCCGGGTCGCTGCCGGTGAAGTGGCGGCGAAAGCGGTCCAGCCGCGTGCCGTCGAGCACCCAGCCGCGCGCCAGCGCCGTGACCACGTCCTCGAAGCGGCCGAAGCTCGCGTAGTGGCGCCAGCGTTCGCCGGTCAGCCAGGCCACCAGCGCGTGGTTCAGGTCGTCGTTCCACTGCGCGTCGCAGCCCAGGCCGTCGGCGGCGGTGACGCGCGCGTTGTTGCGCAGGTGCTCGGCGATGGTCAGCACGGTGCGGCGCTGGCGCCGGCCGATCTCGCGCGCCAGCTCGCTCAGCTCGCGCACGATGGGCACCGGGCTGTTGTCGTGGATCTCCGAGGCCGCGTCCAGGCGCACGCCGTCGAAGCCGACGTCCTCGATCCAGAAACGCAGGTTCTCGGCGAAGTACTCGCGCACGCCGTAGGCGTACTCGCCGTCGAAGTTGATCGCCGCACCCCAGGGCGTGGCCGCGGCGCGCGTGTAGGGCGCGAACCGGCCGCTGTAGTTGCCTTCGGGCCCGAAGTGGTTGTAGACGACGTCCAGCAGCACCGCGATGCCCAGGGCGTGCGCCTGCTCGATGAACTGCCGCAGCTCGGCCCACGAGCCATAGGCCGCGTGCAGCGCGAACGGCTGCACGCCGTCGTAGCCCCAGTTGCGTTCGCCGGGGAAGGCCGCCAGCGGCATCAGCTCGACGACGTTGACGCCCAGGCCCGCCAGATGGCCCAGGCGCTGGGTGGCTGCCACCAGCGTGCCTTCGGGCGTGAACGTGCCGACGTGCAGCTCGTAGATCACCGCGTCCTCGATCTCGACGCCGCGCCAGCCGGGGCTGGCCGCCGGGGCGATGTCGACGACCTCGCTCGGCCCGTGCACGCCGTCCGGCTGACTGCGCGAAGCCGGGTCGGGCCAGGCGGCACCGTCGACCTCGACGCGGTAGCGCGTGCCGGCCGGCAGCGCCTCGGTGGCCGCGCTCCAGTAGCCCAGCGCGTCGCTGTGCAGCACCAGCGGCGCGCGGCCGTCGTCGAAGACGATGCGCAGCGCCAGCTTCTCCGGCGCGAAGACACGGAAGGCCGAACGGCCGTCGGCCAGCCGGTGGTGGCCCAGGCGGCCGAGCGGCGGGAATGTCATCGTGCGTCCTGCACTGGAACTTCTCGCCGCAGGCTGCACGCAGCGGCCAGCCCCTCGGGGACCGAGCGCCGCAGGCGCTCAGGGGGAGCGGCGTAGGCAAGCGTGCCGAACCCGATCCGGGTCGCCCGGTCGGGCTCGGAGCCCCCTCGGGGGGCGGCCGCCAGGCGGCCGGGGGCCGTCATAACCGGTCGTAGAGCTGGGCCATGCGGTGCAGCCTCGTTGCGGCTTCGGAGGGCACGTCGCTCCAGACGAAGCGCCAGCCCCAGTTGCCGCGGCCGGTGCCGGGGAAGTTCATCCGGTGGCGGCCGTCCAGGCCCATCACGTCCTGCATCGGGTAGATCGCGGTGTCGGCGATGCTGGCGCAGGCGCAGCGGATCAGGTCCCAGTGTGGCGTGCGGCCGTCGGTGGCCAGGTACTCGCGCAGGTGGTTGCGCGAGGCCTCGCTGGCGCTGGCGTACCAGCCGACGGTCGTGTCGTTGTCGTGCGTGCCGGTGTAGACGACGGTGTCGGGCTCGTAGCGGTGCGGCAGGAAACGGCGCTCGGCGTTGATGTCCTCGCCCCAGGCGAACTGCAGGATGCGCATGCCGGGGAAGGCGAAACGCTTGCGCAACGCGTCGACGTCGGGCGTGATGACACCCAGGTCCTCGGCGATGACCGGCAGCTCGCCCAGCGCCGCGGCGATGGCCTCGAACAGCGCCTCGCCCGGTGCCGGCACCCAGCGGCCGTTGACCGCCGTCGGCTCGCTGGCCGGGATCTCCCAGTAGGCCGCGAAGCCGCGGAAATGGTCGATGCGCAGCAGGTCGACGAGCTCGAAGCCGCGTTTGATGCGCTGGATCCACCAGGCGAAGCCTTCGGCAGCGTGCGCCTCCCAGCGGTACAGCGGGTTGCCCCAGCGCTGGCCGGTGGCCGAGAAGCCGTCGGGCGGCACGCCGGCGATGACGCTGGGCTCGCCGCGTTCATCGAGGATGAACAGCTCCGGCCGCGCCCAGACCTCGGCGCTGTGGTGGGCGATGAAGATCGGCGCGTCGCCGACGATCTGCACGCCGCGGGTGTGGGCGTAGGCGCGCAGCCGGCCCCACTGGCGGAAGAAGCGCCACTGGCAGAAGGTCCAGAAGTCCACGCGTTCGCCGTGCTGCTGGCGCGCCGCGGCCAGGGCCTTCTTCTCGCGCCGCGCCAGCGGCGCCGGCCACTCGGTCCAGCGGCCCGGGTGGGTTTCGGCCAGCGCCATGAACAGCGCGTAGTCGTCCAGCCAGTCGGCGTTGGCGGCCTTGAACTCGGCCAGGTCGGCGCGGTCGGCGGCGCTCGCCGAGGCGGCGAAACGGCCCGCTGCGCGCGCCAGCCGGTCCATTCGGAACGGCACGACGGCCTCGAAGTTCACCTGGTGCTCGTCAGCGCCGGGCGGCGGCGCCAGCTCGCCCGGCTCCAGCCAGCCGTGCTGCGCGAGGTCGTCGAGGTCGACGAGCAGCACGTTGCCGGCGAAGGCCGAGCTGCTCATGTACGGCGAATTGCCCGGGCCGATGCCGCCCAGCGGCAGGATCTGCCAGAGCTTCTGGCCGCCGACGGCCAGCCAGTCGACGAAGTGGTAGGCGCCGGCGCCGAAGTCGCCCGAGCCGTGCGGGCCGGGCAGGGAAGTGGGGTGCAGCAGCACGCCGCTGCGACGGGGAAAACGCATGGAGAGAGGTCTCAGGTGATGACGTCCGGCGCTTCGCGGCCGGTCCACGCCGGGATGCCCGCGATGTCGCGGGCCAGGGTGATCAGCGGCGCCAGCGCCGCCTGCGGATCGAGCCCGTGGCGTGCCGGGTCGGGCTCGTACTGTTCGATGTAGACGCGCAGCGTCGCGCCGCTGGTGCCGGTGCCCGACATCCGGTAGACGATGCGCGAGCCGTCGCCGAAACCGATGCGCAGGCCCTGGTGGCGCGAGACGCTGCCGTCGACCGGGTCGGTGTAGGCGAAGTCGTCGGCGAGCACGATGCGGCGGCCGGCGATCGTCAGCCCGGGCAGGCGCGGCAGGCGATCGGACAGCGCGTCGAGCAGGCCGTGCACGGCCTCGACCTCGACGTCCTCGTAGTCGTGGCGGGTGTAGTAGTGGCGGCCGTAGGTGGCCCAGTGCGCCTCGGCGATCTCGCGCACGCTCTGGCGACGCTTGGCGAGGATGCTCAGCCACAGCAGCACGGCCCAGACGCCGTCCTTCTCGCGCACGTGGTCGCTGCCGGTGCCGGCGCTCTCCTCGCCGCACAGCGTGATGCGGCCGGCGTCGAGCAGGTTGCCGAAGAACTTCCAGCCGGTGGGCGTCTCGTGGCAGGGGATGCCCAGCGCCTGGGCGACGCGGTCGACGGCGGCGCTGGTCGGCATCGAGCGCGCGACGCCGGCCAGGCCCTGGGCGTAGGCCGGTGCGCAGCGCGCGTTGGCCGCCAGCATCGCCAGCGAGTCCGACGGCGAGACGAAGATGCCGCGGCCGATGATCAGGTTGCGGTCGCCGTCGCCGTCGGAGGCGGCGCCGAGGTCGGGCGCGTCGGCGCCCATCATCTCGTCGTACAGCGCCTTGGCGTGCACGAGGTTGGGGTCGGGGTGGTGGCCGCCGAAGTCGGGCAGCGGCGTGCCGTGGATCACCGTGCCGGCCGGCGCGCCGAGTTCACGTTCGAAGATCGCGTGCGCGTACGGCCCGGTGACGGCGTGCATCGCGTCGAAGCGCAGCCGGAAGCCGCCGGCGAACAAGGCGCGCAGCGCGTCGAAGTCGAACAGGCGCTGCATCAGTGCCAGGTAGTCGGCCACCGGGTCGACGACCTCGACGGCCAGCGAACCCAGCGTGCGCGTGCCCGGGGTGTCGAGGTCGAGGTCGTCGGCGTCGACCGTCAGGTATTCGGTGATCGCCAGCGTGCGGGCGTGGATCGTGTCGGTGACGCGCTCGGGCGCCGGGCCGCCGTTGGCGGTGTTGAACTTGATGCCGAAGTCGCCGTCGGGCCCTCCGGGGTTGTGGCTGGCCGACAGGATCAGGCCGCCGAAAGCCTGGTGGGCGCGGATCACGCAGGACGCCGCCGGCGTCGACAGGATGCCGCCGGCACCGACGACGACGCGGGCGAAGCCGTTGGCCGCGGCCATGCGGATCACCGTCTGGATCGCCTCGCGGTTGTGGAAGCGGCCGTCGCCGCCGACGACCAGCGTCAGCCCGGCGAAGCCCGTGGGCGGGCGCACGGCGTCGAACACCGACTGCACGAAGTTCTCGACGTAGTGCGGGCGGGCGAATTCGGCGACCTTCTTGCGCAGGCCGCTGGTGCCGGGCTTCATGCCGGCGATCGGGGTCGTGGGGACGCGCGTGACGAACATGGCGGGCAGGGTGGACGTGGTGCGTGAGCGTAACGCGGCGCAGGCCATCCGCCGTGACAGCCCCCCGACGAACCCCGATCGGGAGGGGATGCGGTGCCGCTGCGGGGGCTTGCCGTCCCCCGTTGGTGCCGAGCGGCGACACGCCGCGCGGCTTGAGCACGAAGTGAAGGGCTTGTCGCCCGTTCTTGCACCGATCGCAGGCGGGCCTGCTGCGCCATCCTAACGGCCGATCTCCTGCCACCCGGCCCCGCCCCGATGACCGCACTTGCCGCCCGCCGTCTCTACGTCCTCGACCTCGCCCGCCGCCTCGGCGACATGGACTGCGGGGAGGCCTTGCTGCACCCGCTGGAGTACCGCGTGATCGCCCGCCGCCTGAAGCAGGCGCTGGCCGGGTTGCCCGAGGTGCTGCTGGTCGGAGTCGCGCCGGACGAACTGGCGGCGCTGATCCCGCTGCTCGAGGCGCGCCACTTCGACGAGCACGGCGTGCTGCGCGGCGAGCACGCCGAGTCCAGCCGCGCCGAAGCCCGCGCGCTGATGCGGCGCCTGGGCTGCCGCTGCCGCTGAGGCTTCCGGCCGGCGGCGTCCACCGCCCGCGCATTCGTTCGCAGGAACGTCGCATTCAGGGTTTCCACGATTCGGGAATGCCCTAATGCGACAATGACATTTCCGCGCGAGTTGTCGTTGCGGGGAGATGTCAGTGAATTCGAACAGCGCTAATCGACCCTTTTACCGTTCCCTGTACGTACAAGTACTTATTGCAATTGCCGTTGGCATCACATTAGGCCACTTCTGGCCGGAAACCGGTGCCGCGATGAAGCCGCTGGGCGACGGCTTCATCAAGCTGATCAAGATGATCATCGCGCCGATCATCTTCTGCACCGTCGTCGTCGGCATCGCCGGCATGGAAGACATGAAGCAGGTCGGCCGCACCGGTGGCCTGGCCCTGCTGTACTTCGAGATCGTCAGCTCGATCGCGCTGGTCATCGGCCTGGTCATCATCAACATCGTGCAGCCCGGCGTCGGCATGCACGTCGACCCGGCGACGCTGAACACCGCGGCCGTGGCGGCCTACACCGGCCCCGGCAAGATGGAGGGCACGGTCGACTTCCTGCTGCACGTGATCCCGACCACCGTCGTCGACGCCTTCGCCAAGGGCGAGATCCTGCAGGTGCTGTTCTTCTCGGTGCTGTTCGGCTTCGCGCTGCACCGTTTCGGCGGCCGCGGCTCGATGGTCTTCGAGTTCATCGAGAAGACCAGCCACGTGCTGTTCGGCATCGTCGGCATCATCATGAAGGTCGCGCCGATCGGCGCGTTCGGCGCGATGGCGTTCACGATCGGCAAGTACGGCATCGGCACGCTGGCCTCGCTGGGCGCGCTGATGGCCACCTTCTACGCCACCTGCCTGCTGTTCATCTTCGTCGTGCTCGGCGCCATCGCGCGCGCGCACGGCTTCTCGGTCTGGAAGTTCTGCCGCTACATCAAGGAAGAGCTGCTGATCGTGCTCGGCACCTCGTCGTCGGAGTCGGTGCTGCCGCGCATGATGGCCAAGCTGGAGAACCTGGGCGCGCGCAAGTCGGTCGTCGGCCTGGTGATCCCGACGGGCTACTCGTTCAACCTCGACGGCACCTCGATCTACCTGACGATGGCCGCGGTCTTCATCGCCCAGGCCACCGACACGCCGATGACGCTGACCCAGCAGCTGACGCTGCTGCTGGTGCTGCTGCTGACCTCCAAGGGCGCCGCCGGCGTCACCGGCAGCGGCTTCATCGTGCTCGCGGCCACGCTGTCGGCCGTCGGCCACGTGCCGGTCGCCGGGCTGGCGCTGATCCTGGGCATCGACCGTTTCATGTCCGAGGCGCGTGCGCTGACCAACCTGATCGGCAACGGCGTCGCGACGCTGGTCGTCGCCAAGTGGACCGGCGGCCTGGACGGCGAACGCATGCGCCGCCAGCTCGACGGCGAGACCGTGGCCCAGGCGCAGGAGCCCGAGGCCGTGCTCGACGCCGTCGACGAGCACATGGCCGTGCCGCCGTCGGCCCGTCCGGCGCAGCGCTGAGGCCCCGGGCCGGCGGCGCTACAGTGGTGCCGCCGGCCCGCCATGAAACGCCTTCACCGCCCCGCTGTCGCCGCCGCGCTCGCCGGCGCGGCCGGCTGCATGGCGGTCGGCGTGTCCGCGCAGACGCTGCTGACGCCGGGCTACCGCGTGACGATCGAGCCGCGCTGCCCGGAGGGCGAGGTCGCGTGCACCGAGGTCGGCTACCACGGTGTCAGCCGCCGCAGCGGGCTGGGCATCACGCTGGACGGCCGCGCGCTGCACACGCGCTGCGCCGACGGCGTCACGCCCTGCCGCTTCATCGGCTGGGAGTTCCGCAACGGCGACACCGTCTACCGCGTCTCCGAGTCCGGCGAGCTGCTGGTCACGCGCGGCGAGCGCGTGCTGGTGCACCAGCGCGGCCGCTGGCAGCCCTGAACGGCCGCCGCTGACACACGGCCGACACACGGGCCGCCCACAATGCCGGCATCGGCGTGCGAAACCGGTCGCGACACTGGGCGACTCACGGGAACCCGTCACCCGGCATGGCCGATGCCAACACCGACGCCTCGCCACATCCTGTGGCGGGGCGTTTTCACGTCGGTGCCGCTGGCGCCGGCTCAGGCCGCGCTGGCGTGCGCGACCCGGGGGCCGCAGCCCTCGTCGAGCAGGCGCTCGAAGTCTTCGCGCGGCAGCGGCCGCGAGAACAGATAGCCCTGCTGCAGCGTGCAGCCCCGCGCCTTCAGGAAGGCCGACTGCGCCGGCGTCTCCACGCCCTCGGCCACGACCTGCAGGCCGAGCTCCTTGCCCAGCGTGATGATCGCCACGGCCAGCGCCGCGTCGGGGCCGCCTTGCGCGACGTCGGTGACGAAGGCGCGGTCGATCTTCAGCTCGCTCATCGGCAGGCGCTTGAGGTGGCTCAGCGACGAGTAGCCGGTGCCGAAGTCGTCCAGCGAGAGCCCGAAGCCGCGCGCCTTCAGCTCGCCCAGCACCTCGATGGCCGCGTCCACGTCGTGCATCAGCATCGTCTCGGTGAGTTCCAGCACCAGGCTGGACGGGGCCAGACCGTGGGCGCGCGTCAGCTCGCCCAGGCGGCCGGGCAGCCGGCGGTCGGCGAGGCTGCTGGCCGGCAGGTTGACCGACAGCGGCAGCGGCCGGCGGCCGGCATCGGCCCAGCGGCGCAGGCTGCTGCACGCGGCCTGCAGCACCTGCTCGGTCAGCGCCAGGATCAGCCCGATCTCCTCGGCCAGCGGGATGAAGCGCCCCGGCTCGACGAGGCCGCGTCCGGGGTGCTGCCAGCGCACCAGGGCCTCGGCGCCGACGATGCGCCCGCTGCGCACGTCGACCTTGGGCTGGTAGTGCAGCACGAACTGGCCGGCCTCCAGGGCCTGGCGCAGCTCGGCTTCCAGCAGCGCCCGCGCGCGCGAGCGGGCGTTGAGCTCGGCGTCGAAGAACGCGTGCTGCGCACCGCCGGCCGCCCGTGCCGCGCGGGCCGCCAGCTCGGCGCAGCGCATCAGGCCGGCCACGTCCTGCGCGTCGCCTGGAAACATCGCGATGCCGACGCTGGCCGACAGCAGCAGCGGCTGCGCCGGCGGCGCGCCGTCGACCTCGATGGCCTGGCCGATCACCGCCTGCAGCCGCTGCGCCACCGCCGAGGCGCGCTGCTGGCTGTCCAGATCGGTGACGAGCACCGAGAAGGCGTTGTCACCCAGGCGCGCCACGACGCCGGACTCGTCGCCTGCCGTGCCGACGGCGGCGAGGTCGCCGCCGCGGATCGTCGTGCGCACGCGCTGGGCGACGACGTTCAGCACCGCGTCGCCCTGGCCTCGGCCGTAGACGTCGGTGACGCTGCCGAAGCGGTCGATCTGGGCGTGCAGCACGGCGCAGCCGGTGCCGGTGCGGCGCGCGCGCTCCAGCGCCGCGACGGCCAGCTCCCCGAACAGGCGGCGGTTGGGCAGGCCGGTGATCTCGTCGTAGTGCGCCAGCAGCTGGGCCCGCAGCTCGGCGGCGGCGCGCGAGTCGTCGAGCGCGGCGCGTGCCATGAACTCGCGCCGCAGCACGTACTCGCGCCACCAGCCGATGCCAGCGGCCAGCACGAAGACCGTCAGCACGTGGTAGGTGCCGTACGCCGCCTCGGGCGCCGGCAGGCCGGCGTGCTGCCACAGCGCGTACTCGAAGGCCGCCAGGATCAGCAGGCCCGAGACCAGCGCGTGGCGGAACTGCACGCCCAGCACGACGAAGCAATAGAACTGCAGGAAGGTGAAGTTGAGCACCCCGACCCAGGACGTCAGCCCGGCGCCGCCTTCGGCGTCCAGCCGCACCAGTATCAGGAACAGGCACAGCGCCGCGGTGACGATGAAGCCGGCCATCACCGGCTGCCAGTGGCGGCGCCAGCGCGGCTGCAGCGAGTAGCCGAGCCCGGCCAGCAGCACCGGCACGGCCAGTGTCAGGCGCAGCAGGTTGGCGCCGCCGCCGTGGTGCACGACGAGGTCGACGAGGTAGTCGCCGATGACCAGCACCAGCCCCAGCACCAGGCTGGCCTGGGCGAAGCGGAAGTAATAGGCGACGTAGTGGCGCACGAAGCGCTGCTCGAAGACCGGATCGGCGAAACGCAGCAGCAGCCGCAGCGGCAGGGCATGGGCCCGGCCGCTGGCCGTGCCGGCGCCGGGCGGGGCATCGGGGGCGTTCATCGGTTGGGTGCGGGGCGGCGCAGAAAAGGGGCCCGGCGCGGCACCCTCGGCGCCCGGCGACCCCGGATCATCCTGTGCGGCACGCCGCTCGGCACGGCGCGGCGCCGCGCGCGCCGCGGGGCGCAGTGACTTCTGCACGGGATCGGCCGGCCGGGCGGCACGGCCGCGGCGGCCGGCGCCGCGTGCTCAGCAGGCCTCGGTGGGGCTGTCCGCGGTTGCGCGCGGCTCGGACGTCATGACGGCCGGGGCCGGTTCGAGCGGGCCCAGCGGCGGGATCACCAGCGTCGTGTACTCGGCATACCGCGCGTCGGGCAGGTCGCGCAAGGCCAGGCGCTCGATGCGCGGCTGCTCGATCGGCAGCCACGCCGCCTCGTACAGGATGACCTCGTGCTCCGGCGGATACCAGCGCAGCAGCCGGTCCACCAGCGCCTTCAGCCCGTCGCGCTCGGCGTGGAAACGCGTGCAGCTCAGGTCGCCGGCCAGGGCCACCTGCCACAGCAGCACCAGGCCGGCGCTGTCGAGCTGGCGGTCGTAGACCATCAGATGGGTGGCCTCCATCGACTGCACGCCACGCCGGCCCGGGTCCAGCCCGAGGTCCGCGTACAGGCAGGCCTCGGCCGAGATGCCCGGCTCCATGCGCGCCGGGATGCCTTCAGCACGCGCCTGGCGCACCACGCGATGCGGCACGTCGGCGAACACGCCCGGGTGGCCGTAGAACACCGCGCAGACGCGCCGGCCGGCACGAACCTCGGCCATGATCCGGTCGTCGATCTCGCGGTAGGTCTCGCGCCGGTCCTTGCCGGGGGCGTAGTGCACGCCGAGGTTGATCGCGTCCGGACGGAAACTGCAGATCATCGCCAGCGCGACCGGATTCACCAGGCAGAACACGACCTCGGCCTCGCGGATCTCGGACAGGCAGCGCTCGCTGGCGTGGCGGCCGAAATCGATGCCGCTGCCCACCACCACCAGGCCGGCCTGCCGGCTCTTGGGGGGCTCGTCGCCGCCGGCACGCACGATGCGGTTGCGCCCGCTGTGCTTGGCGCGATACAGGGCTTGGTCGGCCTCGTGCACCAGCTGCTCCAAGGTCTCGATGCCCTCGCCGGCTTCGCAGACGCCGGAGCTGATGCTGAAGTGCACGGTCTTGCCGAACACCTCGATCGGCTCGATGCGCTCGCGCAGCTGCCGCAGCAGCGCCTCGGCCTGCGCCGCGTCGTCCTTCAGCAGGATCGTGAACTCGTCGCCGCCGCTGCGCCCGGCGATGCCGCGCGCGCCCACCACCTCGGCGATCCACCCGCCCAGCGAACGCAGCGCCGCGTCGCCGGCGGCGTGCCCGAAGTGGTCGTTGACGCCCTTGAAGCGGTCGACGTCGGCGACTATCGCGGTGAACGGCTGCCCGCGTCGGCGTGCCGCGGCGAACGCCGCCTCGCCGAGCTTGCGCACCTGCTGGTAGTTGTAGAGGCCGGTCAGGCCGTCGTGCTCGGACTGCCAGCGGTAGCGCCGGCGCTCGACGAACGCACGCCGCAGCAGCAGCGTCAGCAGCATCGCGACCAGCGCCAGCCCGCCGACGCCGACCCACAGCAGCCACTGCCGGCGCTGCGCGGCGGTGACCTGCAGCGCGGCCACTTGCTTCTCGGCTTCCAGCAGCGCGATCTGCTGCTCCTTCAGGCGGGTGTCGAACTGCACCTGCAGGAAGGCCACCCGGCGCTGGCGTGCATCGCTCTCGGCTTTCGCGGTCGCCTCGCTGGCCTGCTTGTAGTGCGCCAGCGCGCCGGCGGGGTCGCCGCGCTTCTCGGCCAGCAGCGCCAAGTGGTGTTCGGTTTCGGCAATCGCGTTCTGGTGCTTCAGGCCGCGGTAGTGGCGCAGGGTGTCGGTCAGCAGCCGTTCGGCGCGCTCGAGGTCGCGGCCCGCCCCGACCAGGCTGCCGGCGAGCATCACCCGCGCGGTCCACTCGCCGACGGTGAAGCCGGCACTGCCGAACTCCGCCAGCGCCTGCTCGGCCCATGCCGCGGCCTCGACGTGGCGTCCCTGTGCCGCGGCCATCTTCGCGATGCCGTACTTGGCATTGGCGGTGAAGATCCTGTCGCCCGCGAGCTTGCAGGCCTCGATCTGGCGCCGGCGCCAGCGTTCGGCCTCGCGATAGCGGTGCCGATGGTCCTCGGACATCGCGACGTCGCTCAGCGCGACGCATCGGGCGCGTTGATCGGTGCCCTTTTCGACCAGGTTCAGCGCGCGCATCGCGAGCTCGTGCGCCCGCTCGGGCTCCCCGACCAGCGTGTGCAGGTAGCTGGCGACGCCCAGCAGGCTGGCGGACTCTTGCGGCGCCTCGCTCAGATGGGAGAGCGCCTCGTCGAGCCATGTGAAGGCCTGCGTCCACTCCTCGACGTTCGCTGCCGCGCTGATCGCGGTGGCGTACGCTCGTGCGCGCAGCGGCGGGGGCAGCGGCTCCTTCAGCAGTGCGTTGAAGCCGTTGATCGCAAGGCGCTCGTCGCCCGACACCACCAGCATGCGCAGGCGCACGAACTCCACCCGCTGGCGCTGTTCCGGGCTCAGCGCCGGAAGCTGCGGCGACAACGCCTGGATCTTCGCGTTGGTGTCGCGCCAGTCGGCGGCAACGCCCAGGCGCTCGATCTCGGCCACCTGCGGCTCCAGCGCTCCGTTGGCAAACGCCGGCAGGCCCGCGAGCGCGAGCCAAAGCGCTGCGGCGGACCGGCAGCGGCGCATGGAGGTGCTCGACGCTCGCGTCAGGCTACTGGTCGTAGGCGCGTACGGTGTGGTTGATGGTGTACTGCCCATCTTTCAGCCCGGTGAGACGCTTGATCGCCTCGTAGTCCTTCGCCAGCAGCGCCGCGCCTTCCTCCGCCGACAGGCCGAAACGGCGGATCACCGCTTGCGGGTCCTTTTCGTATTCGCTGTTCAGCGCGGCATCACTTCCGAGTTTTCGCATCAGGTCAAGCAGCTTCGACATGTCGTTCTTCTCTCTGGGTGATTGGGCGCTGTCGGCACTGGGTCGCCGGAAGGGTGCGCCATCTGTTGCAAACGCACACAAAACGAACCCTCAGTATAGGGGGCGAGGTCCTGCCGGCCTGTGACACGCGTCGCGCTGCGGCCACCTTGTCAGTCGACGGGGAGGGACGAGGGGCCGGCTCGGGTGGTCATGGCGGCGGCGCCTCAGGCCGCGCCGCCGGCCGAGCGCGGCAGCCCGAACACCCGGTCGAAGGCCCAGGTGAACACGATCGCGTAGACGAAGAAGAAGGCCAGCAGCACCATCTCGGCCAGCAGCGCGGCGAGCAGCGTCGTCTGCAGCCACCAGGCGGCCAGCGGCACCAGCAGGATCGCCAGGCCGCCCTCGAAGCCGATGCCGTGCACCAGCCGGCGCCGGGCCGAGCGGCCCTTGACCGCCTGGCGCGCCTCCCAGGCCTCGAACAGCCCGTTGAAGACGTAGTTCCAGCCCAGCGCGATGGCCGACATCAGCAGCGCCAGCGCCAGCGACTCGCCCACCGGCTGGTCGAAGCCCCAGCTCAGCGCCGGCCCGACGAAGGACACGGCGCCGATTTCGTACAGGATCGCCTGGACCACGCGGCGGGTGGTGGGCGACATCGTTGCAGACCAGTTCATACGCACTCCATGCGTGTCGGGGCCGTCCCCTGCGAACCGGTTCAGCGAGGTCGTCCTGCTGCCGCACCCGCGACACGCGGATGCGGCCGCGACTCTAGCGCAAGGCCGCTTCGCCGGCCTGGCGGTGCGGCCTCAGATCAGCCGCTGCACGACCTGGCCGGTGTGGTCGGCGATGTACAGCCGCGCGGCCTGCGTGCGTTCGGCGACGAAGGCCGCGTGCCGGCGCACGTAGGCCAGGTCGGCGTGGTAGGCGGCGTGGATCTTCTGCAGCCGGCCGTCGGCGCCGCGGACGACCTCGACGACGCGATACAGGACGTGGCTGTTGTGTTGAAGCGGGCCCATCGATGCTCGGCCGTCGGCCGGGATGAGGGCCGGCCCGCCGCGGGCTGCGATTGTCCGGCGCGAGCGCCGGCGGTCATTTGACCTGCACCATCCGCGGCCGCTTCTGCGGCGCCACCGCCGGTGCGCCCCAGGACTTCAGCGCGCGCAGCAGCGGCCGCTTCTTGTCCTGGTGGGCCTGCATGCGGCGCAGGATGTCGTCGAGCGTGCGGATCGCGTCGACGACGTGCGGGCCCTTGTTGAGCATCACGCATTCGGCGCGGCCGGCCATCGCCGCGTCGGTGATCTCGGCGCGGCTGGGCTGGCCGGTCTTGGCCAGGCCCTCGAGCACCTGCGTGGCCCAGACCACCGGCAGGTGCGCGGCCTCGCAGGCCCAGAGGATCTCCTCCTGCACCTCGGCCAGGCGTTCGAAGCCGCACTCCACCGCCAGATCGCCGCGCGCGATCATCACGCCGGCCGCCGGGCCGGCCATTGCCGCCAGCAGGATCTCGGGCAGGGCCTCGAAGCCGCGCCGCGTCTCCAGCTTCAGCATCAGCGCCGGGGACGGGCCGGGCAGGGCGGCGAGCGCGGCGCGCAGCGCCTGCACGTCGGCGGCCGACTGCGTGAACGACAGGCCGACGAGGTCGGCGTGCGCGGCCACCGTCGGCAGGTCGGCGAGGTCCTGCGCCGTCAGCGCCGGCAGGTCGAGCTCGGTGTCGGGCAGGTTGATGCCCTTGTCGGCACCGAGCTTCTGGCCGCCGTCGCGGGCGTGGGTGATCTCGACTTCCACCTTGCGCGTGCCGCTGCGGCGCACGACGCCGCCCAGATGGCCGTCGTCGAACCAGACGCGGTCGCCCTTGCGCACCTGGGCCAGCGCCTGCGGCAGCGTGCAGCCGATGGCCGGCGGCGTGGCGCCGGGGTCGGCCGGGTGGCCGTCGCGCTCGGGCTGCAGCACGAGCCGCGTGCCGCGCTGCAGCCACAGCGCCCCGGGCTCGCGCGGCAGCGCCTGCAGCCGGGCGCCGTGCGTGTCGCCGGCACGCCGGATGTCGGTCGTGTCGGCGAGCCACAGGCTGCGGCGGCATTCCAGCAGCACGCCGGCTGCGGCTCGTTCGGCGACCCGCAGGCGGCGCGGGCGGCCGCGCGTGTCGACGAGCTCGACGCGGTCGCCGACGTCCAGCGTTTCCAGCCAGTCGCGCTCGACGGCCAGCGTCAGCGCGGCGCCGGGCAGCTCGGCGCCGTCACCGGCAGCGCGCAGGCCCAGGCGCGCCGGCTGGACGACACGGCCGAGCGCGTCGCGTTCGGGTTTCAGGTGCACCACCGCCGGCCCGGCGCGCAGCGCGCCGGTACGCAGCTTCGGGCCGCCCAGGTCCATCAGCACACGCACCGGCCGGCCGCAGCGCCGGGCGTGGTGGCGCACGCGCGCGGCCATCGCGACCCAGGCCGCGGCGTCGTCGTGGGCGCAATTGATGCGCGCGATGTCCATGCCGGCGGCCACCAGCGCGGCCACCAGCGCGTCGTCGTGGGCCGCCTCGCCGGGCAGCGTGACCATGATGCGGGCGCTGCGTTCGGCCGGTGCGGCGCCCAGCAGCGCCTCGGTGTGCCGGGCCAGCAGCCGCGCGCCTTCGCTGAGCCCGGTGGGCTCGGGCCGGACGGGCAGGCGCCCTTCGTGGCCGACGAGCCGGTGCAGGATGCCCAGCACCTGGTCCAGGTTGGCCAGCACATGGGTTTCGGCGCGGCCCAGCGAGGACAGGCCGATCGCCGCCAGCCGCTGCTGCACGCGGCGCAGGTCGTAGCGGCGCAGCGCCAGGTAGTGCGCGAGGTTGGCGGCGCTGGCACGGTAGGCCGGGTCGACGGCGGCCAGCTGCGGCGCCAGCCGGGCCTCGTGTTCGAGCATCGACTCGCGCAGCACCTGCAGCTCGGCGATCAGGGCCTCGCAGGCCGGATGGTCCCAGGGGCCGGAGGCGGCGGCTTCGCGGGTGGTGGCGTTGGCGTCGGTGGTACGGTCCATCGGTCGGTGTTCTCCCCGTGGCCACTCTGCGCCCGCCGCGTGGCGCTTTCGTGACCGTCACCGCCGCGTCACGCCGCGGCCCCAGCATGCGGCCATGACGACGATCGACCTCGTCTACTTCAACGCCGGCGGCGGCCACCGGGCCGCGGTGCAGGCGCTGCAGGAGACGGCCCAGGAACAGGGCCGGCCGTGGACGCTGCGCCCGGTCAACCTGGTGCGCGTGCTGGACCCGGGCGCGAGCTTCCAGCGCCTGACCGGCTTCGAGCCCGAGGACTACTACAACCTGCGCCTGCGCCGCGGCTGGACCGCCGGGCTGGCGCACGAGCTCAAGCTGCTGCAGGGCCTGATCCGGCTGGCCCACCGGCCGATGCTCGCCGCGCTGCGCCGCCACTGGCTGGCCAGCCGGCCCGACCTGGTGGTCTCGGTGGTGCCGAACTTCAACCGGGTGCTCGCCGAGTCGGTGCAGGCGACCTGCAGCGGCCTGCCGTTCGTCACCGTGATGACCGATCTGGCCGACCACCCGCCGCGCTTCTGGATCGAGCCGCGGGTCCAGCAGCACCTGGTCTGCGGCACGCCGCGCGCGGCCGAGCAGGCGCGCGCCGCCGGCGTGCCGGCGTCGCGGCTGCACCACGTCTCGGGCATGGTGCTGCGGCCGGCCTTCCACCACCCGCAGGCGCTGGACCGGCGCGCCGAACGTGCCGCGCTCGGGCTGGTCCCCGATCGCCCGGTGGCCGCGGTGATGTTCGGCGGCCATGGCTCGCGCCAGATGCTGAAGATCGCGCGCGCGCTGGGCGACGTGCAGCTGGTGCTGCTGTGCGGCCACAACAGCGCGCTGCAGGCCGAGCTGGCGGCGCTGCGCCGCGCGGCGCCGCATGTCGCGCTGGGTTTCACGCAGAACGTGCCGCGTGTGCTGCAGCTGGCCGACGTCTTCGTCGGCAAGCCGGGGCCGGGTTCGATCAGCGAGGCGGTGCAGCTCGGCCTGCCGGTGCTGACCTTCGAGAACGCGTCGACGCTGCCGCAGGAACGCTACAACGTGCAGTGGCTGCGCGAGCTGGGCCTGGGGCTGGCGGTGGGCTCGCTGCGCGAGCTGCCCGGCGCGATGGCCGAGCTGCTGCAGCGCCTGCCGCAGTACCAGGCGCGTGTGCGCTGGGTGGACAACCGCGGTGCCGCCGAGGTGCTGCAGGTCTTCGACGAATTGCTGCGCTCGCGCCGCGCGCCGGCGGCCGCCGCCGCCATCGCCGAGGCGCTGCCCGCCTGAGCAGCGTCAGGCGACCGGCTCGGCCTCGGGCAGGGTCTCGGCGGGCGCCGGCAGCGCCGTCAGCTGCAGGCGCTTGCCGCCGCGCACGATCTCCAGCCGGCCGTCGGCGTGTTCGACCAGCGCCGTCAGGCTCTCGACCCAGTCGCCGTCGTTGCAATAGAGCACGCCGTCGATCGTGCGGATCTCGGCGTGGTGGATGTGGCCGCAGACGACGCCGTGCGCGCCGCGCCGGCGCGCCTCGTGCGCGAGCACGGTCTCGAAGTCGTCGATGTAGCTGACCGCGCGCTTGACCTTGTGCTTCAGGTAGCCCGACAGGCTCCAGTACGGCAGGCCGAAGTGCTCGCGGGCGCGGTTGAACCAGCGGTTCAGTTCCAGCGCCAGCGTGTAGGCGGCGTCGCCGACGTGGGCCAGCCAGCGCGCGTGCTGCACGATGCCGTCGAACAGGTCGCCGTGGGTGACCCACAGCACGCGGCCGTCGGCGGTCTCGTGCAGGCAGTCCTCGACGACCTCGACGCCGCCGAAGCTCAGCTCGACGTAACGGCGCGCGAAACCGTCGTGGTTGCCGGGCACGAAGACCACGCGTGTGCCCTTGCGCGCCTTGCGCAGGATCTTCTGCACGACGTCGTTGTGGGCCTGCGGCCAGTACCAGCTGCGCTTCAACTGCCAGCCGTCGACGATGTCGCCGACGAGGTACAGCGTCTCGCACTCCAGGTCACGCAGGAAGGCGAGCAGCGCCTGCGCCTGGCAGCCGGGCGTGCCGAGGTGGATGTCGGAGATCCAGGCCGTGCGCACCCGCAGTGGCACGCCGTCCGCGGCGCCGTCTCGGGCGTCGGGCGGGGAGGGGGGCGCCGTCTGCATGGACCGGCATCGTCGCCGGCCGGCGTGACGCCGTGGTGACGGCTCAGAGCGGGCGGCCCAGGCGCTTCTCGATCTGACGGCGCTCCCATTCCGGGCCGAGGAAACGAGACGGGCCCCAGACGCCTGCGGCCTGAACCACCAGACCGATGCCCCAGCCCAGCGCCGGCCACACGACCCAGAGATAACCCGGCGTCGTCAGCAGGTTGATCGCCAGCAGCATCAGCATCACCCCGGCGTAGCTCGCCAGCTGGCCGTAGAACGCGCGCAGGCGGCGCACGTGGCGCAGCGCCAGGCGTTCCTCGGCGCTGAGGCGGGCGGCGTCGGCCGACGCGGTGGTGGCGGGCGGGGCGGCGGGCGGGGGCAGGGTTTCGGCGGCCATCGCGGTCTCCGGTTCGGGCGCCGGCGCGTCGGCCGGCATCAGCACTGAAAAGTCGATCTCGAAGACCGACGCCAGCGATTTCAGGGTTTCCGCGCTGGCCGGCTGGCCGCGCTCGATGCGCTGGATGGTGCGCACGCTCAGGCCGCTCAGCTCGGCGAGCTGCTGCTGCGACCAGCCGCGTTGGATCCTCAGTTTCTGAACCAGCATCGTGTGTCCCTGCAATCGACGGCTTCAGCTTGCCCGTCCCGGCGGCGGCGCGCGACGTCAGCGCCACGACAGACGGCGACAGCGACGCGACAGTGGCGTGTCCGGCGGCTGTCGGGTCGCCCCGCCGGCGCGATGATGCAGCAGCCCGCGCCGGGCCGCCGCGCCGGGCGCGGTTCGGCCCGGCTTGGGCTGCATCAAATCCCCACCGGCGCCCGGGCGCCTAATCGGCAGGCCGGCCGCCGTGGCGGCTGGCTGGTGACACCCCGTCAGGAGAACCGCATGTCCACTGCGTCGCACCCGTCGATCGTCCGGGCCGTCGTCCGCGAGATCCTGCCCCGTACCGGGCTGGCCTACCTCGACGGCGACGACCAGCGCGAATGGACCGTCACCAAGAGCACGCCCGGCGCCGACTTCGCGCATCTGCACCCGGGGGACCGGGTGGAGCTGTGTGTCGAACGCCACGACGCCTGGCTGATCGTCTCGGGCTACGCCGAGCTCGACCACTGAGCCCCGGCCCCGCGTGCGCGCGGGGTCTCAGCGGCGGGGCCGCGCCGTCTCCCCGGCCGGCAGCCAGCGCAGCAACTGCGTGTACAGCCGCTCGGCGGCCACCGGCTTGGGCAGGTGGTCGTTCATGCCGGCGGCCAGACAGGCCTCGCGGTCCTCGCCGAAGGCGTTGGCGGTCATCGCGATCACCGGCACGTGTTCGCCGCCGGGGCGGGCGCGGATCTCCCGGGTGGCCTGCAGCCCGTCGAGCACCGGCATCTGCACGTCCATCAGGATCGCCGCGTAGGCGTTGGCCGCCGCGCGCTCGACGGCCTGCCGGCCGTCGCCGACCAGGTCGACGACCAGCCCGGCGCATTCCAGCAGCTCTTCGGCGACCAGCTGGTTGATCTCGTTGTCCTCGGCCACCAGCACGCGGGCACCGGCGTGGCGCTGGCGGACTAGGGTCTCCAGGTCCATGCCCGGCGCGGGTGCCGCCGCACGCTCGGCCTCGTCCTGGGCGCGCTGCAGCCTGACCTCGATGCAGAAGGTGCTGCCCTGGCCCGGCACGCTGCGCACGTCGATGCGCCCGTGCATCAGCTCGACGAGGTGGCGGCAGATGGCCAGCCCGAGGCCGGTGCCGCCGAAGCGCCGCGTCGTCGAGCTGTCGGCCTGCTGGAAAGGCGCGAACAGCTGCGCCAGCCGCGCGGCCTCGATGCCGATGCCGGTGTCGCTCACCTCGAGCAGCAGCCGTGGTGCGGCGGCCTCGCTGGCGTCGACGGCGCAGGTCAGGCGGATCTCGCCGCGGTCGGTGAACTTCACCGCGTTGCCCAGCAGGTTCAGCAGCAGCTGGGCCAGCCGCGTCGGGTCGCCACGCAGCCGGGCGCCAGCGGCACGGTTGTCCACCGACAGCGTCAGGTGTTTCTCGGCCGCCAGGTCGGCGACGAGGCCGCGTGCACGCTCGAGCACCTCGTCGAGCGCGAAGTCCACCGTCTCGAGCGTCAGCTTGCCGGACTCGATCTTGGACAGGTCCAGCACGTCGTTGACCAGCGACAGCAGGTGGTCGACGGCGCGCGCGATGACCGACAGCGAACGCTGCTGCTGCGGCGACGCCTCGCGCTGCAGCAGATGGACCATGCCGGTGATGGCGTTCAGCGGGGTGCGGATCTCGTGGCTCATGTTGGCCAGGAAGGCGCTCTTGGCGCGGTTGGCCGCCTCGGCCTTGCGCGTGCGCTCCTCGACCAGCACCTCCAGGTGGTGGCGGTGGCGTTCGAGCTCGGCGACGATGCGCCGGCGCTCGGTCATGTCGCGCAGCAGGCCCAGCACCGCCGGCCGGCCCCGGTGTTCGAAGCGCGCCGCGCGCAGCTCCATCCAGACACGATGGCCGTCGCGGTGCAGCAGCGCAACGTCGTCATGGCGCTCGGGCTCGGGTGTCGGCGGCGCCAGCCGTGCCTGGTAACGCTCGTCCCACAGCGGCAGCGACTCCGGCGCGAGGGTCTCGTCGAAGCCGCGGCCCTCGAAGTCCAGGCGGTCGTAACCCAGCAGCGCCGGCAGTGCCGGGTTGACGAAGACGAAACGCCGGTCCTGGGCGACGAACAGGCCGTCGCCCAGCGAGCCGACGATGGTGCGGTTGAAGGCCTCGCTGTCGGCCAGCGCCTGCGCCGCACGCGCGGCCTCGCGCCGCCGCTGCACGTCCTCGAGGCAGCGCTCGATGGCCGGGATCAGCCGCGCCATGCGGTCCTTGAGCACGAAGTCGGCGACGCCGCGGCGCAGCAGGTCGACCGCCAGCTCCTCGCCGATGGTGCCGGTGACGAGGATCACCGGCACCTCGGGCAGCCGTAGGCGCACCTCGGCGAGCGTGGCGTCGAAGTCCAGCCCGGGCAGCGAGTGGTCGGCCAGCACCAGCTGCCAGCCGCCTTCGGCGAGCGCGGCGCGAACGGCCTCCGGCGACGCGGCGCGGCGGCAGTCGGCCCCGAGGCCGTGCTGCTGCAGCTGGCGCCGCAGCAGCTGGTAGTCGGTCTCGAGATCCTCGATGACGAGGATGCGGTCGGCCTTGCCGGCCGGCGGGCAGGAGCTCATCTCATCCCCGGTTCAGCGGTTCGTTGGTCGCCAGCCAGTACACGCCGAGGCCGGCGACCCGTTCGGCGAACTCGCCGAAGTCCACCGGCTTGCGCACGAAGCTGTTGGCGCCGCCTTCGTAGCTGGCGATGCGGTCGGTGTCCTCGTCGCTGGAGGTCAGCACGACGACCGGCAGGCAGCGTGTGCGCTCGTCGGCACGCAGCCGCGCCAGCACCTCCAGCCCGGTCAGCCGGGGCAGGCCGATGTCCAGCAGCACGACGGTCGGCAGGTCCGGGCCCGGGCGCGTGGCGAACTCGCCGGCGCGGAACAGGTAGTCCAGCGCCTGCTGGCCGTCGCGCACGACGTCGACGCGGTTGGCGACCCGTGCCCGGTTCAGCGCGCGCAGCGTCAGCAACTCGTCCTGCGGGTTGTCTTCGACGAGCAGGATCACACGCTCGCTCATGCCGTCGCTCCTTCGTTCTGGCCGGCCTGCGGCCGTGGCGGCAGGGTGAAACGGAAGCAGGCCCCCCGGCCCGGGTGACCTTCGGCCTCGATGCGCCCGCCGTGGCGGTTGACGATGCGCTGCACGGTCGCCAGGCCGATCCCGAGACCGGGAAACTCGTCCTGCCGGTGCAGCCGCGCGAAGGCCTTGAACAGCCTTCCGGCATGCGCCATGTCGAAGCCGGCGCCATTGTCCTCCACGCAGAACCAGCGCTCCCCGTCACGGCTGAGCGCATGGACGTGGATGCGTGCGTCGGCGCGTCCGGCCGAGTACTTCCAGGCGTTGCCGACCAGGTTGCCGACCAGCGCGGCGAGCATGCGCCGGTCGCCGTCGAAGACCAGGCCGGGCTCGATCTCGACCTCGACCTGGCGCGCGGGCTCGGCGCGGCGCAGGTCGGCTGCGGCTTGCGCGGCCAGCGCCGACAGGTCCACCGGCGCCACCGACAGCGCGCCGCGCAGCGTGCGCGACAGCGTCAGCAGGCCTTCGACGAGGTCACCCATGCGCTGTCCGGCGAGCACGACCTGGTCGAGATAGCCGCGGGCCTCGGGCTCCAGCTTATCGCCGTGGTCCTCGATCAGGGCCTGCGAGAAGCCGGTCATCGCGCGCAGCGGCGCGCGCAGGTCGTGCGAGACGGCGTAGGCGAAGGCGTCGAGCTCGGCATTGGCGGCCTGCAGCTCGGCGGTGCGTGCGGCGACTCGTGCCTCGAGCTGGGCGTTGAGCTCGCGCAGCGCCGCCTGCGCCTGGCGCTGCTCGGTGATGTCGTGCAGCACGACCTGCACGCCCTGGCCGTCGGCCAGCGCCAGCAGCATCACGGTCGACTCGACGTCGGCCTGGCCGCCGTCGAGCCGCCGGATGCGGTGCTCGAGCGCCGGGCCCGGGGCGCCGCCGGCGGCCAGCGCGGCCTGCTGCTCCAGGCGCCGTCGGGCCAGTTCGGCGTCGTCGGCAGCGAACAGCTCGGCCGTGCTGCGTCCGCGCAGCTCGGCGATCGAGGCCGCGCCGAACAGGCGCAGGCAGGCCTGGTTGGCGATCTGCAGCCGGTCGTCGAGCGCGACGTAGATCGCCACCGGCGCGTCGCGGAACAGGGTTTCGTAGCGTGCGGTGGCCAGCTGCTGCTCGGCAAGCCGGCGCGAGAGCTCGTCGTGCAGCCGGCGCAGCGCATGCGCGAGATCGGCGACCTCGTCCTGGCGCCGCGCCGGCATCGCCGCGAAACGCGGCGGCTGCTCGTGCACGACGCGCAGCGCCGCGGCCGACAGATCGCCGATCGGCCGCGCGACGCGCGAGGCCAGCCAGACGCTGAGCAGCATGAACGCCAGCGCGCCGGTGCTGCCCAGCACCAGCAGCCGTCGCGACATCTCGTCGGCGGGACGGAAGGCGAGGGCGGCGGGCTGGCGCAGCAGCACCGTCAGCCCCGAGCTGCCGGGGCCGCCGGGGCTGCGTTCCCAGTCGCTCAGGTACTCGCCTTCGCCCGGCCAGGCGGCAATGTGCGGCGGGTTGTCGGGGTCGGGCGGCAGCGGCGCCGGGCGGTCCAGCCAGGCCGCCGGGCCGAGCAGCACGCGCTGCTCGCGGTCGAGCACGATGCTCTCGATGCCGGTTTCCGCCGACATGCCGCGCTGCAGCGAGCGGTGCAGGTCGCGCAGCCAGTCCCAGTGCAGGCGCGCCGCGAGCACGCCGATCGGGCGGCCGGTCATGTCGGTCATCGGCACGCCGAGGTCGATCAGCGGCGGCGGTTCGCCGTCGTCGAGGCCCAGGCTGGCGGCCAGCGCACCGGCCGGCCGGCGCCCGCCGATCCAGGGTGCCTGCGTCGCCGGCTCGAACCACGGTTCGCCACGCAGGTCGGCACCTTCGAGCAGCGCGTTGGTGGCCACCTGCACACGCCCGTCGGTCGAGACGATGGCCACCCAGGCCAGCGCCGACTGCTGCGCACGCAGGCCTTCGAGCAGCAGCCGGGCGTCGCCGGCCTCGAACAGCCCGCTGGCCAGCAGCGGGTGGTCGGCGGTGGCCTGCAGCTGTTCCAGGCGCTGGCGCAGCGCGCCGTCGAGCGTGCGCGCCAGCAGCAGGGCCTCGCGCCGCATCGACTGGCCCTGCTGCTCGACGAGCTGGCCGCGCTGCACGTGGCCGACCACCGCCGCCGTCAGCAGCGCCAGTGCCAGGCCGCTGCCGCCGAGGATCAGCGCAAAACGTGCGCGCAGGCTGCGGCGGGGGTCGAGCCAGCGGGGCAGCATCGGCTTCAGTTGCCGTAGTAGCCGCCGGCGCGCATCTCGCGGTCGGCGGCGGCCTGGGAGGCGCGCAGCGCCTGCTCCACCGTCGTGCGGCCGGTGAGCGCGGCGGCGATCTGCTGGCCGACGGCGACGCCGATGGTCTGGAACTCGGGAATCGCCGCGTACTGCACGCCCTGGTAGGGGCTGCGCGGCAGCGTGCTGTCGCCAGGGTCGACGCTGTCGATGGCCTTCTTCTCGGCGGCCGCGAAGTGGCCGGCGACACGCTGGAACGCCGGGTTGGCGTAGGTCGAGCGCCGTGTCCCGGTGGGCACCGCAGCCCAGCCGCGCTCGCGTGCCACCAGCGCCGTGTACTCCTTGGACGTGGCCCAGGTGACGAAGCGGCGCGCCGGCTGCGGGTGCCGGCTCGAGGTCGGCACCGCCAGCGACCAGGCCCAGAGCCAGTTCGCGCCCTTGGTCGTCACCGCATAAGGCGCCTGGGTGAAGCCGACGCGTCCGGCGACGCTGCTGCCGGCGGGGTCGGAGACGAAACCGGCGGCGATCGTCGCGTCGACCCAGATCGCGCAGCGGCCGGCGCGGAACAGCGTCAGCAGCTCGTTGTAGCTGTTGGCCGCCGAGCCCGGCGGGCCCCAGCGCTGCAGCAGCTCGACGTAGAGCGTCACGGCCTCGCGCCAGGGGCGGGTCTCGAGCTGCGGCCGCCAGGCCATGTCGAACCACTGGCCGCCGAAGCCGTTGACCATCGTCAGCAGCAGCGCCATGTTGTCGCCCCAGCCGGGTTTGCCGCGAAGGCAGATGCCGTGCACGCCGGCCGCCGGGTCGTTCAGCCGCTCGGCCGCGGCGCGCACCTCGCGCCAGGTCGGGCGCTCGCCGAAGCTGATGCCGGCGCGCGCCGCGAGGTCGCGCCGGTAGTACAGCATCGAGCTCTCGCCGTAGAACGGCGCGGCGTAGAGCCGGCCGTCGACCGAGAGCCCGGCGCGGATCGCCGGCAGCAGGTCGTCGACGTCATAGGCCGGCGGCGGCTCGATCGGCCGCAGCCAGCCCTTGCGGGCCCAGACCTGGGTCTCGTACATCCCGATCGTGACGACGTCGTAGCGGGTGGCGCCGCGCGCGACGTCGGTGGCCACGCGCTGGCGCAGCCCGGCCTCCTCCAGCGTCACCCAGCGCACGCGGATGTCGGGATTGGCACGCTCGAAATGCGGCGTCAGGCGCTGCATCTCGATCATGTGCTCGTTGTTGACCGTCGCGACGACGATCTCGGTGGCCGCCCAGGCCGGCGACGACAGCACCGCGAGGCTGCACGCGAGGCGAAAGAACGAAGCCCTCATCGTTCTCCTTCCGGGCGCTTGCCCCCGCCCGCGGCGTGGATGGTCGCCTGTCCGGGCCGCCGGAGCAACGGCTGCGGCGCCGGCCGCCGCCCGGTGTTGCGCCGACGCCCGCCGGACGCGGCGGCGCCGCGTCAGCGGCCGAGCGCGCCCAGCACGCGCAGCACGTCCCAGCACGCGCCCATGTCGTGGTAGTCGGTCTTGCCGGCGGGACTCTTCTCGTCGGTCAGCTTGCGGTTGTCGGGGCCGAGGATGCGATACCACGCGCCGTGCCGGTGGTCGACGAAATGGCGCCAGACGTAGGCCCAGATCCGGTCGTACCAGCCCCAGGCGCCGGGTTCGTCCAGGCGCACGGCCAGCCAGGCCGCGGCGGCCAGGCTCTCGGCCTGCACCCAGTGGTACTTGTCTGCGTCGCAGACGCTGCGGTCGGGCGCGAAGCCGTAGGCCAGGCCGCCGTGCTGCGCGTCCCAGCCGTGGGCCAGCGCGGTGTCGAAGAAGCGTCTGGCGGTCGGCGCGATCCACGCCGGGGCCTGCGCCGGCGCCAGCCGCGCCTGCAGCTGCAGCAGCAGCTTGGCCCACTCGGTGAGGTGCCCCGTCTGGAAGCCCCAGGGGCGGAAGATGTTGCTGCGGTCGTGGCGGTTGTAGTCCCAGTCGATCGTCCAGGGGCCGTCGCCGTCGCGGCGCCAGTGCTCCCAGACCAGGCCAGAGGCCTTCGACGCCAGGCCCTGCGTGACGGCCTGGGCCAGCGACAGTGCGCGCTCCAGGTGGCGCGGCTCGCCGGTGGCCTCGTGCGCGGCCAGCATCGCCTCGCAGGCGTGCATGTTGGCGTTCTGGCCGCGGTAGGGCGCGAGCCGCCAGGCGGCGTCGGCCTCGTCGGCGTAGAGGCCGCAGTCGGGCTCCCAGAAGCGGCGTTCCATCAGCTCGAGCGCCTCGTCCAGGCCCTCGCGGGCGCCGGCGATGCCGGCCATCGCGGCATGTGCGTGCGCCAGCACGACGAAGGCCAGGCCGTAGCCGTGGTTCGTGGTGTCGAGCACGCGGGCGCGGCCGGCGTGCCAGTCCAGCAGCCAGGCGTAGCCGCCATCGGGCTGGCGATGGGCGTCGTGCAGGAAGTGCAGGCCGTGGCGCGCCAGCGCGAGGTCGTCGGCGCTGCCGAAGTGGCGCGCCGCCTGCGCGTGCACGACGACGAAGCGCGTGCTGCTGACCAGGTGGCGCGTGCGCCGGTCGTAGACCGTGCCGTCGTCGAGAAAGTAGTGGAAGAAGCCGCCGCCGGGATCGGCGGCGCGGCCGGCGTAGAACGCGAGCGTGTCGCGGATGTGGCGGCGCAGGAACTCCGGCGAGCGGAAGTCGGGGGTCGCGCGGCCGTCGGGCGCGGGGGCAACGGGGTCGGACATCGGTGGACTCGGACGGCTGAACCGCGACGATACGACGCCGTTGCCGCGCCGCGAAAGCCGTCCTTGGCGCCGGGGTTCAGCGCCGCGCCGTGGCGCCCGCCGGGCCGCGCGGCAGTGCGTCGGCCAGGCGCGCGTGCAGCGCCTCGAGCACACCCAGCGCGTCGGCGAGTTCGGCCGCCGGCAGGCCGGCCGCCAGGCGTGCCGTCCAGGCCTCGTGCAGTGCCGTGGCGGCGGTGAGCTGGCGGCGGCCGGCGGCGGTCAGGCCGTAGAGCGGCGAACGCTGGTGGCGCGGGTTCGCCGCCGCGGCGACCAGGCCTTCGCGAGCCAGCAGGTGCAGCTGCTTCTGTGCCCCCTGGCGCGTGACGCCGACGGCCTCGGCGAGCTGCGGCGCCGACAGCGGCCGCCCGGCCTGGGAGATCGCGCCCAGCACCTGCCAGCGTGCCGAGTTCAGCTCCAGCGGCTCGAGCAGGGCGTCGCCGCGTGCGAGCAGGCGGCTGCTCAGGCGCTGCACCGCCTGCATCAGCGTGCTGACGAGGCGGGCGGGATCGTCGGTCGGATGGGCCATCGTGGTGCGTCTCGAACTGACAACCAGTTTCCAGTAAGGGAAACCGGTTGTCAATTTGGCACCCGCTGCGGGCATCGCGGCCGGCCGGTCTTGCGCTCGCTCAGAACGCGAAGCCGTTGGCGCACGCGGCATTCAACTTTTCCCCTGTCCGGACGATAGGGGACCATGACCCTCGCCGGTTTCCGGCGACACCGTTCGAACCGACACGTCAGACCTCATGCTCAGATTCCTACGTCGTTTCACGCTCCGAACCCGACTGCTGGCCTCGATGGCCCTGCTCACCGCCGCGCTGCTGGGGCTGGGCGCCTGGGGCGTGGTCGAGAACCGGATCGTCACGCAGCGCACGGCAGCCCTGTTCGACAGCGCCCAGCAGGGCTCGGACGCGGTGGCGCGCCTGCGCGAGTCGCTGACCAACCTGCGCCGGCTGCAGGCCGACGCGATCGCCTCGGGCGCCAACCCGGTCGAGGTCGAGCGCATCGTCGGGCTGTGGAAGGCCGAGGCGCAGCGTGTGCAGGCACTGGACGCCGAACTGACGAAGGTCGATCCGGGCAACACGACGATCGAGGCGCTGGTCAAGCAGCAGCAGGGCCAGTTGCAGCAGTACACGGGCATCGTCGGGCCGCTGCTGGACAAGCTGCAGTCGGCGGTACTGGACAGCGCCGGCGCGCTGGCCTACGCCGAGGAAGCCGAGGAGCACGTCAAGGCGCTGCACGGCACGGCCGACGCGATGCTGCGTGCCAGCCAGTCGCGCCAGGCGACGATCCGCCAGGAACTGGCCGACGCCTCGGCGCTGGCCGCCAACCTGCGCCTGGCGATGACGGTGCTGGCCGTGGCGGTGCTGCTGCCGGCGCTGTGGCTGACGCTGCAGTCGGTGTGCGACCCGCTGCAGCAGGCGGTGTCGGCGGCCGACCGCATCGCGCGCGGTGACCTCGGCGAAGACCTGCGTGTCGAGGGCCAGGACGAGACCGCGGCGCTGCTGCGCTCGCTGCAGCAGATGCAGCAGTCGCTGCGCCGCCTGGTCGGCCAGGTGCGTGAGTCGGCCGAGTCGATCCAGACCGCCAGCGGCGAGGTCGCCGCCGGCAACACCGACCTCAGCCAGCGCACCGAGGAGCAGGCCAGCAACCTGCAGCAGACCGCCTCGTCGATGGAGATGCTGACCGGCTCGGTGCGCCACAACGCCGACTCGGCGCAGCGTGCCAACGAGCTGGCCAGCGACGCCGCCGGCGCTGCGGCCCAGGGCGGCAAGGTCGTCGGCCAGGCGGTGACGACGATGCACGACATCGCCGCCTCGTCGCAGAAGATCGCCGAGATCATCGGCGTCATCGACGGCATCGCGTTCCAGACCAACATCCTGGCACTGAACGCCGCGGTCGAGGCCGCGCGGGCCGGCGAGCAGGGCCGCGGCTTCGCCGTCGTGGCCGGCGAGGTGCGCTCGCTGGCCCAGCGCAGCGCCGAGGCGGCGCGCGAGATCAAGACCCTGATCACCGCCAGCGTCGAGCGTGTCGAGGCCGGCACGCGGCAGGTCAGCGACGCCGGCCAGTCGATGCAGGACATCGTCACCAAGGTCGAGCGGGTCAGCCAGCTGATCGCCGACATCTCCGGCGCGACGGTGGCGCAGTCGCGCGACATCGGCCAGGTCGGCGACGCCGTCGGCCAACTCGACCGCGTGACGCAGCAGAACGCCGCGCTCGTCGAGCAGAGCGCCGCGGCGGCCGAGAGCCTGCGCGCCCAGGCCGCGCGTCTGGCCGATCTGGTCAGCGTGTTCCGCATCGGCCAGGCCTGACACGTCGGGCCCGCACGCCGGGCTTGATCCTCGTCAGTCCGGCCTCGAAGTGCGGCCCGCGGTGGCTGCGCACGGCCCCGTGTTTGCTTGATGGGCGGCATGCACCCGCATGCCGCCAGCTTTGTCGGACTCTCGACAGCCGCCGCGCCCGCCGCGCCGCCACCGGGATTCGTGCCGCGGCGCCTGGCTCGCGGCCAGGTCCTGTGCGCGCCGGGCGACGGCCGCAACCTCGTCTTCTTCGTCGCCAGCGGACGCCTGCGTGTGCACCTCACCGGCGCCAGCCGCGAGCTGACGCTGGCCTTTCTCGAGCCCGGCGACGTCTATTCGACGCACTCTCCGGCCTGGGTGACCGCCGCCGCCGCAACCACGGTCTGGACCGTTGACACGCGTGCCTTCATGGCCCGGCTGGCCGACGACCCGGCGCTGCTGCCGCCGGTGATGGCGGTGCTCGGCCGCCTGCTCACCGGCGCCGTGGGGCTGGTCGAGGACCTGGCCTTTCGCGAGGTGCCGGCACGGCTCGCGCGTTTCGTGCTCGGGCTGGCGCAGCGCCGCGGCGAACACGACGGCGAGGGCTGGCGGGTGCCGCTGGATCTCAGCCTGGAGGACATCGCCAGCCTGCTCGGCAGCACCCGGCAGACGGTGTCGGCGCTGGTCAGCCAGTGGCAGCGCGAAGGCCTGCTCGAGCGCCGCGGCCGGCGCTGCCTGCGCATCCCGTCGGCCCAGGCGATGCAGGCGCTCGAACTCGTCGCCGGGCGCGGCGGTGCGTGAAGAACGTCGCCTGGCCGACGGACACGCGCCGCCGTCACCGTCGACATTGTCTGTCGTCGTCCACCACCGGAGCCCCGCCCCGTGAGCCACCGTCCCTGCGACTGCCCCAAGACCGACCGCTACGTCAGCTTCGCCGGCATCGACTGCGCCGGCAACGCCCGGCGCATCATCGAGATCATCGACACCCACCTCGCCGTGCCCGGTCGGCGCGACCGCTTCTGGGACTACTTCGACCGCAAGCGCACCGGCGGCTCCGGCCCGCGTCCGGACGACCTGTTCCTGGTGCATTCGCACCTCAACCAGATCCGCGAGTACTTCGAGGCCTGGCAGGACGCGCCGGCGATCGCGCTGCTCGACCGTGTCGAGGAGGAGTGCTGCTGAGCGCCGGCCGCCTGCCAAGATCTGCACGGTGTTCGACGCGTTCATCTGGAAACACTCTAAATTGCAAAAACGAAAAATCCGATTCCACGAACTGGCATTGATGAACTGCTGTTCCGGTTCGTGGAAAGGATGTCTCCGTGTTTGCACTGCTCGATCGATGGTCCCTGTCGCACAAGCTGCTGCTGATCGCCGTGCTGGCGTTCACGCTGCTGGCGGTGCCGGGCACGCTGGCGCTGAACCTGGCGCTGGAGCAGGTTCGCCAGGCACGCCATGAGCTCGAGGGCCTGCCGCCGGCCACGGCGCTGATGGCGCTGGCGCGGCTGACGGCGCAGCACCGCGGCCTGTCCAACGCGGCGCTCGGCGGCAACGCCGAGGCCGAGGCCCAGCGCGCCGCGCTGCGCACGAAGATCGACGCCGCGGCGGCGACGGCGCGCGCCAGCGTCGCGGCGCTGGACGAGCCCGCGCTGGCTGCTCGCCTCGTGCGCCTGCTCGACGAGGAGCGCGGCCTGGCCGAGGAGGTCGCCGCCCGCCGCGTGCTGGCGCCGGCCAGCTTCCAGCGCCACACCGCCGTCGTCGCGGCGCAGCTGGACCTGGTCTACGACATCGCCGCGAGCACCGAGATCGTGCTGCATCCGCTGGCCTCGGGCTACTTTCTCCAGGACGCGACGCTGAACCACCTGCCGCGCCTGGGCGAGCTGCTCGGCCAGCTGCGCGGGGCCGGCATGGGCCTGCTGGTGCGCGGCGAGGCCACGCCGGCCGAGCGTGCACGGCTGTCCGGGCTGGTGGAGCGCGTGCGCAGCGCCAGCGCCGAGCTGACGCGGGCGCTGGACCACGCGATGGACGCCGACCCGGCCCTCGCCGCGGCGCTGGGCCCCCGCGCCCGCGAGGCCCGCGAGGCGGTGATGCAGGGCCTGGACTTCGCCACCGGCGCGGTCGTCGACGCGGCGGTGCTGGACCATCCCGGCGCCGACTGGTGGCGGCGCACCAGCGAGGTCATCGACCTTCAGCACGCGCTGGGCGAGCTCACGGTGCAGGCGCTGCAGGCCGACCTGCGCCAGTACGCCGACACGCGCGTGCAGCGGCTGGCCTGGGCCGGCGCGCTGATGGCGCTGCTGGGCGCGGGCACCGGCGGGCTGCTGTGGCAGATCGGCCGGCGCAGCGCCCGGTCGCTGGCCACCGCGATCGACGCCGCCAACGCGGTCGCCGCCGGCGACCTCAGCCGGCAGCTGCCGCTGCCGCCGGAGAACGCGCGCGACGAAGGCCAGCGCATGCTGCGCGCGATGCACACGATGTGCGCGCAACTGGTCGCGCTGGTCGGCACGGTGCGCGACAACGCCGGGCAGATCGCCACCGCGAGCAGCGAGATCGCCAACGGCAACGCCGACCTCAGCGCGCGCACCGAGCAGCAGGCCAGCAGCCTGCAGCAGACCGCGGCCAGCATGGAGCAGATGACGGCCACCGTCGCCCAGACGTCCGAGCATGCGACCCAGGCCAGCCGCATGGCCAGCGCCACCGCCGAGGCCGCCGGCCGCGGCGGCGAGGTCGTGCAGCGGGTGGCCGCGACGATGGCCGAGATCGAGGCCGGCGCGCGGCGCATCGGCGACATCGTCGGCACGATCGACGCCATCGCCTTCCAGACCAACATCCTGGCGCTCAACGCCGCCGTCGAGGCGGCCCGCGCCGGCGAGCACGGCCGCGGCTTCGCGGTCGTCGCCGGCGAGGTGCGGGCGCTGTCGCAGCGCAGCGCCGAGGCGGCGCGCGAGGTGCGCACGCTGATCGGCAGCAGCACCGCGGCGGTGGCCGCCGGCGGCGCGCTGGCGCGCGAGGCCGGCCAGGAGATGCAGGCCATCGTCGAACAGGTGCAGCGCGTGGCGACGCTGATCGCCGAGATCACCGCCGCCAGCAGCGAGCAGACCGAAGGCATCGGCCAGGTCAACGCCGCCGTCGGCGATCTGGACCGGACGACGCAGCAGAACGCGGCGCTGGTCGAGCAGAGCGCCGCGGCCGCCGACAGCCTGCGCCAGCAGGCGGCGCGGCTGTCGGCCGCCGTCGGCGTCTTCCGCCTCGAACGCGGCTGAGGCGGCCGGCGCCGCATCCGATGGCGCGTCGCGGCGCGCCTGTTCGCGTGGCCGGTGTTCGACGCCCCGGCGGCGAGGCGCTAGGCTTGCCGTTCCAACGGAGAACCTGCCTCATGCACGCAACGATGTCCCGTTCCCTGGTGTTGCGCGGCCGCCGGGTCGCCGCATTCGCGGCGCTGGCCGCGCTCGCCGCCTGCGCCTCCACCCCGCGAGGCATCGACGCCCAGTGGCGCGCGCCCGACGCCGGCCGCCCGCTGGGCGGCGCGCGGGTGCTCGTCGCCTGCGAGGCGGCCGAGACGACGCTGGTGCGGCTGTGTGTCGAACGCTTTGCCGCCGAGCTGGCCGCGCGCGGCGCCACGCCGGTGCCGGCGCCCGATGCACCGCCGCCGCCGGCCGCCGGCCCGCGCGACGATGCGCGTTACGTCGATCTGGCGCGCCAGGCCGGCGCGGCCGCGGTCTGGGTCGGCAGCGTCTCGGTGGCGCCGGCCGAGCCGGCCTCCGGCGGCCTGTCGATCGGCTTCGGCGGCCTGCACGTCGGCAGCGGCGGCAGCGGCGTCGGCCTGGGCGTGACGCTGCCGGTGGGCTCGCTCGGGGGCGGCGGCTCCGCGGTGCGTTACGCCGCCGAGGCCCGCGTCAGCGAAGTCGCCGGCGGCCGACTGCAGTGGAGCGCACGCGCCGGCTCGGGCGCGTCGGGCGACGCCGGGGGGCAGCTCGACGCCCTGGCGCGCCGGCTGGTCGACGCGGCGGCCACCGCCGGGCTGTTCTGAGCCTCGGCGCCGGCCGCGTGCCGGTGCCCCCTGACGACCCCACGCCGCGATCCCGAAGACCGATGCCCATGCCGAACCGCCGCCGCATCCTCCAGTCCCTGGCCACCGTCGCCATCGCGGCGCCCTGGGTGGCACGCGCCGAAGGGCGCACGGTCCGCCTGCTGGTCGGGTTTCCGCCCGGCGGCGGCACCGACGCCATCGCGCGTGTGCTCGCCGAACGGCTGAAGGACGAGCTCGGCGCCCCGGTCATCGTCGACAACCGGCCCGGTGCCGGCGGCCAGCTCGCCGCGCAGGCGCTGAAGGCGGCCGCGGCCGACGGCAGCACCTTCCTGCTGTCGCACGACCACACGGTGTCCATCCTGCCGCTGGTGCTGCGCCAGCCCGGCTTCGACCCGGCGCGCGACTTCGTGCCGGTGGCCGGCTTCGCGAGTTTTGCCAACGCCTTCGCGGTGTCGGCACGCACGCCGGCGCGCAGCCTGCGCGAGTACGTGGCCTGGGTGCGCCGCGAGGGCGGTGGCCGCGGCGCCGTCGGCATCCCGGCCGCGGCTTCGGTGCCGGAGTTCCTGGTCCGCATCGTCGCCGAGCGCAACGGCCTGGATCTCGTCGCCGTGCCCTACCGCGGCAGCGCGCCGATGATGGCCGACATGCTCGGCGAGCAGATCACCGCGGGGGTCGGGTCGGTGCCCGACTTCATCGAGAACCATCGCCACGGCCGGCTGCGCGTGGTCGCGGTGATGGGCACCCGGCGCATCGCCCAGATGCCCGAGGTGCCGACGCTGGCCGAGTCGGGCGTGGCGGGTTTCGAGGAGCTGCCGTACTACGGTGTCTTCGCCCCGGCCGCCACGCCGCGCCCGGCGCTGGACGGCTTCGCCGCAGCGCTGTCGCGTGTGCTGGCGCAGCCGGCGGTGCACGAACGGCTGACGGCGATGGGCTTGTCGGTCGGCTTCATTGAGCCGGCGCAGTTGGAAGCGCGTGAACGCGCCTACCGCGCGGCCTGGGCTCGCATCATCGCTGCCAGCGGCTTCCAGCCGCAGTGATCGCCGCCGGCCGCCGGCGTGCGGCCGCGCGTTCGCGCAGCTCGCAGGCCAGCGCGCTGGAGCCGGTGACCGCGACCGAGGTGCCGAACGCCAGCGGCCACCAGGAGCCGCTGGCCGTGCTCAGTGCCGCGCCGGCGAGCACCCCGGCCAGCCCGATCGCGTAGTGGTGCAGGGCAGGGCAGAACAGCAGGTTCATCGTCGTTCTCCTCGGCGGGTGGCCGCCTTGCGGCGGCCGCGTTCAGCTGACCAGGAAGTCGATGACCACCGCGCCCGGGGCGCGCTGGCGATAGGTGGCGCGCACCTGGCCGCGGTAGTGCTGCTCGATCTGCATCAGCAGCGGCAGCGGGTCGTGGTCGTTGGCGAAGCGCATGGTCTCGCCGGGTTCGAGCGCGTCGAGCGCACCGAAGATCGCGGCGTGGCGGAAGCGCTTGGCGATGCCGCGCGCATCGAAGACGTGGATGCCGTCTTCGGACGGGTTGGAGCAGGAACAGGACATCGGGTCGGCCTCTGTTGAAGGTGCATTCAGCGTATTGCTTCGGACTGATCAAATCCTTAAGATGCTTCAACTATGCAGCTTCAAGTCGTCCTGCCGCCCGAGGCCCGCAGCCCCGCGGAACCCGCCGCCGAACCCCGGCTGACCGGCGACCTGGCGGTCTGGCTGGTCATTGCCGCCGAGCTGCTGACCTTCGGCCTGCTGTTCGTCTCCTACGCCTTCGCCCGGCTGCGCGAGCCGGAGCTGTTCGCGACGCTGCAGGCGACGCTGGACCTGGACCGCGGCGCGTTCAACACCGTGCTGCTGATCAGCGGCAGCGCCGCCGTCGCGCATGCGGTGGCGGCGCTGGACGCCGGGCGCACGGCCGGCGCCCGCCGCTGGCTGGCCGCGGCGCTGGCCTGCGGCGCGCTGTTCAGCGTCCTCAAGCTCGACGAGCTGGCCGCCAAGGTGGCCGCCGGCGCCGACCTGGCGGCCAACACCTTCTGGATGTTCTATCTGGTGCTGTCGGGCTTCCACCTGCTGCACGTCGTCGCCGCGATGGTCTTCCTGGCCGTCGTCTGGTGGCTGGCCGGGCGCGGCGCCTACGGCCCGGGGCGCACCCACGTGCCCGAGACCGCCGCGGCGTTCTGGCACATGGTCGACCTGCTGTGGATCGTGCTGTTCCCGCTGCTCTACGTGCTGCGATGAAGCTCTCGCGCATCGATCTCGTCTGGGCGGCGCTGCTGGTCGCCACCGCCACCACCTGGGCGCTGGGCGAGTCCGGCAGCGGCGCGGCGTGGTGGCCGATGCCGCTGGTGTTCACGCTCGCCGCCGCCAAGGCCGCGGCAGTGGCGCTGGACTTCATGGGCCTGGCCGGTGCGCCGCCGCTGTGGCGCCGGCTCGTGCTGGGCTGGGTGTTCGGCGTCGTCGTGCTGGTGCTGCTGGCCTGGTGGCTGGGCCGCGGCGCCGTCTGCGCATGACCCGAATGCGGGGGTGACCCCGGGGCGCGGGGTTCCGGGCCGCCGGGCGCGGCGCAACGATGCAGCGCATGGACACGCCCAAGCCCGAATCCACCGCCGGCCAGGTCCCCGCCTCGGCCCGCGCCGCGCTGGCCGCGCTCGCCGAGCTGCGCGACGAGCTCCAGAAGATGCACGCCGAGCTGGAGTACCTGCGGCTGATGCTGCGGCTGGGCGCCCGCGACTGAGGCGCGCACCTCCGCGAACGTGACCGATTGCGACCGGAGATCACCTCCGGGTGATATTCGGAAATATCCCGTCGAATATCGTCGTGGCGCCGTCATGAATATCTCCGGAAACTCGATATAGGTGGTTTTCGGGGGGTCTATTCGAGGTTTTCGGGGGTGATCCGATAGTTAATCTGAGGGCACTTGGAAGGAGTGCCCATGAGTACCATCGGATCCCTCGCGACGGCCTACATCAATCCCCGCAGCGACGTCGGCGCATACGAGCGCAACGTCAAGGCCTTCGGCCCCGTCGTGGCCACCGCGATCGGCGCCGCCAACGCCGCCGGCAGCGCCTGCGGCGCCACCTGCTCGTTCAGCCGCGACGCGCTCGACGCGCTCGACGACTGGGTCGACGATGGCGTCGACGCGGTCGCCTCGCTGGGCGCGACGCTCGCCGGCGCCGCCGACGCGCTGCAGCAGGGTGTCGCCGACACCGTCGGCGGCGTCGTCGACACCGTGTCCGACGCGGCCGATGCCGTCGGCGATGCCTTGCAGGGCGTGGTCGACACGGCGTCGGACGTCGTCGGTGGTGTCGCCGACGCGGTCGACACGGTGGCCGGCTACGCGGCGATGGGCGTGCTGTCGGTCGGGCAGGCGATCCATGAAGCGGTCTGAACTCGCCGCCGCCGCGACGCTGCTGCTGTCGGGTTGCTCGCTGGTCTCGCCGCTGCCGACGCTGGAACTGGCGAAAGCCGCCGGTGCGGCCGTGCAGCATGCCGTGCTGTACGGCCCGAGCGAGGCCCGGCATACCGTCTTCCACGAGCCGCTGGCGGTCTCGGCGCTGTGCATCGAATATCGCCCGGACGCCCAGATCGTCGATTTCGTGCCGTCGCTGCAGGCCGAACTCAAGGCCCGCCGGATCGACAGCCGGGTCTACGAGGAAGGCACTCCACGGCAGACCTGCGACGCCTGGCTGAGATATACCGCGGCCATCGCCTGGGATACCACGCCATTCGCCGCCGAATACCGCCCCTACCTGCGCCAGGCCTCGCTCACGCTGCAGACCTCCAGCGGCCGCACGCTGGCCACCAGCCAGTACCGGCTTGAAGGCCTGCTCGAGGCCGGCAAGTGGTCCTCGACACGCGACAAGCTCGCCCCCGTCGTCTCGGCGCTGCTCACCGGGGCCTGACCCCGAGCCTGTGCCCCGCACCCCTGTTTCCGAGGAGTTCCAGATGAATCGCCCGACCGCCGTCCTGCTGGCCGCGGCCGCCGCCGTGCTCGGCGGCTGTGCCGCCCCCTCGCCGAGCACGCTCAGCGTGCCGACCGCCGTCACCGCGGTGGCCCCGCCGTCCTATGTCGAGCGGGCGGCCACCGGCTCGCTGTTCCAGCCCGGCGCGCCGATCGCGACGATGTTCTCGGGCGAGAAGCGCCCGCGCTCGATCGGCGACACGCTGAAGGTCGAGATCGACGAGCGCCTGGCGGCCAACCAGAAGGTCACCACCAACACCAGCCGCGAGAACAAGATCGCGACCAAGGGCCCCGGCACGGACTCGCAGAACGTGCGCGGCGCGCTCAGGAGCCTGCTCGACCTGGACGCCCAGGCCGGCGGCAGCGACTCCTTCGTCGGCAAGGGCTCGACCGAGAACTCCAGCCGCTTCAGCGGCCGCATCGCCGCGTCGGTGGTCAACGTGCTGCCCAACGGCCACCTCGTCGTCGCCGGCGAGCGCAGCATCGCCTACAACGAGGGCGTGACGACGCTGCGCTTCTCCGGTGTCGTCAATCCCGACGACATCAAGGCCGGCAACGTCGTCGCGTCGGCCGACATCGTCGATGCCCGGCTGGAGGCGGTGGGCCGCGGCGGTGTCGCCGACACGGCGGCACGCAGCTGGATGCAGCGTGTGCTCAGCAAGGGGCTGGCGATCTGGTGACCGGGGCGGGGCCGTCGCGGCGACGCCGGGTGCACCGGGCGCGCGCCACTGCCTGTTTCTTGAGCAATCCAGGGAAAACCCGCGGGGCACAGTCACTTGCGTGCCGCGCCCCCGGGTTGTCCACAGGGATACCCAGTGCCGCCGGGGACAGTCTCGTCAGCGGCGCCGGCCGTCCTTCGGCGCGATCTCGTACAGCGTCGTCGTGTCGCTGCTCTCGTGCGCCACGGCCAGGTAGTGGCGGCCACGGGCGTGGAAGGCGTGCAGGCCCTCGGGCGAGACGTCGCCCTCACCGAGCACCATGCCCAGATAGACCGGGGCCGTCGGTTCGCTGACGTCGAAGGCGGCGATCGCGGCCTTCTTCGTGCGCTCCAGGCCGACGAAGGCCAGCGTGCGGCCGTCGACCTCGAGCAGCGCGACGCCCTCGGGCTCGACGCCCTTGTTGTCGCTGCGGCCGTCGTCGTAGACACCGAGGCGGATGGCCTCGGCGTCGAGCAGGCTGCCGCTGTCCCAGACCAGGCGGCCGTCGGCGTCGCGGATCGAGATCGAGCGTGCGCCGAAGGCCACCAGATGCTGGGGCGTCGACGTCACGTTGTCGTAGGTCAGGCGAAACAGCTCGGCGGGGCCGGTGGACGGCACGAGGCGCGCGGCGTCGCTGCTGCCGGCCGAGCCGCGGCGCTCGTCCTCGCCGTCGGCGCTGCCGTTGTCGCGTGCATCGCCTTCGTTGGCCATCACCAGGTAGCTGCGGCCGCGCACGCGGTAGCTCGCGATCGAGTCGGGCTGGTACAGGCCGAAGACCGGCACCGGGCGCAGGAAGACGCCGTTGTTCGTCGCCGGGTCGGCCGGGTCCCGGTCGTTGGGGTCGATGCCGTTGCCGGGCAGGCTGAAGTCCTTCTCGCCCAGGCCGACGATCTTCACGAAGCGCCGGGCCTGGATGTCCAGCAGCGCCAGGCCGTTGGCCTCCTGCAGCGTCACCCAGGCGCGGCGGCCGCTGGCGTCGACGGTGATGTACTCGGGCTCGGGGTCGTAGGCGCTGTAGCTGGCGGGCTGGGTGGCGCGCGTGCCGGTGGCCGGGAACAGGCGCAGCTGGTCGTGGCCGGGGATGTCGGCCGTGATCGGCAGCGTCGTCACCGTGCGCTCGACGATGTCGACGATGCTGACGCTGCCCACCGGGTCCTCGGCGCTCAGGCCGGCGGGGGTCGGGCGCGGGTTGGGCGTGCCTTCGTTGGCGACGAGCAGCGTGCGGCCGTCGGGCGCGAAGGTCAGCATGTCGGGCAGCGGGCCCACCGGGATCGGGTGGCCGAGCTGCGCGCGCGTGCGGGTGTCGAACAGCACGACGCTGCCGGGCAGCGTGCGGTCCTGGCCGTTCTCGACGGCCAGCGCGGCGACGCCGCGCGCGATGGCGACGCTGTTGACGGCCCCCAGGTGCGAGACGTCGAGGTGCGCGACGAGCTGGCCGCTGGCGCGGTCGAGCACGTCGACACCGACCACGCCGGCGACCCACAGCGTGTCGCTGCGGGCGTCGTGGGCGACGATCTCGGCCTTCTGGCCAGGCACGCCGGTGGCGGCGTGGGCGTACTGCCAGACGCGCTGCAGCGCGAAGTCGGCGGCCTGGGCCGGCAGGGCGGCGGCGAAGGCGAGGGCGGCAACGGCGGCCAGCCGGGTCGGGGTCAGCATCGTGGGGGCTCTCGGGAGGTCGAAGACGACCGCGCAGCGTGCCCGGCGGGGATGGCAGTCCCGTGACGGCCGGCATCGCGGCGGCCCCTCGCCCGCGGGGTGCCGTTCGTGCCGCGCGTCACGCTGCAGGCGCCGGTGACGCGAATCCATCCCGTCGACAGGGGAACGATGTGCGGCAGGTCGCACCCGGGCGCTCAACTCCGCCCCGCCGGCCGCCGAAGCACCGTCATCGGCGCTCCAGGTTCGGCGAGAACCGCGGTGCGCAGCAGTCCGCGTCAACCGGAGATCGCACGATGAAGACCTGGAGCGACTTGCGCATCGGCCTGAAGCTGGGCATCGGCTTCGCGGTGGTGATGGTGGCGACGGCCGTCGTCGCCGTGTTCGGCCGCTATGCACTCGAAGGCGTCGGCGGCCAGGTGCACGAGCTCGTCGAGCACCGGCAGGCCAGCGTCGGCATGGCGCGCGACGTGAAGGACGAACTCAACGTCGTCGCGCGCGGCGTGCGCAACGTCGCGCTGCTCGATGATCGCAAGCAGATCGACGCCGAGATCGAGCGCATCCGCGGTTGCGAGACGCGCATCGCCGGCCTGCTGGAACGCCTGAAGGCCGGCGACCAGGACGGCGAGGGTGCCCGGCGCCTGGACGCGGTGATGGCGTCGCGGGCGGCCTACACGCCGGCGCTCACCCAGGCGCTGGAGCTCGCCGCCGCCAACCGCAGCGACGAGGCGCGCGACCTGCTGCTCAAGCAGGTGCGGCCGGTGCAGGCGGCCTATCTGAAGTCGCTGGACGCCTTCGTCGAGCACGAGGTCCAGCGCATGCAGGCCAGCGCGTCGGCCACCGAGGCGGCCATCGCGCGCGCCGGCAGCGTGATGCTGCTGGTCGCGCTGGCGGCGCTGGGCTGCGGCAGTGCGCTGGCCTGGCTGATCACGCGCAGCGTGACGCGGCCGCTGCGTTCGGCGCTGCAGGTCACCGAACGTGTCTCCGCCGGCGACCTGTCCGGCCCCGTGCCGGCCGGCAGCGCCGACGAGCTCGGCGTGCTGCTGCGTTCGCTGGACGGCATGCAGGCCAGCCTGCGGCAGCTGGTCGGTGGCGTGCGCGGCAACGCCGAGAGCGTGGCCACGGCCAGCGCCGAGATCGCGCGCGGCAACCAGGACCTGAGCCAGCGCACCGAGGAGCAGGCCGGCGCGCTGCAGCAGACCGCGGCGACGATGGAGCAGCTCGGCGCCACGGTGCGCCAGAACGCCGCCAGCGCACGCGAGGCCAACACGCTGGCGCACGGTGCCTCGCAGGTGGCGCTGCAGGGCGGCGCGGCGGTCGAGCAGATGCAGGGTTCGATGAAGAGCATCACGGCGTCGTCGCGCGAGGTCGCCGAGATCGTCGGTGTCATCGACGCGATCGCCTTCCAGACCAACATCCTGGCGCTGAACGCGGCGGTGGAATCGGCGCGCGCCGGCGAGGCCGGGCGCGGCTTCGCGGTGGTCGCCGCCGAGGTGCGCACGCTGGCGCAGCGCAGCGCCGAGTCGGCGCGCCAGATCCGCACGCTGATCGGCCAGAGCGTCGAGCGCATCGAGCAGGGCGCCGTGCAGGCCGAACGTGTCGGCCGCACGATGCACGAGGTGGTGCAGGCGATCGGCCGCGTGACGACGGTGATCGAGTCGATCAGCGCCGCCAGCACCGAGCAGAGCGACGGCATCGACCAGGTCGGCCATGCCGTCGGCCAGATGGACACCGTGACGCAGCAGAACGCCGCGCTGGTGGAGGAGAGCGCCGCAGCGGCCGAGAGCCTGCGCGTGCAGGCGACCCAGCTGGTCGGTGCGGTCTCGCGCTTCCAGCTGCCGCAGGCGGCCTGAAACGACAAAGCCCGCCGGGCGGCGGGCTTCGTGTTCAAGTGCGCCGGCCGGCGCTCAGCCGCAGGCGCCGATGTGGCCGCAGTTGGTGCACTTGGTGCAGCCGTCGATGTGGTGCATGTCGTGCGCGCCGCACTCCGGGCACTTGGCGCCGGTGCCGGCGGCGAACTGCATGCCGGCGGCGGGCTTGGCAGCCGCCGCCGTCTCGGCCTCGGCCGGGGCCGGCGCGGGCGGCGCGAAGCCGGCGGCGTAGGCGCGCGCCAGTTCACGCACCGGCACCTGCGCGCCCGAGGCGGTGAGGTAGCCGCGCGCGTGCAGCAGCTGCTGCACCGCGTAGGCCAGCGCCGCGACCTCGGAGTCGTGGAAACGCGGGATCTGCGTGCCGTCGCCGCGCACCAGCATGCCGCTGCGCACCGCGCCGTTGGTCCAGGCGATCTCGCGCAGGTTCTCCAGCGCCTTCTCGATCGACGCGCCGGAACGCGCGGCCAGCGACAGCAGGCGCATCGCGCCGTCCAGCCACTGGTCCTGCTCGCCGAGCAGCAGGAACTCGACCGGGCGCTCGATCGTCACCTTCTGGCCGTCGATGACGCCGTCCACCGGCAGGAAGCCGACGGTGACGTACATCGAACGCTTGCCGGCCTGGGTCCACATCTCGACCTTCTCGGTGACGCTGGAGATGCGGCCCACCGGGCGGCCGACGTGTTTGGTCAGCGGGTCCTCGTCGCGCGGCGCGGCCGGCGTGGCGGGCGCAGCGGCCGGCGTGCCGACCGACAGCACCGAGCCCAGCACCGAGTTCGGACGGTAGGTCGCCAGACCCTTCAGGCCGGCCTTCCAGGCGTCGAGGTAGAGGTTCTGGAAGTCCTCGTACGGATAGTCGGCCGGCACGTTGACCGTCTTGCTGATCGAGGTGTCCAGGAAGGGCTGCACCGCCTCGAGCATGCGCATGTGGTCGTTGGCCGACATCTCCAGCGCGGTGACGAACTGCTGCGGCAGCTTCGTCACGTCGCCGCCGAGGTGGCGGAACAGGCGCCAGGCGCGGTCGGCGACCTCGAAGATGCGGTGCGAACCGTCGGCTTCGCGCTTCTTGCGGTTGTAGGTCCAGGAGAACGGCGGCTCGATGCCGTTGCTGGCGTTGTCGGCGAAGGCCAGCGAGATCGTGCCGGTCGGCGCGATCGCCAGCAGGTGGCTGTTGCGGATGCCGTGCTTGCGGATCGCCTTGCGGATGGACTCCGGCAGGCGCTTGGCGAAGCCGCTCTTCAGGTACTTGGTCTTCTCCAGCTTGGGGAAGGCGCCGCGTTCGACGGCCAGGTCGACCGAGGCCAGGTACGAGGCGTCACGCATGGTCTCGGCGATCTTCGCGGCCAGCGCGCGGCCTTCGTCGCTGTCGTAGCGGATGCCCAGCATCACCAGCGAGCTGCCCAGGCCCAGGAAGCCCAGGCCGACGCGGCGCTTGGCGGCGGCTTCGGCGCGCTGCTGCTCCAGCGGCCAGTAGGTCGCGTCGAGCACGTTGTCGAGCATGCGCACGCCGACCCGCACGACGGCGGCGAAGCCCTCGAAGTCGAAGTGCGCGTCGTCGGAGAAGGCGCCGACGACGTGGCGCGTCAGGTCCACCGAGCCCAGGCAGCAGCAGCCGTAGTCGGGCAGCGGCTCCTCGGCGCAGGGGTTGGTGGCCTCGATCGTCTCGCAGTAGTGCAGGTTGTTCTCGCGGTTCATCTGGTCGATGAACAGCACGCCCGGCTCGGCGTGGTCGTAGGTCGACCGCATGATCTGGTCCCACAGGTCGCGGGCCTTGACGCTGCGGTAGACCCACTTGCCGTCCTCGCGCTGGCGGGCGCCGGCGGCGACCAGCTCCTCGTGCGGGCGCGCGGCGTGAACGAGCTCGAACTCGGCGTCGTCGATGACGGCCTGCACCAGCGCGTCGGTGACGCCGACGCTGATGTTGAAGTTGCGCAGCTCGCCCTTGTCCTTGGCGTGGATGAAGGCCTCGATGTCCGGGTGGTCGCAGCGCAGCACGCCCATCTGCGCGCCGCGGCGCGCGCCGGCGGACTCGACGGTCTCGCACGAGGCGTCGAAGACACGCATGAACGACACCGGGCCCGAGGCGCGCGAATGCGTCTGCGTCACCAGCGCGCCTTGCGGGCGGATGCGGCTGAAGTCGTAGCCGACGCCGCCGCCGCGGCGCATCGTTTCGGCGGCTTCGGTGACGGCGGTGTAGATGCCGGGCTTGTCGCCCTCGTAGCCGGTGATCGAGTCGCCGACCGGCTGCACGAAGCAGTTGATCAGCGTCGCCTGGATGTCGGTGCCGGCGGCCGACATGATGCGGCCGGCGGGCACGAAGCCGCGCTGCATCGCCCAGAGGAACTCGGCTTCGCGCGCCGAGCGTGCGTCCTCGGCCTCGATGGCCGCGAGTGCGCGGGCGACACGCGCCTGCACCTGCGCAATGTTCTGTTCGTCGCCCTTGGCGTACTTCTCCAGCAGGGCGACGGTGGCAATTTCCTGGGGTTCCAGGGCATCGAGCAGGTGTTTGTCGGGTGCGTTCATCGGCAACGGAAACGGCAACGCCGCGCGGCACGCGGCGTGGGGTTGATGGATTCGGGGGTCGGTTGCGGCGGCGTCGTCGGAGAGGAAAGGAGACGACCCGCCACGGGCTGCCGGACCTCGGGCACCGGTTGCTGGGCAACCGGCAGACCCTCGAGGGCGCCGGCCGGGCGCGTCGGGAGCGGGCGGAAGTTTAGTCGATGGGCTCGCGCCGCGACGCGCGGCCGCGAGGTCGCCGACTGCTTCGTGAAAAGGTCTTGACGCCCGGCGCCGAACGTGCGGGGCGGCCCTCCTGCGAGCCGAACGGCCTCCCTCTCGGGTTAGCGATAGATACCAGGCGGGGTATCGGGACTAAGATGCTCGCGTGTGTAACAGCTTGTCGCCCGTCGTGCGCCAGCCACGCGTGAGGCGGCCTGAGGAGAGCTCCGTGAAGCAGCCGCGAAATCTCCCGATCCAGCCTCCCGACGCGGGGCGCCGCCGCTGGCTGGCCGCCGCCGCCGGCCTGCCGGCCGCGGCCGCTCTGGCGCCCCGGCCCGCCACCGCCGCCCGCATCCCGACGCGCGCCCACGTCGTCATCGCCGGCAGCGGGCTGGGCGGCATCGCGGTGGCCAACCGCCTGAGCGCGGCGCTGGACGGCGTGCGCATCACCATCGTCGACCGCAAGGAGGAGCACAACTACCAGCCCGGCTACACGCTGGTGGCCACCGGCGTCTGGCCCGTGTCCAAGGTGCGAGACCGCAATGCCGACTTCCACCCCGAGGGTGTCGAGTGGGTGCGCGACATGGTGGCCGAGTTCGACCCGGCGTCCAACAGCGTCGTCACCGCCGGTGGCCAGCGCATCGGCTACGACTACCTCGTCGTCGCCACCGGCGTGCACCTGGACTACGCGCAGATCGAGGGCATGGACGTCGCCGCGATCGGCCGCCACGGGCTGGCCAGCGTCTACAACGGCCCGCAGGCCGCCGAAGCGACCTGGGGCGCGATGCGCGAGTTCGCCGAACGCGGCGGCGAGGCCTTGATGACGCTGCCGGCGACGCCGCTGAAATGCGCCGGCGCGCCGCTGAAGACCACCTTCATGCTGCGCGACCGGCTGCGCCAGGCCGGCACGCTCGAGCGCAGCCGGGTGAGCTTCATGTCGGCGCCGAAAAACGTCTTCGGCGTCAAACCGGTCAACGACAACGTGCTCGAACGCTGGCAGCAGCTGGGCATCGGCGTCGAGACCGAGCAGAAGCTGGTGGCGGTGGACATCGGCGCGCGCCGCGCGAGCTTCGTCGGCGCCGACGGCAGCCGGGCCGAACGCGGCTACGACTTCCTGCACGTCGTGCCGCCGATGCGTGCGCCTGACGTCGTGCGCCACAGCGACCTGGCCTGGAAGGACGGCCCGTTCGCCGCCGGCGGCTGGCTGGAGGTCGACAAGACGACGCTGCGCCACCGCCGCTACGCCAACGTCTTCGGCGTCGGCGACATCAACGGCACGCCGCGCGGCAAGACCGCGGCGACGGTGAAGAAATCGGCCCCGGTCGTCGTGCACAACCTGGTGCAGCTGATCGCCGGCGCCGAGCCCGATGCCGCGTTCGACGGCTACACCTCGTGCCCGCTGATCACGCGCGAAGGCTCGGCGATGCTCATCGAGTTCGACTACGAAGGCCGGCTGACGCCGTCGCTGCCGATGATCGAGCCGCTGCAGGACAGCTACTTCGCCTGGCTGATGAAGGTGCGGCTGCTCAAGCCCGCCTACCTGTCGGTGCTCAAGGGCCGCGTCTGAAGGGAGAACACCATGTACGAGATCTGGCTTGCCGCGAACATCGTCTGGGAGATCGCGATGGATGCCTGGCCGGCGCTCGCCGCTGCCGCCGTCGCCTGGCTGATCCTGGTGCTGGCGGCCGCACGGCAGCCGCGGCCCTGGGCCGCCGCGCTGCGGCCGGCGGTGCTGCTGGCCGCGGTGGGCCTGCTGCTCGCCTTCCTGGCCGTGCCGTCGCTGACACGCTCCTCGCTGGGCGAACTGCGCTACTGGGTCGACTGGGCCAACCTGCTGGCCATTGCCGCGGGGGCCGGGGCGGCCGTGCTGGCGTTCGCCTGGCCGCTGCTGGCGATGCGCGGCCGCCGCGCCTGAGCGGCCGGGCTCAGGGCGCCGTGTGCCGTGACGGCTCGAAGCGCCCGACGTCCAGCCCCTGCGCCTTCAGGCGCTGCATCAGCGCCTCGTAACGCGCCGGCTCCACCTGCGGCGTGCGCGACAGCACCCAGGCGTAGGCGCGGCGCGGGTCGGTGATCGCCACCAGCGAGTAGTCGGCGTCCAGGTCGACGATCCAGTAGTCGCCCCAGACGAAGGGCAGCCAGGACAGCCACTCGGGCGCGAAGCGAACCTTCAGCGTCGGCGACTCGCGCCCGCCGACCTGACGCGCCTGGCCCAGCGCCTCGTCCATCGTGCCGTCGGCCAGGCGGCAGCGGTTGCGCACCTGCAGCGTGCCGTCGTCGCGCAGCGTGTAGTTCGCGCTGGTGTCGGCCACGCACTGGCGCTGGAAGCGGTTGGGGAAACGCGCGACCTCGTACCAGGTGCCGAGGTAACGCGGCACGTCCAGGCGGTCGATGGTGCGCAGCGCGCCGTCGGCGACCGGGGCGGCGGCGGTGCCGGCCGCCGCGCCGGCGGTGGTTTGGGCGAGGGTGCAGGCCGCGGCCAGCAGCAGCGTGATCAGGGGCTTGTTCGTCATCGGCGTGATCATCGCCGAGCCCGGGGCTCCCGCGCTGGATCACCGTCAACGGCCGCCTTGGGGAACAATCGCGCCCCCGCAGCGCGCCGCAGGCGCCTGCCGCCGCCCCCCGCTGCATGAGTCTTGCCGAGATCCGCGCCGCGCTGGCCGCCGAACTGGCCGCCACGCCGTCCTACTACGACTTCAAGGTCGAGCGCCTGGAGCGCGACGGCGCGCTTTGGCGCGTCACGCTCGAGGCCGGCTATGTCTATGCCGAGGGCCAGCGGCCGGGTGCGGCCTCGGCGCAGGCGCTGCTCGACGAGAGCCTGGACGGCGCCTCGGCCTGGTGGGGCGAGCCGGAGAAGGGCGCCGCCGCGGTGCTGGCCGTCGTCGTCGAGGACGATCAGCTGATCCTGCAGAAGGCCAGCGGCCCGCCGCCCGGGCCTGGGCGGCTGATCCGCGTCTACCCGCCGCGGTTCCTGGACGCGCTGGTCGCCGCCTGGGACGATGGCGACTGGGCGGCACGCGCGCTGGCCGCCGAGGCCGCGCTGGCGCGGCCGGCCGAGACCGCCGCCCCTTCGCTGACCGGCGCGCCGTTCCGCTGGCTGCGCACCGCGCAGCGCCAGGCGCTGGCGCTGCCGCGCTGGACCAGCAGCTTCCTCTGGGGCCCGCCGGGCACCGGCAAGACGACGACGCTGGGCGTGCTGCTGGCCGAGACGCTGGACGCCGATCCCGAGGCGCGTGTGCTGCTGCTGTCGACGACCAACCAGGCCGTCGACCTGGCCACCGTCGCCGTCGACAAGGCGCTGGAGAAAGGCCGGCGCGAGCGCTGGCGCCCGGCCGTGCGGCGCTTCGGCTCGCGCTTCAACGCGGCGCTGTACGAAGGCCGCGAGCACCTGATCCCGAACGCCGACCGCGCGCTGCTGGCCCGGCTGGCGCGTGCCGAATCCGAACGCCCGTCGGCGCGCGACCTGGAAGCGCTGGAGGCCTGGAGCCGGCGTGTCGCCTACCTGCGCGCCGAACTCCGTGCGGCCTCGCTGGCGGTGCTGCGCGCCAGCCGCCTGGCGGCGATGACGACGGCGCGTGCCGTCGCGACGCTGAAGACGCTGCGCGAACTGGCCGACGACGGCGCGCCGCCCTTCGACCTGATCGTCTTCGACGAAGCCAGCCAGGTGCCGCTGGCCCAGGCGCTGGCGCTGATGCCGCTGGGCCGGCGCTGCCTGTTCGCCGGCGACCCGAGCCAGCTGTCGCCGGTGCAGCGCGCGCCCGAACGCGAGGCGCGGCGCTGGCTGGGGCGCTCGCCGTTCGCGGCGATGCCGCGCCGTGCGCCGTCGGTCGTGCTGCTGGACGAGCAGTCGCGCATGGCCGGGCCGATCGGCGCGCTGGTCGGCGACCTGTATTACGACGGCGCGCTGCGCGTCGCCGCCGACGCCGAGGCGTCGCCCGGCTGGCAGGCGGCGCGCCGGCGGGTGCTGGGGCCGGCCGGCGAAGACGTGCACGTGCACGTCGAGCCGGTGGCGCGCGACGGCGCCTGGTCGGCGGCCTGGCGCGGGCCGGTGCGGCCCGAGTCGGCCGACGCCATCGTCTCGCTGGTCGCCGACGCGCTGGCCGCCGGCACCTGGCAGGCGCACGAGATCGTGGTGCTGACGCCGTTCCGTGCCCAGCGCGCGCTGATCCGCCTGCGGCTGGAGGCCGCCGGCGTGGCGGGCGTGCGCGTCAGCACCGTGCACCGCGCCCAGGGCAGCGAGGCCGCGGCGGTGCTCTTCGACCCCGCCGACGGCGGCCAGCCCTTTCTGCAGACCGAGGAGGCGGCGCGCCTGGTCAACGTCGCGCTGAGCCGGGCCCAGGCCAAGGTGCTGCTGTGGCTGTCGCCGGCCGACCGCGCCAACCCGCTGCTGGCGCCCATCGTGCACCGGCTGCGCCTGGCCGGCGATGCACGCGAGGCGGTCGACCTGCTCGAGCTGGCGCGTGCGCCGGACTTCCCGGCCGGCCTCGCCGGACGCCGCGTGCGCGCCGGGCGCCACGTCGGCGAGGTGATGCGCGTCGCGCCCGACGGCAGCCGCTTCTGGCTGGCCAACGAGCGCAGCGGCGCCGAGCAGGAGATCGACGCCGGCTTCTGGCGCGCCAAGGCACGCGCCGCCGCCGGCGCTGCGTAGACTGCGCGGCGTCATGCTGCGCTGTGTCCTCCGATGCCTGGCCCTGCTGGCCGTTGCCACGACGGCGCGCGCCGAGCTCGTGCTGGCCGAAGTGCCGGTCGCCGCCGGCCAGACGCGCACGGTGATCGACTTCGCCGTTCCGGCGATGGCCGACGGCGCCTACCTGACGCTGGAGTTCTCGCTGCGGCCGGCGCTGCGCGGCGCACGGCTGCTGCCGCCGTCCGGCCCGCCGCACGAACTGGATGCCGCCGCACTGAGCACGCTGCCGGCCGCCGAGCGCCGCCAGCACCAGCGTGGCGACCTGCATCTGATGAAGCAGCCGCTGCGCGAGCCGGCTCCCGGGCGCTGGCGGCTGGAGCTGCGCCACGAGCCGGCGGCTGCGGCGGCGACGGCCTTGCTGCAGGCGAGCATCTTTGCGCGCTATGCGCTGCAGATGGAGCGCGTCGGCGGCGTGCTGCCGGCGGTCGGCAACGAGCAGGTGCTGCTGCTGTATGCCAGCGAGTACGGGCTGCCGCGGCGCGAGCCGGCACCACGGCTGTTCTCGCTGGGCGCCGACGGCCGCCGACAGGAGATCCGGCTCGTCGAGGCCGCGAGCGAGCGTCAGCCGCTGACCCTGGTCACCGGTGCCTACGTCGGCCGCTTCGTGCCGCAGGTTGCCGGGACGCAGCGGCTGCGGGCGGAGGTCCAGCCGCCGGGCGCGACCCGGCCGGTGAGGGCCGAGCTGAGTTGGGAGGTGCAGGCCGCTTCCGCGCCGGCCGATCTGCCGCTGGTGATGCAGTTCGAGCGCGGGCCCGACGGCTGCTGGCAGCGTGCGCGCTTCGTGCTGCGCTGGGAGGCGAGCCGGCGCGGGCTGCACGCGCTCAACGTTCGCCTGGCCGGGCCGCAGCAGGAGCTGTTCGTCAACGGCAGCGCCGAGGTCGCGCGGCCGGGCCCGGTCGAGCTGGTGGCCGTGCTGGACGCCGCACGCGCCCGCCAGTGGCTGCAGGGTCGGCTGGACCGTGCCGCGGCGGTGACGGTATTGCACGCCGGCGGTGACACGATCGACGCGCTGCTGCTGCGGCGCGACGTGCTGCTGCCCGAGCCGCTGGACGTCGGTGCCGCCTGCAGCGCGGCGCGCTGAAGCCTCAGCCCAGCGTCGCCATGTCGACGACGAAGCGGTAGCGCACGTCGCTCCTGAGCATGCGTTCGTAGGCGGTGTTGATCTCGTCCATGCGGATCGTCTCGGTGTCGCTGACGATGCCGTGCTGGGCGCAGAAGTCCAGCATCTGCTGCGTCTCGCGGATGCCGCCGATCAGCGAGCCGCCCAGGCGCCGGCGCTTGAAGATCAGCGCGAAGACGTCGGGCGAGGGGTGGCGTTCGGCCGGCGCGCCGACCAGCGTCATCGTGCCGTCGCGCTTGAGCAGCGCGAGGAAGGCGTCCAGATCATGCGGCGCGGCCACGGTGTTGAGGATGAAGTCCAGCCGGCCGGCCTGGCGCGCCATCTGCTCCGGGTCTTTGGACACGACGACCTCGTCGGCGCCCAGGCGCTTGCCGTCCTCGATCTTGTCCGGCGAGGTGGTGAACAGCACGACGTGCGCGCCCAGCGCGTGCGCCAGCTTGACGCCCATGTGGCCCAGGCCGCCGAGGCCGACGATGCCGACCTTCTTGCCCGGCCCGGCTTCCCACTGGCGCAGCGGCGACCAGGTCGTGATGCCGGCGCACAGCAGCGGCGCGACACCGGCCAGCTGCGACTCGGGGTGGCTGATGCGCAGCACGAAGGACTGACGGACGACGATGCTCTGCGAGTAGCCGCCGAAGGTGTTCTCGCCGCCGAAGACCGGGCCGTTGTAGGTGCCGGTGAAGCCGTTGTCGCAGTACTGCTCCTCGCCTTCGGCGCAGGACGGGCAATGGCCGCAGCTGTCGACCATGCAGCCGACGCCGGCCAGGTCGCCGACCTTGAACTTCGTCACCGCCGAGCCGACGGCGGTGACGCGGCCGACGATCTCGTGGCCCGGCACCGAGGGGTACAGCGTGTTCTTCCACTCGTTGCGTGCGGTGTGCAGGTCGGAGTGGCAGACGCCGCACCAGAGGATGCGGATCTGCACGTCCTCGGGGCCGGGTTCGCGGCGTCCGATCGTGAACGGGCCGAGCGGGGCGGTGGCGTCTTGCGCGGCATAGGCCTGGATCGTGGGCATGGCGACTCCTGGGTGTGAGAGTGGGGGCGGCGCCGTCACGCGGCGCTCGTACGATAGCGGCGGCGGCGATGTCGTGTCCTGTCCGGGACAACCGATCCTCGCCCGCGGACGTTGGAGCACGATGACCCAGTTTTTGCCGTTGCCGGCCCGCCATCGGGCCGGGGCCTTCACCCTGCTGGCGCTGGCCGCCGTCGTCGCCGGCTGCAGCACGCCGAACAAGATCGCCACCACGGTCTACCAGAACGAGCACTTCAGGCCCGACGAGACCTATTCGCGCCAGTTCGAGGCCGACGCGCCCACCACCTGCGAGGCCGCGCGGCTGGCGCTGCTGAGCCAGGGCTACGTCGTCACCTCGGCGACGCCGGAACTCGTGGTCGGCAACAAACGCTTCCAGCCCGATGGCGAGATCCACGTGCAGATCACGTTCACCGTGACCTGCGCGCCGGACCCGTTCTACAAGGCGTCGACGACGGCATTCGTCAACGCCGTGCAGGACCGCTACACGCTGAAGAAGGCCTCGTCCTCGGCCAGCGTCGGGTTGCCGGTGGGCTCGCTGTCGATCCCGCTGTCGGCGTCTGACGACTCGCTGGTCAAGGTCGGCAGCCTGACGATCCCCGCGGGCAGCTTCTACGACCGCTTCTTCGGCCTGGTGCAGCGCTACGTGCGCAGCCGCGTCTGCGGCGGCGAGGAGCGCTGCGCGGCGATCGAGGCGGCCGAGGTGGAAGCCGCCCGGGCCGCGGCGGCGGGCGCGTCCGCGGCGCCCTGAGGCGGCGGCGCCCGAGAGGGCGCGGCAGCCGCTGTCTGCGCCGGCCCCCCAAAAGCCAAAAGGGTCAGCGACTTGCATCGCTGACCCTTCGGTTTGTTTGGCTCCCCGACCTGGGCTCGAACCAGGGACCTACGGATTAACAGTCCGGCGCTCTACCGACTGAGCTATCGGGGAAGGAAGACCAAGAGTATAGCCCGAAAACTCAGTTTGTCAAAACTTGAGTGATGCGCTGGCTCTCCAGGTGCGCGCTTGCAGCGGGTACAGGTAGACGTGGTCGAACTGGTACGGCGACTCTTTCCAGGCCTTGCGGTCGAAGACGTTGTCGACGCCGGCGCGCCAGGTGATGGCGCGGCCGTCGGCCAGCGGCTGGGTCCAGCGTGCGCCCAGGTCGACGCTGGCCCAGCCGGGGATGCGCACGCTGTCGTCATAGGGCAGCACGGCGCGGTCGCTCTCGGCACGCAGGTCGGCCTGCAGCAGCAGGCCGCCGGCCTGCGGCACGCGCCAGTCGGCGCCCAGGCGCAGCGTGCGCGCCGGCACGTTCTCCGGGCGCAGGCCGTCGCTGCTGCCGCGCTCGTGGCGCACGGCGTCCAGCAGCATCGCGCTGGCGCGCCAGTCGACGGCGCCGGTGCGCCAGACGAGGCTGGCCTCGACACCGCGGTGGCGCTGCTCGCCGACGACGCCCAGGCGGCAGGAGTCGTCGACGTCGCCGTCGCAGCCGGCGTTGAGCTCGCCGGTGCGCGGGCGCTCGATCTGGAACAGTGCCACGCTGGCGTCGACGCTGGCCGAGGCGTGCTTCAAGCCGAACTCGCGCTGGCGGCTCTTCAGCGCCGGCAGCGCCTGGCCGGCGTTGACGTAGCGCGGGCGGTTCGGCACGACGGCCGACTCGACGCCGCGGCCCCAGCTGGCGTAGACCATCGTCGCCGCCGTCCACTGCCAGGCCAGCGACACCCAGGGCGTGGTGAAGCCCTGGTCGTAGTCGGTGGCGCGCAGGCTGCCGTCGTCGTCGGCGCTGGTGCGCCAGCTCTCGCGCGCCAGCCGGGTGTGGCGCAGCCCGGTCCACAGGCTCCAGCCGCCGGGCAGCGTCATCGCGTCGCGCACGAAGAACTCGGTGCTGGTCTCGTCGCGGTTGGTGTTGGCGCTCAGGCGGCCGTCCGACGGGCCGGTGACCGCGCTGCCGTCGTCCCGGCCGATGCCGGCCCACTCGTAGACCTGATCCTGGAAGCGTCCGCGATACGCTGCACGAAGCACGCCGGCCTCGATCGCGTGCTCCACGGCCCCGGTTCGGGCGCTGCCGCTGACGGCGAGCTCCAGCGCCTGGCTGTCACGGCGCTCGTTCAGGCTGAGGTACTCGTAGTAGTCGAAGCTGCCGTCGGGCGCGTAGCGATCCGGGAACTCGAGGCTGGGGTCGGGCGCATAACAGCCATAACACGCGTACGGAAACGCGGTGCGGTCGTCGGTCCGCAGCTTCTGCACCATGGCCTGGGCGCGCAGCTGCCAGTCCTCGGTGAGGCGCTGGCGCCAGCGCAGCGACGCGGTGCTGCCTTCCATCTCCACCGGGCCGCCCCAGGGCTGGTGGTTCAGGTTGTTCAGCAGGTCGACGTCGTGCGCGTCGGGCACGACGTCCCCGCGCAGGCTGTAGCCGGCGGCGCTGGGCTGCTGCTGGCGGCTGTGCTCGATCTCGAACTCGGCGACGCTGCCCGGGGTCAGCTGCCAGTCCAGCGCCACGGCGAGCAGGCGGCGGTGGCCGTCGCTGTCGTGCAGCCGCGGTTCCATGTCCTCGTAGGCGGCGTTGACGCGCCAGCCGAAGACGCCGTCGGGGCCGCTGCGGTCGCCGAGGTCGACGGCGGCGCCGGTCGTGCTCGAGCCTTCCCACCAGACGGTGGCGCTGCGTTTGCCGGCCACCGGGCGCTTGACGCGCAGGTTGACCAGACCACCCGGCGCGCTGGTGCCGGCCTGCATGCCGCTGGCGCCCTTGAGCAGCTCGACGGCCTCCTTGTTCTCCAGCGCGAACGCGGTCTCGCCGCTGACCGGCAGGCCTTCGCGGCGCACGTTGAAGCGGTTGTCCAGCGTGTAGCCGCGCACCGACAGCCCGGCCCAGTAGCCGGGCGAGTCGTAGGCCTCGGAGACACCGGCATCGAGCCGCGTGATGTCGCCGAGCCGGGTGACGTTCTCGTCGGCCAGGCGCTCGGCGCTCCAGGTCTGGGCCTGCAGCGGCGTGCGCGCGTCGGTCTGGCCGGGGAAGCCGGTGAAGGCCGGCAGGCGCTCGGCGGCGCCGGTGATGGTGATCGTCTCGGTGCCCTGCGCGTGGGCGGCGCAGGCGGAGGCGAACAGGGCCGCGGCGAGGGCGCAGCGGGTCGGGACGTGGTGTTTCATTGCCATCGGAAAGCCTTGGACGATGGCAGGTCGGCAAACCGGAGCGCAGCACGGCGCAGGACAGCGCCATGGAACCCGTGGTGTGCTTCCCTGCGCGAGCATTACCTCGTGCCGTCCTGTGAGGGACGGGTCGCCGCGTCGGCCTTGCGGCGTCGGCGGGCGATCAGGTTCAAAGGGACTCTCTCAGTCGGCCGTCCGCGGATGGCAGGCGGCCAACACCCCTAGCGAATGCCTCGCGCACCGGGTCGGCTCGCGAAGCGGGGCGGATGATAGCGGCAGCGGCGCGTGCGGCGCGCCGCGCTGTGTCAATCCAGCGACGGCGTCTCGACGCCCAGCAGCCGGTGCAGCTGTGGGCTGGAGGTCGTGTACTGCAGCAGCGCACGGCGCTCCGGGTCCACGTAGGGCACGGCGGCGAAGGCGGCCAGCGTCGCCTCGTGGAAGCCGCAGAGGATCAGCTTGCGCTTGCCCGGGTAGTGGCAGATGTCGCCGACGGCGAAGACGCCGGGCGTGCTGGTCTCGAAGGTCGCCGGGTTGACGGTGACCAGCTTGTGGTCCAGCTCCAGTCCCCACTCGGCGATCGGGCCGAGCTTGGGGCTCAGGCCGTGGAAGACGAGCAGGTCGTCCAGCGCCAGCGTCGTGCTGCTGCCGTCCGGGCGCATCAGCACCAGCCGGGCGAGGCGCTCGCCGTCGGCCTCGAAGCCGGTCGGCTGGCCGATGACGACCTCGACGGCGCCCGCGTCGCGCAGTTCGGCCAGGCGGCGTAGCGTGGCGGGCAGGGCGCGGAACTCGTCGCGCCGGTGCAGCAGCGTCACACGCGCCGGGCGGGCGGCTTCGGTGGTCGCGAAGTGGATCGCCCAGTCGAGTGCCGAGTCGCCGCCGCCGGCGACGACGACCTGCCGGCCGGCGAAGGCCGCCGCGTCGGCGACGCGGTAGAAGAGCTGCGTGCCGGCGAAACGCTCGATGCCGGGCAGGCGCAGCGCCTTGGGCTGGAAGGAGCCGACGCCGCCGGCGACGAACACCGTGCGCGCGAGGAAACGCGTGCCGGTGCTGGTGGCGACGTCGAAGCGGCCGTCGGCGGCACGTTCGAGCGAACGCACCTCCTGGCCGAGATGCAAGCTCGCGCCGAACGGCGCGATCTGCTGCTGCAGCCGCTCGACGAGCTCACGCCCGGTGCACACCGGCACGCCGGGGATGTCGTAGATCGGCTTGTCGGCGTAGAGCTCGGTGCACTGGCCGCCGACGTGCGGCAGCGAGTCGACGACGTGGGCGCGGACGTCCTGCAGCCCGAGCTCGAAGACCTGGAACAGCCCGACCGGGCCGGCGCCGACGATCAGCGCGTCGGTCTCGATCGGGTAAACAGCGGCGGGAGCGCCGGGCGAGGGGGAAACAGTCATTCGTCCGCCGGGCGCGGCCCGGATCAGCGCTGCAGGTACTGCAGCTTGTTCTTGCGGTCCTTCCACTCGTCGGCGTCGGGCAGCGAGGCCTTGCGCTTGGTGATGCTCGGCCAGGTCTTGGCGAGCTCGGCGTTGAGCTGGATGAACTGCAGCTGGTCCGAAGGCACGTCTTCCTCGGGCAGGATCGCGTTGGCCGGGCACTCGGGGATGCAGACCGCGCAGTCGATGCACTCCTCGGGGTCGATGACGAGGAAGTTCGGCCCTTCACGGAAGCAGTCGACGGGGCACACATCCACGCAATCGGTGTACTTGCAGCGGATGCAGGAATCGAGAACGACGTGAGTCATTGGAACGGGCTCGGTTGTGATGTCAGGAACTGACGCGGTCGCGGGCGAGGGCGCCAAGCGGGCGGAATTTTACGCCTCGCCCTCGGGGGCTCCGGCTTGATCTTGCTCATGCGACAGGGTCAGCGCCGACGCGCCGGCACCGACGATGACGACGGTCGGCTGGCCTTCGTGGCGCGCGCCGGCCTCGGCCAGCGTCGCGACCTCGTGATGGCTGCGCGCCTCGTCGGGCCAGCCGGCGCGCGAGACGACCAGCGCCGGCGTGTCCGCCGGCCAGCCGGCGGCACGCAGCCGCTCGCCCAGCACGCCGAGCTGGCGCCCGGCCATGTAGAAGACCTGTGTGTCGGCGGCGTGCGTCACTTCCAGCCGGCGCTCGCGCGTCATCGCGGTACTGAAGGCGACGCTGCGGCCGCGGGCGCGGCGTGTCAGCGGGCGCTGCGCCGACGCGGCGGCGGCCAGCGCGGCGGTCACCCCGGGCACGATCTCGCTGGCGATGCCGGCGCGTGCCAGCGCCGCCAGTTCCTCCTCGAGGCGGCCGAAGAGGCTGGGGTCACCGCCCTTGAGCCGCACGACGACGGCATGGCGCTGTGCCATCTCGACGAGCAGGGCGTCGATCTCGGATTGATGCGTGGAATGGCGGAAGCCGCGTTTGCCGACGTCGATCCACTCGGCACGCGGCGCCAGCTCGCGCAGCGCCGGGTCGGTCAGCGCGTCGTGCAGCACGACGTCGGCTTCGGCGAGACGGCGCGCGCCGCGCACGGTGATCAGATCGGCGGCGCCGGGGCCGGCGCCGATGAAGACGACGCGGCCCATCAGCGGCGCCCTTGTATCACGCGGCGATCGGCTCGGGCCGCAGGTGCAGCCCGCACTCCTTGGCGCCTTCCTGCTCCCACCACCAGCGCCCGGCGCGGTGGTCTTCGCCCAGCGAGACGGCGCGCGTGCAGGGCGCGCAGCCGATGCTCGGGAAGAACTGGTCGTGCAGCGGGTTGTAGGGCACGTCGTGCGTGGCGACGTAATGCCAGACGTCGGCTTCGCTCCAGTCGGCCAGCGGGTAGAACTTCTCGCGGCTGTCGGCGTCGAGCTCGAAGTGCGGCACACGCGAACGCGACTCCGACTGCTCGCGGCGCAGCCCGGTGATCCAGGCCGTGCGCCCTTCGAGCAGGCGGCGCATCGGCTCCTTCTTGCGCACGTCGCAGCAGTTCTTGCGCAGCTCGACGCTGCGGTACATGGCGTCGCTGCCATGACGGCCCACGAACTGCATGACGGCCTCCTGCTGCGGGCGGAAGACCTGCACCTCGACGCCGTAGCGCTGACGGATGCGCGGGATCAGCGCCAGCGTCTCGGCGTGCAGCGCGCCGGTGTCCAGCGTCGCGACCGGGATCGCCAGGCCGTGGCGCGCGATCAGGTCGGTGATGACCATGCCTTCGACGCCCAGGCTGGTGGCCTGGACGATGCGGCCGGCGTGGTCGGCGGCGGCCTCGCGCAGCAGCGCGACGGCGTGCGCGACCCGGGCATCGTGGCCGCGGGTCTTGCGGGCGTGCAGTTCGATGGCGGTGGGCATACGTTCAGGCAGCGTGGACGATGGGGGTGGCGCGGGCGCCGGTGACGTCGCCCTGGTACTGGCCCGGGAACCGGCCCAGCGTGCGCAGCGCGACGGCCGGATCCTGGTCGGCGCGCAGCTGGGCGGCGTCGAAGCCGCAGCGCTGCAGCATCGGCAGCATGTCGCCGACGACCTCGCCGGTGGCGATCAGCTCGCCGGCGTAGCGCAGCCGCAGGCGCAGCAGCACGGCCTGCGAGTAGGCGCGGCCGTCGGTCCACTTCGGGAAGTGCAGCACGACGGCGCGGGCGGCGGCGATCTCGTCGCGGCGCTCCAGCACGTCGACGGTGTTGTCGAACGCCAGCGCGTCGGCGGGCAGCGGGGAGTGGGTCTCGATCAAACGCATGGACATCTCGGGATCAGGCTTCGGCCGCGGCGGTGCTGCGGCGCACGGCGTCGGCGGCGGCGCGCAGCGGGGCCACGCCCAGGCGGCGCACGGTGTCGACGAAACGTTCGCCGGCCTGGCGCTCGGCGCGGTAGAGCTCGACCAGCGCCTCGACGACGTCGGGCACCTCGTCGGCGGCGAAGGACGGGCCGATCACCTTGCCGGCTGCGGCCGGGCCGTTGGCCAGCGAGCCGTCGGAGCCGGCGACCGTGACCTGGAACCACTCGCTGCCGTCCTTGTCGACGCCGAGGATGCCGATGTGGCCGGTGTGGTGGTGGCCGCAGGAGTTCATGCAGCCGCTGATGTGCAGGTCGATGTCGCCCAGGTCGTAGAGCGCGTCCAGGTCCTCGAAGCGCTCGCGGATCGCCGCGGCGACCGGCAGCGAACGTGCGTTGGCCAGCGAGCACAGGTCGCCGCCGGGGCAGGCGATCATGTCGGTCAAGAGGCCGATGTTGGGCGTCGCGAAGCCGTCTTCGCGCGCGGCCAGCCACAGCGCCCGCAGCTCGTGTTCGGCGACCCAGGGCAGCAGCAGGTTCTGGTCGTGCGTGACACGCAGCTCGCCGTGGCTGAAACGCTCGGCCAGTTCGGCGGCGCGGTCCATCTGGTCGGCGGTGACGTCGCCGGGCGCCTGACCGGCGCGCTTGAGCGACAGCGTCACGGCGCGGTAGCCGGCGAGGCGGTGGGTGTGCACGTTGCGCTCCAGCCAGCGTGTGTAGGCCTTGGGTGCGTCGGCATCGACGGCGTGCAGCGCCGGCGCGGCTTCGCTCACCGGGGCGACGAAGTGCGCGGCGACACGGTCCAGCTCGGCCTGCGGCAGCTCCGGCGCGCCGTCGGCCAGCAGCGCCTCGTACTCGGCGTGGACTTCGCGGATGAACTGCTCGCCCAGCGCCTTGACGAGGATCTTGATGCGCGCCTTGTAGAGGTTGTCGCGCCGGCCGTGCAGGTTGTAGACCCGCACGACGGCTTCGAGGAAGACCAGGATGCGCTGCCAGGGCACGAAGGCCGCGACTTCGGTGGCGATGATGGGCGTGCGGCCCATGCCGCCGCCGACCAGGACGCGGAAGCCGACGTCACCCCGTTCGTCGCGCAGCAGCTGCAGGCCGACGTCGTGCCAGGCGATGACCGCCCGGTCGTCGGTCGCGCCGGTGATCGCGACCTTGAACTTGCGCGGCAGGAAGGCGAACTCGGGGTGCAGCGTGCTCCACTGGCGCAGCAGCTCGGCATAGGGCCGCGGGTCGACGATCTCGTCGGGCGCGATGCCGGCCAGCGCGTCGGTGGTCACGTTGCGGATGCAGTTGCCGCTGGTCTGCACGCCGTGCAGGTCGGCTTCGGCGAGCAGCTCCATCACGTCGGCCGAACGCTCCAGCGGGATCCAGTTGAACTGGCAGTTGTGGCGCGTCGTGAAGTGGCCGAAGCCACCGCGTTCGGCCGGCGTGCCGGCGTCCTGCAGGTCGAACTCGCGCGCCACTCGGGCCAGCGCACGCAGCTGGCGCGAGGACAGCTCGCCATAGGGCACCGCGATGCGCGCCATCGGCGCGTGGCGCTGCACGTACCAGCCGTTCTGCAGCCGAAGCGGGCGGAACAGTTCGTCGGGCAACTGGCCGGCCAGGTGGCGTTCGAGCTGGTCGCGGTATTGCGCGGCACGGGCCCGGATGAACTGGCGGTCGAAGTCGGTGTACTGGTACATGGACGGCAGGATTCGCTGGAGGCGCGACTGTAAGCAAGCTGCTTATAGATGAAAAGTACAGAGTTGTGAGGTGCTTATCGCCTTAGGTTATGAGTTGAAGTTCTTAGAATCGACGCTGACCATGCGCAGACTTCTCGGGACGTTCCTCGTCCTCCTCCTGGCCGCGTGCCAGAGCGTGCCGCTGACGGCACCACCCGCTTCCCCGCCCGCCACCGAGACCGCCGTGCCCAAGCCGCCGCCGCGCCCGCCGCGCGTCGGCCTCGCGCTGGGCGGCGGCGCCGCGCGCGGCTTCTCGCACATCGGCGTGATCCAGGTGCTGGAGGAGAACGGCATCCGCCCGGATCTCGTCGCCGGCACCTCGGCCGGCAGCCTCGTGGCCGCGCTCTACGCCTCGGGCAAGAGCGGCGCCGAACTCGGCATGCTGGCGATGACGATGGACGAAGGCGCGATCACCGACTGGGCCTTCCCCGGCCGCGCGCTGCTGCGTGGCGAGGCGCTGGCGCGCTACGTGCGCGAGCACACCGGCGGCCGCGCCATCGAGCAGATGCGGCTGCCGCTGGGCATCGTCGCGACCGACCTGGACAGCGGCGCACCGATCCTGTTCCAGCGCGGCGACACCGGCACCGCGGTGCGTGCGTCGAGTGCCGTGCCGGCGGTGTTCCAGCCGGTGACGATCGGCGGCCGCGAGTACGTCGACGGCGGCCTCGTGTCACCGGTGCCGGTGCGATTCGCGCGCCAGATGGGCGCCGACCTGGTCATCGCGATCGACATCTCGGCCGTGCCCGACGGCGCGCCGACCGGTGACGCGATGAAGATGCTGCTGCAGACCTTCTCGATCATGAGCCGCAGCATCAACCACTACGAGCTGCGCGACGCCGACATCGTGCTGCGTCCGGCGCTGGCCGGCGTCTCCAGCGCCGACTTCACGGCACGCCGGCGCTCGATCCAGGCCGGCCGCGAAGCCGCGCTGGCGGCGCTGCCGGCGATCAAGGCGAAGATCGCGGCGCTGACGCGCTGAGCGGCGTTGACGTGCCGAGCGGCGTTGACGTGCCGAGCGGTGCTCAGGCGACGACGTTGCGGATGAAGCGTGTCGTCGCCTCGCTGGCGTTAGCGTACGCGTAGGGCTGCGAGCTCGGGTAGACGAGGTAGTCGCCGGCCGCCAGCTCGCGCGGGCCGCCGGCCAGCTCCAGCCGCAGCCGGCCCTCGACGACGACGATCATCTCGTGCCAGCCCTCGGGGTCGGGCTCGGCGTCGTAGCGCTCGCCCGGCGCCAGCGTCCAGGCCCAGAGCTGGGCCTCGTGGCGGGCCGGCACGCTGGCCTGCAGCACCGCGACGCTGTCCTCGTGGCGGCCGCGCCAGGCCACCGCGTCCAGCCGCAGCGTCTGCGCCGCCGGGTCGCGCACCAGGTCGGCGAAGCCGACACCCAGCGCCTCGGCCAGACGGTCCAGCCGCGACAGGCTGATGTTGGTGTCACCTTGTTCGAGCGCGACGATCATGCGCCGGCTCAGGCCCGAGGCCTCGGCCAGCGCCGCCTGGCTCAGCCCGGCGTTTTGGCGGGCGGCACGCAGGTTCTGGCCGACGAAGGCCAGCACGTCACCGTGGCGCGAGACAATGTGCAGTTTATTGCTCATGTTATCCTGAGCAGTATGTTGCACATGCTGGCCCGCGGCAAGACGGCCTGGCCCTTCAGCCGCCAGGAAGCCGCGCTGATCGCGATCACGGCGCTCTGGGGCACGACCTTCCTGATCGTGCACGTCGCGATGCGCCACAGCGGGCCGTTCTTCTTCGTCGGCCTGCGTTTCGTCACCGCGGGGCTGCTGGCGCTGGTGGTGTTCCGGCACGCGCTGGCCGGGCTGACACGCCAGGAGCTGTGGGCCGGCATCACGATCGGCGGCTCGATCTTCCTCGGTTACGGCTTGCAGACGATGGGGCTGCAATCGATCAGCAGCAGCAAGTCGGCGTTCATCACCGCGCTGTACGTGCCGCTGGTGCCGCTGCTGCAGTGGCTGGTGCTGCGCGAGGCGCCCAAACCGATGGCGATGCTGGGCATCGTGCTGGCGTTCGCCGGGCTGGTGCTGCTCGCCGGCCCCGAAGCCGGCAGCGGGGCGATCGGGCCAGGCGAGCTGGCGACCATCCTCAGCGCCTTCGCGATCGCCGCCGAGATCCTGCTGATCGGCCGTTTCGCGCGCCGCGTCGACGTGCGCCGCATCACCGCCGTGCAGTTGCTGGCCGCCGGGCTGATGTCCTGGGCGGCGATGCCGGTGCTGGGCGAGGCCGTGCCGGCGTTCTCGTGGGTCTGGCTGGCGGCGGCCGTCGGCCTGGGGGCGGCCAGCGTCGCGATCCAGCTGACGATCAACTGGGCGCAGCGGTCGGTCGCGCCGGTGCGCGCGACGATCATCTACGCCGGCGAGCCCGTGTGGGGCGGCATCGTCGGCCGTCTGGCCGGCGACCGGCTGCCGGCCGAGGCTTTCGTCGGCGCCGCGCTGGTGCTCGCCGGCACCTTGGTCAGCGAGCTCAAGCCGCGGCGCCGCCGCCCGCTCAGCGACTGAAGTCGCCCGCCGCTTCCGGCTGGTAGGGCAGGGCCTCGATGCGCGCCGTGTGCTCTTCGCCGGCCGGGCCGCGCCAGCCGATGCTGTCGCCGACACGCGCGCCCAGCAGCGCCATGCCCAGCGGCGAGAAAACCGAGACCCGTTCAATGCCGTCGGGCTGGTCGTCGGGGTAGCAGAGCGTCAGGTCCAGCAGCTCGCCGCCGCGGGACAGCACGACACGCGAGCGCATCGTGACGACGTCGGCCGGCAGCGTCTTCGGGTCGACGACCTCGGCCAGGTCGAGCATGTCGCGGGCGTGGTCGGCGAGGGCCTCCGACACCCGTGTGCCGCCGCGCGGCGTCGAGACGAGGTTGAAGAGGCGGACGTGGTCGAGCCAGCCGAGCTGGCGTTCGTGGACGAGGGTGTTCAAGCGGTTCTCCGGTGGGCAGGCGTTGTCCCTGGGGGCGGGGCCCGGCGACCGGAGAGAGGGGGGATTCGGGGGGAGGCGGTCGCCGGGCTCAGGAGAGTGCGGCCGCGACCGGCTGGCGCCACGCGCGCAGCACCACGCCCGCCGCGAGGGCGTGAACGGTGAAGGCGAGACGGGACGACATGGGCCGATGGTAAGCCGTACGGGCGGCGCTTGAAAACAAAGAGCCCGGCACGGGGCCGGGCTGAAGACATCGTTGCGGATGCGCGGATGCCGAGGAGACAACCTTCCAGAGAGAGCCGGGGAGTGCCCCGACAACACTCAGATGCGGTGCGCCCCGCTGGATTTCAAGGTCAGGCGGCGGTGCGCTTGGCGCGGCCCGTGGTCTGCGTGGCCTTGACGGCGGTGTTCGTGACGGCCTGGAAGTTGGCCTCGGCCACTTCGGCGGCCTGCTTGGCGGCCTTCTGCACGCTCTCGAACGCGTTGTTGGCGGCCGAGACGGCGGAACGAACCAGCGCGGCGGCGCTTTCGGTGCCGGCCGGGGCGTTCTTCACCGCGGTGTCGACCAGCGACAGCGTGGTCTTCTGGGCGTCGGCCAGCGTGGACTCGGCGACCTTGGTGAACTCGGCGTTGGTGCCGGCCAGGATGTCGTACAGGTGGCGGCTGTAGGCGGCGGCCTTCTCGGCGCTCGGTTGCAGCAGGCCGGCCTGCAGCGTCAGCAGTTCCTGCGGGTCCTTGACCGATAGCGCGGCCTTGGTCGTCTCGGCCAGTTCGCTCAGCGAGGTCTTGGTGACCTGCAGGTTCAGCTCGACGAGCTTCTCGACGCCTTCGAAGGCGGTCTGGGTCAGGCCGAACAGGGTCTCGACCTGGGCCTTCTGCGCGGCAAGCCATTGTTCCGGGGTGTAGGTCATGTCGATCTCCGTGTGTGGGTGACAGAATTGCTGCACTGCAGCATGAGCCGAAGTATAGAGATCGCTCCCGCTGCCGCAAGCGTTTTTTGCTGCACCGCAACATTCTAGGGAGCCGTTCCTAGAATCGACCGCGATGCGCGCCTTCCACTCGGACCGCTTCGTGCTGCCGCTGCCGGCCGGCCACCCGTTCCCGATGCACAAGTACCGCCTGCTGCGCGAGGCGGTGGCGGCGACGCTGCCGGCGATCCGCGTCGAGCCGGCACCCGCGGCCAGCGACGGCGAACTGGCGCTGGCGCACGAGCCCGCCTGGATCGACGCCGTGGCGCACGGCACGACCAGCGCCGCGCAGCAGCGCGAGATCGGCTTCCCGTGGAGCGAGGCGATGGCCGAACGTGCCCGGCATTCGGTCGGCGCGACGATCGCCGCGGCGCGCGCCGCGCTGTTCGACGGCGACGGTGTCGCCGCCAACCTGGCCGGCGGCACGCACCACGCCTATGCCGACAAAGGCTCGGGTTATTGCGTCTTCAACGACGTCGCGGTGGCGGCGCGGCTGATGCAGGCCGAGTGGCACCGCGTGCACCGCGCCGGGCTGCAGGTGCTGGTCGTCGACCTCGACGTGCATCAGGGCAACGGCACGGCCTCGATCTTCCGCGACGACGCCAGCGTCTTCACGCTGTCGCTGCACGGCGCGAAGAACTTCCCGTTCCGCAAGGAAGCGAGCGACCTGGACGTCGAGCTGCCCGACGGCTGCGCCGACGCCGAGTACCTGGCGGCGCTGGACGCCGCCTTGTCCGAAGCCTGGCGCCGGCTGCGCACGCCGCCCGGGCTGGCGTTCTATCTGGCCGGCGCCGACCCGCACGAGGGCGACCGACTGGGCCGGCTGAAGCTGAGCGCCGAAGGCCTGGCCGAACGCGACCGGCGCGTTTTCACGGCGCTCGCCGAACGCCACGTGCCGGTCGCCGTGACGATGGCCGGCGGCTACGGCCGCGACATCGCCGTCACCGTCGAAATCCAGCGCCGCACGCTGGAAAACGCCTTGGCGGCGCAGCGCGCCTGGACCGGAGAATCGCCCGCATGAGCCACCGCCCGCAGCCGCTGCCGCGCAGCCACTACCCGCGTTTCGACTCGATCACGACTCGCTGGATGGACAACGACGTCTACGGCCACGTCAACAACGTCGTCTACTACAGCTTCTTCGACACCGCGGTGAACCGCTGGCTGATCGACGCCGGCGCGCTGGACATGCACGCCGGCGAGGTCATCGGCCTGGTCGTCGAGACGCAGTGCCACTACTTCGCGCCGCTGGCCTTCCCGCAGCGCGTCGACGCCGGGCTGCGTGTCGCGCACCTGGGCCGCTCCAGCGTGCGCTACGAGGTCGGCCTGTTCGCCGAAGGCGAGCCGACGACGGCCGCCGCCGGCCACTTCGTGCACGTCTACGTCGACCGGGCCACACGGCGCCCGGTCGCGCTGCCGCCGACGCTGCTCGCCGCCCTGCAACCGCTCGTCGTTCCCGCATGACACCGACGCCCGACTCCATCGCCGCGGTCGACGCCGCGATCACCTCGCGCCGCTCGATCCGCGCCTTCCGCCCCGACCCGGTGCCGCGCGAGACCGTCGAACGCATCCTCGAAGTCGCCTCGCGCGCGCCTTCGGGCACCAACGTGCAGCCCTGGAAGGTCACGGTGCTGACCGGCGCCGCCAAGGCGCGGCTGTCGGCGCGCATCCGCGCCGCCTACGACGACCCGGCCGAACGGGCGCGCCACGCCGAGGAGTACGCCTATTACCCGGCCGAATGGGTCTCGCCCTACATCGAGCGCCGGCGCAAGGTCGGCTGGGACCTCTACGGGCTGCTGGGCATCGCCAAGACCGACAAGCAGCGCATGCACGAGCAGCACGGTCGCAACTACGCCTTCTTCGACGCGCCGGTGGGCCTGATCTTCACGATCGGCCGCGTGCTCGGCCAGGGCAGCTGGCTGGACTACGGCATGTTTCTGCAGAACGTGATGGTCGCCGCCCGCGCGCGCGGGCTGGACACCTGCCCGCAGGCTGCGTTTACTCAGTTCCACCGCATCGTCGCCGACGAGCTGGCCCTGCCTGCCGACGAGATGCTCGTCTGCGGCATGGCGCTCGGATACGCCGACCCCGAGGCGCCGGAGAATGCCCTCGTCACCGAGCGCGAACCCGTCGCGGGTTTCGCGCGTTTCCTGGAGTCCTGAATGTCCCGTCCCGCCGTGCTCGTCGCCCGAGCCGTGTTCCCCGAAGTCGTCGAGCGCCTGAGCCAGCATTTCGACGTCGAAGCCAACCCCGACGACACGCCCTGGAGCCGCGAGGAGCTGCTCGCCCGTCTGGCCGGCAAGTCCGGCCTGTTCGCCACCGGCAGCGTGCAGGTCGACGCCGCGCTGCTCGACGCCTGCCCGCAGCTGCGGGTCGTCGCCAACATGGCGGTCGGCTACAACAACCTCGACATCGCCGCCTTCAACGCGCGCGGCGTGCTGGCGACCAACACGCCCGACGTGCTGACCGAGACGACGGCCGACTTCGGTTTCGGCCTGATGCTCGCCGCCGCGCGCCGCATGAGCGAGTCCGAGCGCTTCCTGCGGGCCGGCCAGTGGAAACGCTGGCGCTACGACACGCTCACCGGCAGCGACGTGCACGGCGCGACGCTGGGCATCCTCGGCATGGGCCGCATCGGCCAGGCCATCGCGCGCCGCGGCGCGCTGGGCTTCGGCATGAAGGTCATCTATCACAACCGCAGCCGCCTGCCGGCCGAGCAGGAAGCGCCGATCGGCGCGCGCTGGGTCGACAAGGCGACGCTGCTGGCCGAAGCCGACCACCTGGTGCTGGTCCTGCCGTACAGCCCGGAGAGCCACCACGCCATCGGCGGGGCGGAGCTGGCGGCGATGAAACCGACGGCGACGCTGACCAACGTCGCGCGCGGCGGCATCGTCGACGACCGGGCGCTGATCGAGGCGCTGCGCGAGCGCCGCATCGCCGCCGCGGCGCTGGACGTCTTCGAAGGCGAGCCGGCTTTCGACCCGGGTTTCCTGGACCTGCCCAACGTCGTGCTGACGCCGCACATCGCCAGCGCGACGGTGGCCACGCGCCGCGCGATGGCCGATCTGGCGGCCGACAACCTGATCGCCGCGCTGACCGGCGGCACGCCGCCGACGCCGGTCAACCCGCAGGTGCTGGCGCCGCGCTGATCAGCGCCGTTCGGGCAGCTGCGCCAGCAGCTGCTCGAGCAGCTGCGCGACCTCGGACTGGCTGTCGAGGAAAAACCGTGCCTGCGAGGTCGGCTCGCGTCCGACGCGCAAGGTCAGCCAGTGCAGCGGCGCACGTTCGAAGACGACCTCGTCGTTGAGGTCGTCGCCGACGAAGAGCGCGCTGTCACAGCCCGCCGCGGCCACCAGCGAGAAGACGGCGTCGGCCTTGTCCGGCGCGTCGGCGCCGACGACGTTGACGACGCACTTGCCGCCGAAGCGCCGCAGGCCGGTGTCCAGCGTGCCGAGCCGGGCGTCGATCTCGGCGAGCGCCGCGTCGCGGTCGCGCGCCAGGCGGTAGTGCAGGGCGAACGAATGCTGCTTGTCCTCGATGCGCACGCCGGCGGCGGCGAGCGCCGGCTCGGCGTCGGCCAGTCGCTGGCGCAGCGTGTCCAGCGCCTGCAGCGTCTCGGCCGACGCGGGTTCGATCGTGTTCTCGGCGCCATGGTTGCCGACGATCCAGCCGGGCTCGAAACCCAGCCGCGGGCGCACGTCGTCGACGGCACGGCCGGTGACGATGGCCAGCGGCCGGCGTGCCGCCAGCTGCGCCAGCCGGCGTGACAGCGCCGCCGAGATGCGCGCGTCCTCGGGGCGAGCGACGATGGGTGCCAGCGTGCCGTCGAAGTCGAAGGCCAGCAGCGGGTCGCGGCGGCACAGGGCGTCGAAGGCGGCGTGGCCTTCGGGCGAGAAGAGATGGCGTCTGGGTGTGTTCATCGGCTGCTGCGGTGGCGGTAGCGCTCGACACGCGCCTCGATGCGTTCGCGCAGGCGCGAACGCCCGGCGTCGGCCAGCATCAGGCCGGCCCAGCGGAAGACGTTGGCCTCGCGGATCGTCATGCGCAGGCTGGCCATGCGCTCGCGCTGCTCGGCGCGCGGCATCGTCAGCGCGCGGTGCAGGGCGTCGGCGGTTTCCTCGACGTGGTACGGGTTCACGATCAAGGCCTCGTTGAGCTCGCGCGCGGCGCCGGCGAAGCGGCTCAGGATCAGCACGCCGGCTTCGTCGTCGCGCGCCGCGCAGTACTCCTTGCAGACGAGGTTCATGCCGTCGTGCAGGCTGGTGACGACGCAGACCTCGCTGGCGCGGTAGAGCTCGTTGACGGCGTCGCTGTCGTGGTGCTCGGCCAGCAGCCGCACCGGCTGCCAGTGTTCGTTGCCGAAACGCGTGTTGATGCGCTCGGTGATCTCCTTGATCCGGTCCTGGAAGACGCGGTACTCGGGCAGCGAGCTGCGCGTCGGCGCGGCCACCTGCACGAAGCTGAAGCGGTCGATCCAGCGCGGGTACTTCTCCAGCAGGCGCTCGACGGCGTGCAGACGCTCGACGATGCCCTTGGTGTAGTCGAAGCGGTCGACGCCGCAGGCGATCAGCTGGTCCTCGGGCAGGCCCAGGCGGCGGCGTACGGCCTGGCGGCACTCGTCGACCGAAGGCCGGCGCGCCACCGTCTCGTCGTCGGGCCATTCGATCGAGATCGGGTAGCTCTCGATGAAGGTCTCGTCGTCGCGGTAGGAGACGACCGAGTGCTCGTGCTCGATGCGCGCCTCGAGGTAGCGGTCCACCGTCTCGATGAAGTTCTTGCAGTGGTAGCGCGTGTGGAAGCCCAGGATCGTGCTGCCCAGCATGCCTTCGAGCAGCTCGCGCCGCCACGGGCAGATGCCGAAGCTCTCGGGGTTGGGCCAGGGGATGTGCCAGAAGGTGAGGATGGTCGCGCGCGGCAGCTTGGCGCGCACCATCGCCGGCAGCAGCGCGAAGTGGTAGTCCTGCACCAGCACGATCGGGTCTTCGCTGCGCGCCTCGGCGACCACCGCGTCGGCGAAACGCTGGTTGACCTCGCGGTAACGCTGCCAGTCAGACTCGCGGAACACCGGGCGCACGTGGGCCACGTGGCACAGCGGCCACAGGCCTTCGTTGGCGAAGCCGAAGTAGTAGCCGGCTTCCTCTTCCTCGGTGAGCCAGAGGCGGCGCAGCGTGTAGTCCTCGTGGCCCGGCGGCACGCGGATGCGATCGTTCGCGTCGACGACCTCGCGGTCGGCGCTGCCGCTGCCGTGCGCGATCCAGGTGCCCGAGCAGGCGCGCATCACCGGCTCCACCGCCGTCACCAGGCCGCTGGCCGGGCGCTTGACGACGATGCTGCCGTCTTCGTTGCGCTGGTGCAGGTAGGGCTCGCGGTTGGAGACGACGATGACCTCGTCGCCACGCAGCTGCGTGCGCAGCAGCAGGCGCAGGCGTTCGGCGTTCCACTCCGACTCCAGCCCCAGCGAGCGCCGGTACTCGTCTTCCAGGTCGCGCAGCCGTGAGCGCAGCTCCAGCGCCAGCGGCTCGAGTTCGGGCGAGGGCTCGTCGACCAGCGGCCGAACGATGCCTTCGCCGCGCAGCAGCGCGCGTGCGCCGCGCATCCAGCCGCGCCAGCTGACCTGGGCGACGACCATCGTGATCAGCGAGATCGTCACGCCCAGCGCGATGATCAGGATCAGCAGGTAGCGCCGCGTGTCCTGGCTGCGGCGCTCGATGAAGCTCATGTCCTGCAGCAGCACCAGCTCGCCGACCTGGCCGGTCTCGCCCTGCACCGGATAGATGCCGGCATGCACGGTGCCGCCGGCGATCGACAGCTCGGGGTCGGGGCGCGACGCGGCCTCGCGCACCTGGGCGCAGGACAGGTCGGGCGGGAAGCCGTAGCTGGCCACCGCCAGCCGGTCGCCTGGTTCGCACAGGCCGATGGCGACCATGCGTTCGTCCTGGACGGCGCGGTTGAACAGGCTGCGCAGGCGGTTGCTGCGCCGGCCGTCGGACAGCGACTCGACGATCGAGTCGGACAGCGTGTTGGCGACGAGGTTGCCGCGGGTCGTCAGGTCGCGCGCGAACCAGCGCAGCGTCAGCTTGTCCATCAGCGGCAGGGCCAGGTAGGCGGCTGCCACCAGCGTCGCGACCAGCGGGAGCAGGAAGCGAAGCTGTAGGCGCAGGGTTCGCATCAGGGCAGCAGAACGGGCGCCGGCGCGCCCGTGGTGGTGGACAAGGCCGCCCACTGTACCGACCACCCTCCGGCCTTCGTGAGAACCCTCACGGATCGCGGGCATGAATCCCGCTTCCGTTGGCACCGCCAGCGCCGGGCCGGGCCTGAGACAATCGTGTGATGCCCGACTGGACCGTTCCGGCGCTGCTGGCGCTGAACCTGCTGCTGCTGGCCTGGATCGCGCTGCGCCGTCCCGACGACGGCGCCGAGCGCCGACTGGAAACCGAACTGCGCGACGAACTGGCGCGCACGACGACGACGCTGCGCGCCGACCTGGCGACGCTGCAGCGTTCGCTGCTGGCCCATGGCGGCGAGAACCAGCGCACGCAGAACGAGCAGATCGATGCGATCCGCCGCCAGCTCGCCGCGTCGCAGGTGCAGGCCGAGGCCTCGATGCGGCGTTTCGGCGAGACGCTGGCCGAGCGGCTGCAATCGCTGTCGGACGCCAACGAACGCCGCCTGGGCGCGCTGCAGGAGGGCAACGAGCGCAAGCTCGAGCAGATGCGCGTGACCGTCGACGAGAAGCTGCAATCGACGCTGGAGCAGCGCCTGGGCGAGAGCTTCCGCCAGGTCGCCGAGCGCCTGGAGCAGGTGCACCGCGGCCTGGGCGAGATGCAGACGCTGGCGCGCGACGTCGGCGCGCTGAGCCGGGTGCTGAACAACGTCAAGACCCGCGGCGTCTTCGGCGAGGTGCAGCTCGCAGCGCTGCTGGAGCAGGTGTTCACCGCCGAGCAGTACGCGGCCAACGTCGCCACCGTGCCGGGCAGCAACGAGCGTGTCGAGTTCGCGATCCGCCTGCCGGGCCAGAAGGACGGCGCACCGCTGTGGCTGCCGATCGATGCCAAGTTCCCGCGCGAGGACTACGAGCGCCTGCTCGACGCCCACGAACGCGCCGACGCCGCCGGCGTCGAGACCGCGGCGCGGGCCATCGAGCAGCGCCTGCGTGCCGAGGCGCGAACGATCCGCCAGAAGTACGTCGCGCCGCCGCACACCACCGATTTCGCGATCCTGTTCGTGCCCACCGAAGGCCTGTACGCCGAGGCGCTGCGCCGCCCCGGGCTGGTCGACGCGCTGCAGCGCGAGCAGCGTGTGATGCTGGCCGGGCCGACGACGCTGCTGGCGACGCTCAACAGCCTGCAGATGGGTTTCCGCACGCTGGCGCTGGAGCGCCGCTCGGCCGAGGTCTGGGAGGTGCTGGGCGCGGTGAAGACCGAGTTCGGCAAGTTCGGCGACGTGCTCGCCAAGACCAAGAAGAAGCTCGAGGAAGCGCACGGCGCGATCGACCAGGCCGAGGTGCGCACGCGCCAGATGGCGCGCCAGCTGAAGGGCGTCGAGGCCCTGCCCGAGGAGCGTGCGGTCGAGCTGCTGCCCGGCGACGGCCGCGATGGCTGAGACGGCTGCCGCGCCGGCGCACGGCCGGGGCTGGCTGGCGGCGCTGATCGCCGGCCAGGTGGGCCTGCACGCGGCGATGGCGGGCCTGCGCATGGCCGCGCCGCTGCAGGCGCTGCGCGAGGGCTACAGCCCCTGGGCTGTGGGCCTGCTGCTGGCGCTGTTCGCCGCCGCGCCGGTGGTGCTGGCGCTGCACTCCGGGCGCCTGGCCGACCGCCACGGCTACCACCGGCCGGTGCACATCGCCATCGGCCTGGTGACGGCGGCGCTGCTGCTGGCGCTGGCCGCCGACTTCGCCGGCGGCAGGGCCGGCTTCGGGCTGTTGTGCCTGGCGGCGATGCTGGCCGGCGCCGGCGCCAACATGGGCATGCTGACGATCCAGCGCACCGCCGGGCTGGCTGCGCACGACGGGCCGCAGCGCGTGCGCATCTTCAGCTGGCTGGGCATCGCGCCGTCGTTCTCGAATGTCGTCGGCCCGGTGGCGATCGGCTTCGCGATCGACTTGGCGGGTTTCGCCGCCGGCTACGCGCTGATGCTGCTGCTGCCTCTGGTGACGCTGTTCAGTGCGCGGCGGGTCGAGCGTGTGGTGCCCGCTGCGCAGGCCCCACGGCATGGAACGTCGTGGGACCTGCTCGATGCGCCGGGTCTGAAGCGGCTGCTGCTGGTCAACTGGCTGCTGTCGATGTGCTGGGACGTGCACAGCTTCGCCGTGCCCATCCTCGGCCACGAGCGCGGCTACAGCGCCTCGACGATCGGGCTGGTGCTGGGCACCTTCACGCTGTCGGTGACGGCGGTGCGCGTGCTGATCCCGTGGATCGCCCACCGGCTCGACGAGACCACCGTCGTGCGCGCCGCGATGCTGGGCACCGGCATCGTCTTCGCGGCCTATCCGCTGGCCTCGTCGCCATGGGCGATGGGCGGCTGCGCGGTGCTGCTGGGCGTGACGCTGGGCGCGGTGCAGCCGATGATCATGTCGACGCTGCACCAGCTGACGCCGGCGCACCGCCACGGCGAGGCGCTGGCCTTCCGCTCGATGGCGATCAACGCGTCGAGCACGGTGATGCCGCTGGTCTTCGGCGCCGCCGGCACGGTGGTCGGCGCGGCGGTGCTGTTCTGGGCCGTCGGCGGCGCGGTCGGCGCCGGCTCGTGGATGGCGCGGCGGCCGGGCGGCTAGAAGCGGATGCCGGCGTCGTCGCCAGCCCCGGCGGCGGGCGGTGCTGGGGGCGGCACCTGCGCGGGCTCGGCTGCGGCCGGCGGCGGGGACGCCCGGCCCTCGGCCAGCGGCGTCACCGCGGGTGGCTGCCAGCTCCTGGGCAGCTTGGACTCGCGCGGATAACCGGCCGCGTCGAGGTAGGCGTTCCAGTCGGCGGGCGACAGGCCGCGCAGCACCTGCTGGCCGACCGTCAGCGCCGGCACGGTGCGCGCGCCGGTCAGGCGTTCGAGCGCCAGCGTGTCGTCGTCGCTGGCCACGGCGCGCTCGCGATAGGGCACGCCGCGCTGCTGCAGCAGCGTGCGTGCGCTGTCGCAGGGCGGGCATTCGGCCGCGGCATAGAGCACGACCGGGTAACGCGCGCTGGCCTGGCGCAGCTCCAGCGGCAGCGAGGCATCGCCCAGCGGCGTCGACTCGCCGTGGCGGCCGATGCTGGTGATGCGCGCGTTGGATGCGACCGGCGGCCGGTCGGTGTAGGTCACGCTGCCGTCGGGCCCGATCACCTTGTACAGCGACCAGGCCGGCAGGCAGGTCGCGGCGAGCGTGATGGCGGCGGCGAGTTGGCGCGTGCGGAGCATGGCGGCAATCTAGCGCAGGACGGCGGCGCCGGGGAGCGTCATGCCCTGGTGGCGCAACAGCGCATCGAGACGGGGTTCACGCCCGCGGAAGGCGACGAAGCTCTCCAGCGCCGGCCGGCTGCCGCCGGCCTCGAGCACGCATTCGCGGAAACGGCGCCCGGTCGCCGGGTCGAAGACGCCGGCTTCCTCGAAGGCGCTGAAGGCGTCGGCCGACAGCACCTCCGCCCAGGCGTAGCTGTAGTAGCCCGCCGAGTAGCCGCCGTCGAACAGGTGCGTGAAGCTGTGCGGGAAGCGATGCCAGTCGGGCATCGCCCAGCCGCCGATCTCGGCGCGCACCTCCTCGACCAGCGCCATCACGCGCGCTTCGGCGCCCGGCTCGGCGTGCAGCCGCATGTCGAACAGGCCGAACTCCGCGTGGCGCAGCATCATCAGCCCGCTCTGGAAGTTCTTCGCCGCGACCATGCGCTCGAAGAGCTCGCGCGGCAGCGCCTCGCCGGTGTCGACGTGCGCCGACAGCCGCGACAGCACCTCCCACTCCCAGGCGAAGTTCTCCATGAACTGGCTGGGCAGCTCGACGGCGTCCCATTCGACGCCGCTGATGCCGGCCACCGCCAGCTCGTCGACCTGGGTCAGCATGTGGTGCAGACCGTGGCCAAACTCGTGGAACAGCGTGACGACGTCGTCGTGCGACAGCAGCGCCGGCTTGTCGCCGACCGGCGGCGCGAAGTTGCAGACCAGGTGCGCCAGCGGCCACTGCAGGCCGCCGCCGTCGGGCCGCTGCCAGCGGCCGCGCGCGTCGTCCATCCAGGCGCCGGACTGCTTGCCGGGCCGGGCGTGGAGGTCCAGGTAGACGCCGGCGATCGTGCGGCGGTCGCGGCGCAGCTCGCAGAAGCGCACGTCCGGGTGCCAGACCGGCGCCTCGGCGGGCACGATCTCGACCTCGAACAGCGTGCGCACCAGATCGAACAGGCCATCGAGCACCCGCGGCTCGGTGAAGTACTGGCGGACCTCGGCGTTGGAGAAGGCGTAGCGCGACTGCTTCAGGCGTTCGCTGGCGTAGCGCCGGTCCCAGGGCTGCAGCGGCGACAGGCCGAGCTCGCGTGCGGCGAAGTCTTCGAGTTCCTGCTTGTCGGCCTGCGCGAAAGGCCGTGCGCGCTGCGCGAGGTCGCGGATGAAGTCCATCACCTGCGCCGGCGTCTCGGCCATCTTCGGCACCAGCGAGACCTCGGCATGGCTGGCCAGGCCGAGCAGCGCGGCTTCTTCCTGGCGCAGCGCGACGATCTCGGCGATCAGCGGGCCGTTGTCGAGCTCGGCGGCGCCGAACTCGCTGGCACGCGTGGCGTCGGCGCGGAACAGCTGCTCGCGCACAGTGCGGTCGTGCGCGTACTGCAGCACCGGGCGCAGCACCGGCTCGTGCAGCGTCAGCTTGTGGCCGTCGCGGCCTTCGGCGGCGGCCGCGGCGCGTGTGGCCTCGACGACGTCGGCCGGAACCCCGGCCAGCGCCGCCGTCTCGACGTAGAGCGCGAAGCCGTCGGTGGCGTCGAGCACGTGTTCGCCGAAGCTCTGGCACAGCTCGGCCAGGCGCGACTGGATGGCGGCGAAACGTTCGCGCGCCGCGCCCCGCAGCTCGGCGCCGCCGAGCACGAAGTCGCGCAGCGCATCGGCCAGCGCCTTGCGGCGCGCCGGGGCCAGTGTCGCGGCCTCGGGCCGCGCTGCGACCGCCTTGTACTTGGCGTACAGGCGTTCGTCGGCGCCCAGGCGGGTCAGGAAGTCGGTGACCCGGGGCAGCGCCTCGCCATAGGCGGCGCGCAGCTCGGGCGTGTCGGCGACGGCCTGCAGATGGCCGACCGCGCTCCAGGCTCGGCGCAGGCGCTCGACCGGCACGTCCAGCGCGAGCGACAACGCCTCGTACTCGGCCGGCACGGCGTCGGAGACGGCGGCTTCCAGCGCCGCGTCGGCCTCGGCCAGCAGCGCGTCGACCGCCGGCACGACGTGCTCGGCGCGGATCTCGGCGAACCGCGGCAGGCCGGAGAAGTCGAGCAGCGGGCTCAACGCGCCGCGCCCTGGGCCGTCTCGGCCGCCTGCAGCGTGTTGACGAGCAGCATCGTGATCGTCATCGGGCCGACGCCGCCGGGCACCGGGGTGATCCAGCCGGCGACTTCGCGCACGGCGGCGAAATCGACGTCGCCGCAGAGCTTGCCTTCGTCGTTGCGGTTCATGCCGACGTCGATGACGATCGCGCCGGGCTTGACCATGTCGGCGGTGACCGTGTTGCGCCGGCCGACTGCGGCGACGACGACGTCGGCCTGGCGCACGTGGTGGGCGAGGTCGGTGGTGCCGCTGTGGCAGACGGTGACGGTGGCGTTGGCCTGCAGCAGCAGCAGCGCCATCGGCTTGCCGACGGTGTTGCTGCGGCCGATGACGACCGCGTGCTTGCCCTTCAGGCTCTGGCCGGTGCTCTCGATCAGCTTCATGCAGCCGAACGGCGTGCACGGGCGCAGGCCGGGCAGGCCGCTGGCCAGCTCGCCGGCCGACAGCACCGAGAAGCCGTCGACGTCCTTCTCGGGCGCGATCGCGGCGATGACCTTCTGCGGGTCGATGTGTTTGGGCAGCGGCATCTGCACCAGGATGCCGTCGATCGCCGGGTCGGCGTTGAGCGCGGCGATGCGTGCCAGCAGCGCGGTCTCTGCGAGGTCGGCGTCGTACTTCTCGAACACCGAGTGCAGGCCGCTCTCGCCGCAGGCCTTGATCTTGTTGCGCACGTAGACCGCGCTGGCCGGGTCTTCGCCGACGAGGATGACGGCCAGGCCCGGGCGGCGGGGCAGGGCGGCGGCACGTTCGGCGACGCCGGCACGGAGGGTTCGGGACAGCGCGACGCCGTCGATCAGCTGGGCGGTCATTCTTCTATCGGCTCCACAAACGAGAAAGGCCGCTGGGGCAGCGGCCTCGGGGGACGGGTGTATCGGGTGCGGCTCAGGCCTTGCCGTGCGCGCCGAGCGCGATCTTCAGCAGGTCGGCGACGGTGTTGGCGTTGAGCTTTTCCATGATGTTGGCGCGGTGCGCCTCCACCGTCTTGATGCTGATGCCCAGGTCGTCGGCGATCTGCTTGTTCAGGCGGCCGGCGACGATGCGCTCGAGCACCTGCGACTCGCGCGTCGTCAGGCGCGCCAGCAGCGCGTCGCGGCTGGCCTGCTCCTGGTGCTGGCTGAAGGCCTGGCGCGCCTGGTCGAGCATGCGTTCGACCAGCGACACGAGTTCCTCTTCCTTGAAGGGCTTCTCGATGAAGTCCATCGCGCCCTTCTTCATCGTCGTGACGGCCATCGGCACGTCGCCGTGGCCGGTGATGAAGACGATCGGCAGCGGGCTCTTGCGTTCGAGCAGGCGGTCCTGCAGTTCCAGGCCGCTCATGCCGTCCATGCGGATGTCGGCGATGAGGCACGCCACTTCGCGCGGATCGAAGCGCGCGAGGAAGGACTCGGCCGAGTCGAAGCACTTGACGCGGTAGTCCTTGCCTTCCAGCAACCACTGCAGCGAATCGCGTACGGCCTCGTCGTCGTCGACGACGTAGACGGTGCCCTTCTTGGGGATCAGGCTCATGTGGAGGTGACGGTGGTGGTGGATGAAACCGCCATGCCCGCCTCGTCTCCCGTGCCTGCCGCCTCGTGGCGCGCCGCGATGTCGACGGGCAGGGTGAAGGCGAAACGGCAGCCGACGATGTGGTGGCCATTGTAGAGGTTCTGGGCCCTCATCCGCCCTCGGTGAGACTCGATGATCGAGCGACAGAGGGACAGCCCGATGCCCAGCCCTTCGGCCTTGGTCGAGAAGAAGGCTTCGTACAGCCGGCCCAGCACTTCCTCCTTGATGCCCGGGCCCATGTCGGTGACGCTGAACTCGATGACGTCGCCTTCCTCCTGGGCGTAACGTGGCACCACCGACAGCTCGATGTGGCGCCGTGCCGGCGGCAGCGCGGCGCTGTCGATCGCCTCGGCGGCGTTCTTCAGCAGGTTCAGCAGCACCTGCTCGACGAGGATCGGGTCGCACATCAGCGTCGGCAGGCGCTGCGCGACGTAGGTGTGGATCGCCACCTGGCGCCGGCGCAGCTCGATGCCGGCCAGGTCGACGGCGTCCTCGACGATCTGCTGGGCCTGCGCCGGCTGGCGCTGCGGCTCGCTGCGTTTCACGAACGAGCGGATGCGGTGGATGATCTGGCCGGCGCGTTCGGCCTGGCGCGCGGTCTTCTGCAGCGCGGCCACCAGATCGTCCTGCGAGATGCTGCCGGCCTTCACGCGCGAGACCATGCCGTTGCAGTAGTTGGTGATCGCCGTCAGCGGCTGGTTCAGCTCGTGCGCGACCGACGAGGCCATCTCGCCCATCGTCACCAGCCGGCTCGTCACCTGCGCCTTCTCGGCCTGCATCGCGGTCTGCTCCTCGGCGCGGCGGCGGGCGGTGATGTCGGTGGCGATCAGCATCTGCGCCAGCCGGCCGTCGGTCCACTGCAGGTAGCGCGAGCGCACGTCGAACCACTTCTGCAGCGACTCGACGAAGACCTCGCGCGGGCTGGTGCCGACCTCGGTCAGCTCGTGCGTCGGCAGACCGGAGAGCTGGTCGACGTCGTCCTCGGCGCCGGGCATGAACTCGGCCGGCGTGGCGCCGCCGGTCAGCAGCGCGTGGCCGCGTGCGTCGCCGCCGAACCACAGCCGGTACGAGCGGTTGGTGAACAGCAGCTCGCCCTGCTGCACCGAGAGCACCGAGACCGAGGCGTCCAGGCCCTCCAGCACGGTCGTGAAACGTTCGTGCGAGGCCGAGAGCTGGTCGCGGATGCGCTTGGCCTCGGTGATGTTGGTCATCGAGGTCATCCAGCCGGTCTGCTGCCCCTTGGGGTCGATCAGCGGCGAGACGTACATGCGCGCGTCGAAGACCAGGCCGTCCTTGCGCATCACCTTGACCTCGATGCCGCCCGACGGGCTGCGGCCCTGCAGCTCGAGCTGCAGGAAGCGGCCGTTCTCCTCGACACGGTCGGGCGGCCAGTACGGGAAGGGCGGCAGGCGGCCGATCAGCTCGTGCTCGGCGAAGCCCGTCATCTGGCAGAAGGCCGCGTTCACGTAGGTCATGCGGCCGTCCAGGTCCATCGCGCGCATGCCGGTGGGCATGGAGTTCTCCATCGCGCGGCGGAAGTTGGTCTCCTGGGTCAGCGCCTCCTGGATGCGCACGCGGTGGCGCATGTGGCGCCAGGTGCCGAGCAGCATCCAGACCGTCAGCCCGGCCAGCGCGACGACCATCCAGAACAGCGTGTTGCTGACCAGGCCCTTGGACGTCGGGTAGCCCTGGCCACGCAGCATCAGGCCGTTCAGCGCGGGCGTCAGCGGCGCGTCGCTGACCAGCGGCTCGCGGCCGCCGGCGGCGTCGGGCAGGCGCGTCACGGTGCTGGCCAGCACGCTGCCGTACTGGTCGACGACCGAGACCATGTGCCGCCGCGCCACGTCCTCGGGCACGAAGTTGCGCAGCAGCGTGTCCACCGAGTACTCGACGACCAGCACGCCGCTGAAGCGGCCGCGCTCGATCAGCGGCATCTGCAGCTGGAAGTACGGGTTGCCGATGTCGTCGACGAAGGAGCCGGAGTAGGTCGGCAGCCGGGTCGTGCGGGCGCTGTCGAAGGCCTGCGCCGCGGCGCCGTTGCGGGCTGTCAGCGGGGCCAGCGGCGCCTGCGCGCCGGGGCGGCCTTCGCGCACGCTCGCGTCGGGCGCGTACAGCGTGGCGAGGTGGATCGCGATCGGAACGCGGTCGGCCCCGACCCAGCTCACCTGGATGACCTCGGGCCTGTCCTTGGAGAACGCCGTCGCCTGCTCGATGAAACGCTCCGGCGACAGGCCCGGCGCGACCATCTCGCGCGCCACCGGCGTCAGCAGTTCCTGGTTCTGGATCAGGCGCAGGCCGATCTGCTGCTGGGTCAGCTCGGCGTCGCGCTTGATCGACTCGGTCTCGCGCACGATCTCCTCGTTGCGCAGATACCAGAAGGCCGCGGTGATCGCCGCGAGGAACAGCAGCACCGACATCAGCGGCCCGAGCGTCGCCAGCCGGTCCTGGCGCGCCGGCGAGAGTCCGCGCCACCAGCCGGCGAACGGGCGGCGGCGGCGGGTGGCCGGCGCCGCGCGGCCGGACGGGGAAGCGGATTTCGGAGCCATGACCCATTATCCCGAGCGTGCCGGCGAAATCCGCCCGGGGGCAACGCCGAGTCGGCGTGCTCCGGGTCTCATATCTCGCAATGCGATAAAGCCCTGCACTATTCGGAATGCGTGGCACGTGACAAACTCCCCGCCGTCCGAGATCGACCACAAAGGAGACAAGCATGTCCGCAATGCCGGAGGCCCTGCCGGGCGACCCCCGGGACCACGACGCGCAGGAGACGCGCGAATGGCTGGAGGCGCTGTCGGCGGTCATCGCCAACGAAGGCCCCGAGCGGGCGCACTACCTGCTCGATCAGCTGATCGACGAGGCGCGCCGTTCCGGTGTCGGCATGCCGTTCTCGGCCAACACCGCCTACGTCAACACGATCCCGCCCCACGAGGAGGAGCGCAGCCCCGGCAATCTCGAGCTCGAGGGCCGGCTGCGTGCGGCGATGCGCTGGAACGCGATGGCGATGGTCGTCAAGGCCAACCGCCTGCACCCGGAGGACGGTGGTGACCTGGGCGGCCACATCAGCTCGTTCGCCTCGGTGGCGCACATGTTCGCCGCCGGCTTCAACCATTTCTGGCACGGCGACAGCGAAGGTCATGGCGGCGACCTGCTCTACATCCAGGGCCACAGCGCGCCCGGCATCTACGCCCGCGCCTTCCTGGAAGGACGCCTGACCGAGGAGCAGCTGCTGAACTTCCGCCAGGAAGTCGGCGGCAAGGGGCTGTCGAGCTACCCGCATCCGAAGCTGATGCCCGACTTCTGGCAGTTCCCGACCGTCAGCATGGGCCTGGGCCCGCTGATGGCGATCTACCAGGCGCGTTTCCTCAAGTACCTGCACGCGCGCGGCATCGCCGACACCTCCAAGCGCAAGGTCTGGGTGTTCCTGGGCGACGGCGAGATGGACGAGCCGGAGAGCACCGGCGCCATCGGCCTGGCGGCGCGCGAGAAGCTCGACAACCTGATCTTCGTCGTCAACTGCAACCTGCAGCGCCTGGACGGCCCGGTGCGCGGCAACGGCAAGATCATCCAGGAGCTCGAAGGCGAGTTCCGCGGCGCCGGCTGGAACGTCATCAAGCTGATCTGGGGCAGCAACTGGGACCCGCTGCTGGCGCGCGACAAGGATGGGGCGCTGCGCCGCATCATGATGGACACGCTGGACGGCGACTACCAGGCCTTCAAGGCCAACGACGGCGCCTTCGTGCGCAAGCACTTCTTCGGCCGCGACCCGCGCACGCTGGAGATGGTGTCCAAGATGAGCGACAGCGACATCTGGCAGCTGCGCCGCGGCGGCCACGACGCCAACAAGGTCTACGCCGCCTTCCACCGCGCCAACGCCCACACCGGCCAGCCGACCGTCGTGCTCGTGAAGACCGTCAAGGGCTACGGCATGGGCAAGGCCGGCGAAGGCAAGAACACCGCGCACCAGGCCAAGAAGCTCAGCGACGACGACATCCGCTACTTCCGCGACCGTTTCAACGTGCCGATCCCGGACAGCGAGCTGCCGAAGATCCCGTTCTACAAGCCGGCCGACGACACGCCGGAAATGCGCTACCTGCACGAGCGCCGCAAGGCGCTGGGCGGCTACCTGCCGGCGCGCCGCCGCAAGGCCGAGGAGAGCTTCGTCGTGCCGCCGCTGGAGACCTTCAAGGCCGTGCTCGAGCCCACGGCCGAAGGCCGCGAGATCAGCACCACCCAGGCCTACGTGCGTTGCCTGACGCAGCTGCTGCGTGACGCGGCGCTGGGCCCGCGTGTCGTGCCGATCCTCGTCGACGAGGCGCGCACCTTCGGCATGGAAGGCCTGTTCCGCCAGATCGGCATCTACAACCCCGAGGGCCAGAAGTACACGCCGGTCGATCGCGACCAGGTCATGTACTACCGCGAGGACAAGGCCGGCCAGATCCTGCAGGAAGGCATCAACGAGGCCGGCGGCATGGCCAGCTGGATCGCCGCGGCGACCTCGTACTCGACGAACAACCGGATCATGATCCCGTTCTTCGTCTACTACTCGATGTTCGGCTTCCAGCGCATCGGCGACCTGGCCTGGGCCGCCGGCGACATGCAGGCGCGCGGCTTCCTGCTGGGCGGCACCTCGGGGCGCACGACGCTCAACGGCGAGGGCCTGCAGCACGAGGACGGCCACAGCCACATCCTGGCCGGCACGATCCCGAACTGCGTCAGCTACGACCCGAGCTTCGCGCACGAGGTCGGCGTCATCCTGCACCACGGCCTCAAGCGCATGGTCGAGCAGCAGGAGAACGTCTTCTTCTACGTCACGCTGCTCAACGAGAACTACCCGATGCCCGGCCTGAAACCCGGCACCGAGGAGCAGATCATCAAGGGCCTGTACCTGCTGGAGCCCGGCGCCGAGCACCCGCCCAAGGTGAACCTGCTGGGCAGCGGCACGATCCTGCGCGAAGCCCAGGCCGCACGCGACCTGCTGGCCGCCGACTGGGGCGTGTCGGCCAACGTCTGGAGCGCGCCGAGCTTCAACGAGCTGACACGCGACGGCCAGGACTGCGAACGCTGGAACCTGCTGAACCCGACGGCCGAGCCGCGTGTGCCCTACGTCGCGCAGCAACTGGGCGCGCATGCCGGCCCGGTCGTCGCGTCGACCGACTACATGAAGAACTACGCCGAGCAGATCCGCCCGTTCATGCCCAAGGGCCGCGTCTACAAGGTGCTGGGCACCGACGGCTTCGGCCGCAGCGACTTCCGCAGCCGGCTGCGTTCGCACTTCGAGGTCGACCGCCACCACATCGTCGTCGCCGCGCTGAAGGCGCTGGCCGAGGAGGGCACGGTGCCGCCGGCCAAGGTCGCCGAGGCGATCGCCAAGTACGGTCTGGACCCGGCCAAGCCGAACCCGCTGTACGCCTGAGAATCGAAAAGACGAACGGAGATAACCCATGGCGGTGGTGGAACTGAAGGTCCCCGACATCGGCGACTTCAAGGAGGTCGAGGTCATCGAGCTGCTGGTCAAGCCGGGCGACACGATCGCGCTGGACCAGTCGCTGGCGACGGTCGAGTCGGACAAGGCCTCGATGGAGATCCCGGCCGAGCGCGCCGGCACGGTGCGCGAGCTGAAGATCCAGCTCGGCGACAAGGTCAGCCAGGGCAGCCTGATCGCGCTGCTCGAGGTGGGCGACGACGCCGCAGCACCGGCGGCGCCGGCCGCGGCACCCGTGGCCGCACCCGCGGCGCCTGCGCCTGCAGCGCTCGCGGCAGCACCGGCGGCCGCTGCGGCGACCGGCCGCGTCGAGGTCCTGGTGCCCGACATCGGCGACTTCGCCGAAGTCACGGTCATCGAGGTCTTCGTCAATCCCGGCGACACGATCAAGGCCGAGCAGAGCCTGATCACCGTCGAGAGCGACAAGGCCTCGATGGAGATCCCGTCCTCGCACGGCGGCGTGCTGCGCGAGCTGAAGGTCAAGCTCGGCGACAAGGTCAGCCGCGGTTCGGTGATCGCGGTGCTCGAGGTCGCGGCGGCCAGCGCGCCGATGGCACCGGCCGCGGCACCGGCCCCCGCAAGCGCTCCGGCTGCCCCGGCTCCGGCAGCCGCCGCCGCCCCGGTCGCCGCGCCCGCCGCCGCCCCGGTGCCGGCGCACGACCCGACGGCGCCGGTCTCGGCCGCGCTGCCGCATGCCTCGCCGTCGATCCGGCGTTATGCGCGTGAGCTCGGCGTGCCGCTGGAAGAGATCAAGGGCAGCGGCCCCAAGGGCCGCATCACCCAGGAAGACGTGCAGGCCTTCGTCAAGGGCGTGATGGCCGGCGAGGCCCAGACCAGCGCTCAGAAGGCCAAGGCGCCGGCCGCTCCGGCAGCCGCGGCCGGCGGCACGCTGCCGGGTTTGCTGCCCTGGCCGCAGGTCGACTTCACGAAGTTCGGCACCGTCGAGCGCCAGCCGCTGTCGCGCATCAAGAAGATCAGCGGCGCGAATCTGCACCGCAACTGGGTGCTGATCCCGCACGTCACCAACCACGAGGACGCGGACATCACCGAGCTGGAGGCGCTGCGTGTCCAGCTGAACAAGGAGAACGAGAAGTCGGGCGTCAAGGTCACGATGCTGGCCTTCCTGATCAAGGCCTGCGCCGCGGCACTGAAGCAGTTCCCCGAGTTCAACGCCTCGCTCGACGGCGACGAGTTGGTGCTGAAGAAGTACGTGCACATCGGCTTCGCCGCCGACACGCCCAACGGGCTGGTCGTGCCGGTGATCCGCGATGTCGACGGCAAGGGCATCCTGCAGATCAGCCGCGAGATGTCCGAACTGGCGAAGAAGGCGCGCGACGGCAAGCTGACGCCGGCCGAGATGTCCGGCGGCTGCTTCTCGATCAGCTCGCTGGGCGGCATCGGCGGCACCTACTTCACGCCGATCATCAACGCGCCCGAGGTCGCGATCCTCGGCGTCTGCCGCAGCACGATGAAGCCGCAGTGGAACGGCCGCGAGTTCGTGCCGCGCCTGATGCTGCCGCTGTCGCTGAGCTGGGACCACCGCGTCATCGACGGCGCCGCGGCGGCGCGCTTCAACGCCTTCCTGGCGTCGGTGCTGGCGGATTTCCGCCGCGTGATGCTGTAAGGGGGCACGACGATGGCCGTCATCGAGATCCGTGTTCCCGACATCGGCGACTTCAACGAGGTCGCCGTCATCGAAGTGCTGGTCGCGCCCGGCGACACGATCAAGGCCGAGCAGAGCCTGATCACCGTCGAGAGCGACAAGGCGTCGATGGAGATCCCGTCGCCGCACGCCGGCGTGCTGCAGAGCCTGGCCGTGAAGGTCGGCGACAAGGTCAGCCAGGGCGTGCTGCTGGCGAGCATCGAGACCGCTGAGGCGGCGGCGCCTGCGCCGGCCCCTGCCGCGCCGGCACCGTCGGCGCCGTCACTGGCGCCTGCGCCCCAGCCGGCCGCGGCACCGGTGGCCGCCGCCTCCGGCGGCGCCTACGACTGCGATCTGCTGGTGCTGGGCGGCGGCCCGGGCGGTTATTCGGCCGCCTTCCGCGGCGCCGACCTGGGGATGAAGGTCGTGCTCGTCGAGCGTTACCCGACGCTGGGCGGCGTCTGCCTGAACGTCGGCTGCATCCCGAGCAAGGCGCTGCTGCACGTCGCCGCGGTCGTCGACGAAGCGGCGCACCTGGCAGCCGCCGGCGTCAGCTTCGGCGCGCCGCAGATCGACCTCGATCAGCTGCGTGCGCACAAGCAGAAGGTCGTCTCCAAGCTCACCGGCGGGCTGGCCGCGATGGCCAAGATGCGCAAGGTGACGGTGGTGCAGGGCGTCGGCGCCTTTGCCGGGCCGCACGAGCTGGTCGTGGAGCTCTCGGCCGGTGGTACGCAGACGATCCGCTTCGCCCAGGCGATCATCGCCGCCGGCTCCGAGGCGGTGAAGCTGCCCTTCCTGCCCGACGACGAGCGCATCGTCACCTCCACCGGTGCGCTGCAGTTGCGCCAGAGGCCGAAGAAGATGCTCGTCATCGGCGGCGGCATCATCGGTCTGGAGATGGGCACCGTCTATTCGACGCTGGGCGCGCGCCTGGACGTCGTCGAGATGCTCGACGGTCTGATGGCCGGTGCAGACCGCGACCTTGTCAAGGTCTGGCAGAAGATGAACGCCCACCGCTTCGACCGGCTGATGCTGAAGACGAAGACGGTCGGCGCCGAAGCCACCGCCGACGGCATCCGCGTGCAGTTCGAGGCCGCTGACGGCACGCGCAGCGACGGTCTCTACGACCTCGTGCTGCAGGCCGTGGGCCGGCGCCCGAACGGGCGTTCGATCGGCGCCGAGCGTGCCGGCGTCAAGGTCGACGAACGCGGCTTCGTGCCGGTGGACGTGCAGATGCGCACCAGCGTGCCGCACATCTTCGCGATCGGCGACCTGGTCGGCCAGCCGATGCTGGCGCACAAGGCGGTGCACGAAGGCCACGTCGCGGCCGAAGTCGCCGCCGGCGACGACAAGGCGCGTTTCGACGCCCGCGTCATCCCGGGTGTGGCCTACACCGACCCCGAGGTCGCCTGGGTCGGCCTGACCGAGGACGACGCCAAGGCGCGCGGGGTGGCCGTCAAGAAGGGCCTGTTCCCGTGGTCGGCTTCCGGCCGGGCGATTGCCAACGGCCGCGACGAAGGCTTCACCAAGCTGCTGTTCGACGCCCAGACGCACCGCATCCTGGGCGGCGGCATCGTCGGCACGCATGCCGGCGACATGATCGGCGAGGTCGCGTTGGCCATCGAGATGGGCGCCGACGAGGTCGACATCGGCCGCACGATCCACCCGCACCCGACGCTGGGCGAGTCGCTGGGCCTAGCCGCCGAGGCGGCACACGGCAGCTGCACCGACCTGCCGCCGGCGCGCCGCTGACGGCGCGTCACGCAAAAGAAAGAGGGCTCCCGCGGGAGCCCTCTTCAGGGGTGAAACACCGGCCCGCGTCGGTGGCGCGGGCGATCGGGTTTCCTCAGGCCTTCTTGGCCCAGGCCGAGCACCAGCCCTTGTTCGCGACTTGCTTGCCGGCGAACAGCGGGCAGCCGCCGACGGGGTCGGTCGCCTTGCCTTGGAACAGCGCGCAGTTGCCGCAGTGCGAACCGGCGACGAACTGCTTGTACTTGGCCTTGTCGGCCTTGGCGGCGTCCGAGACGTAGCCCAGGGCAACGGCTTGCGGGTCCTTCTCGTCCACCGGGGCGGCCATGGCGCTGCGGCCAGTCAGCAGCGCGGCGCCGGCGAGCGGGACGATCTGGATGAATTCACGACGAGAGGTCATTCGCGGTCTCCGAAAGGAAAGTCGATTCAGGTCACCCATCGCGTCGGCGCGCGGTTGAGTGGACACCCTGGACGTTAACGCATCATGAGCTTATTCGGCTGACATAGATCGCATGTCGGTCGGCTTTACGTCGTGAATGGACGTCATTGGCAGGCAAATGCAGCGAATGCAAATGATTCGCATCTGCGAATTGAAGTGTTTTGCCACGCTTTTGCGGTGCATGCCTCAAGTCCTGCGCCTGCGCTGACGAAGCTGCTGGCATGCTGGGCGTGCGCCGCATGTCCGGCGCCGAAGCGGAGTGCCCGATCGTGTCGCAGCTTCCCGACTCGATGACCGACCTGCTGCGCCGTCGCCTGGCGTCCTGGTACGCGGCGCGGCGTGACGCCGTGGCCGACCTGCCGAAACCGCCTGCTCACGCCGATGCTCGGCCGGCGGCGGCGCAGGTCGAGGCCTTGCGGCTGCGTGCCCACACCGATCCCGTCACGGGGCTGCCCAACCGCCGCCATTTCCTCGGCCGCCTGGCCGGTGTGCTGGGGCAGGGCGCGGCGCCGGAGTGTTCGCTGCTGCTGCTGCGGGCGCTGAATCTCGGGCCGCTGGGGCTGCGCCTCGGCGACGACCCGCTGGAGCGGCGCCTGGCGCTCGTCGCCGAGGCGCTGGACGCCTACCCGAGGCGCGTGCACGGGGCGTTTGCCGGGCGCTTGAACGAAACCGACTTCGCGCTGTGCCTGCCGGCGGCCGGCGTCGCCGACGAAACCGCCCGAACGCTGCTGCAGGCCTTGCGTGCCACCCCGGCCGCCGGCCCGGGCGGCATCGAGATCGTCATCGGTGCTGCCGACGGCCTGCGCAGTGGCGAGTCCGGCGACGCGATGGCCGCCGCCGGCCTGGCGCTGGCCCAGGCCGAGGCCGCCGGGCCGTTCAGCATCGAGATCCACGCCGCCGGTGACGGTGTGCAGGGCGAGCAGGTCTGGCGCGACCGGATCGCCGAGGCGCTGCACGACGGCCGCGCGCGGCTGGCCGAGTTCCCGGTCTGCGACCGCCACGGCCAGGTGCTGCACCTGGAGTGCCCGCTGCGCCTGCAGCTCGAGGCCGGCGGCCCGTTCCGCGAGGCGCAGCGCTGGCTGGCGATGGCCTCGCGCTCGCGCCTGCTGCCGCGTGTGGACCTGTCGGCGATCGAGCTTGCGCTGCTGGCCTGCTCGCGCGACGAGCGCGCGCGCTGCGTGCACGTCGGTGCCGCGTCGCTGGGCACGCCCGGCTTCATCGCCGAAGTCGAGCAGCGCCTGCTGGCCGAACCGGAGGCTGCGCTCCGGCTGCTGATCGACGTCGGCGACGGGGTCTGGCTCGAACGTGCGCTGTCGAGGCTGGGCGAAGCCGCGCGTGCCTGGCGGGCCGCCGGGGTGCGTGTCGGCGTCGAGCACGCGGGGGCCTCGACGCAGGCCTTCGTGCGCTGGGCCGAGCTCGGGCTGGACCATGTGCGCATCGAGGCCTGCTTCGTGCGCGGCAGCGCCGCCGATGCGGCGGTGCGCGAGTTCGCCGCCGGGCTGGCGGCGCTGGCCCATGCGATGGGGCTGTCGCTGGTGGCCGAAGGCGTCGACGACGCGGCTGACCTGCGCACGCTGTTCGACCTGGGCTTCGACGCGGCCACCGGTCCGGCGGTGCGGACGGCGGGCCGAGCAGCGGGCTGAGCGCCGGCCGGCGCGTCTCAGCGGATGTCGCCGGCGTGCACCTCGAAGCGGCCGCGGGCGCGGTCGGCGAAATACAGGCGCAAGGTCTCGCGCACGGTGCGGAACGCGAGTTCGTCCCAGGGCAGTTCGTGCTCGCGGAACAGCCGCGCCTCGATCGTCTCAGGGCCGGGCGCGAAGCGCGTGTCGTGCAGCCGCGCGAGGTAGAAGAAATGCACCTGGCCGGCGCTGACGACGTTCAGCACCGTGAACAGCGCACCGAGCTCGATGCTCGCGCCGGCTTCCTCGTCGGTCTCGCGCATCGCGCCCTCGGCCGTGCTCTCGCCGAGCTCGAGGAATCCGGCCGGCAGCGTCCAGAGGCCGCGGCGCGGCTCGATGTTGCGCCGGCACAGCAGCACCTGGTCACCCCAGACGGGCACGGTGCCGACGACGTTGATCGGGTTCTCGTAGTGGATCTCGCCGCAGGCGGTGCAGATCGCGCGCTCGCGCGTGTCCTCGGCCGGCACCTCGTAGCGGGCGGGCTGGCCGCAGGCCCGGCAATGGCGGATGCGGCGGGGCTCGAACATGGCGGCAGTGTAGCGGCGGCGCGTGGCATCATCGTTTCATCGCCCACCGTCTTGATCCTGGATATGCAACTCGTCCTGCCTGCTCCCGCTCCCGTCCTGCTGCCGGTGGCCGGCGGCGGCGCGTTCCCGGTGCGGCGCATCTTCTGCGTCGGCCGCAACTACGCCGAACACGCGCAGGAGATGGGCCACAGCGGCCGCGAAGCGCCGTTCTTCTTCATGAAGCCGGCCGATGCGCTGCTGCCGGTGGCCGACGGCGAGACCGGCACGATGGACTATCCGTCGCTGACGAAGAATCTGCACCACGAGATCGAGCTCGTCGTCGCGCTCGGCCGCGGCGGTCGCGACATCCCGGCGGCCGAGGCCGCCGACTGCATCTGGGGCTATGCCGTCGGTCTGGACATGACGCGCCGCGACCTGCAGAACGAGATGAAGAAGCAGGGCCGGCCCTGGGAGATCGGCAAGGCCTTCGAGCAGTCGGCGCCGATCGGCCCGCTGGTGCCGCGCACACGCTGCGGGACGCTCGAACGCGGCGCGATCACGCTCGCCGTCAACGGCCAGCCGCGGCAGAAGGGCGATCTGTCCGACCTGATCTGGAGCATTGCCGAGACGATCGAACAGCTCAGCCGCGCATGGCAACTGCAAGCCGGCGACCTGATCTTCACCGGCACGCCGGCAGGCGTGGGGGCCGTGGTGCCGGGCGACGTGATGGACGGGGCCATCGAGGGCCTCGGCACCCTGCGCGTGGCCGTGAGGTGAGCATGGAGCTCTACAACTACTTCCGTTCGTCGGCCTCGTGGCGGGTGCGCATCGCGCTCGCGCTGAAGGGGCTGGAGTACGACTACAAGCCGGTGCACCTGCGCCGCGACGAGCAGTTCCAGGAGTCGTATGCCGCCGTCTCGGCGGCTCGGCTGGTGCCGCTGCTGCGCGACGGCGACGCGGTGATCACGCAGTCGCTGGCGATCATCGAGTACCTCGACGAGACGCATCCCGCACCACCGCTGCTGCCGGCCGACCCCGTGGGCCGGGCCCGCGTGCGCTCGCTGGCCTACGACATCGCCTGCGAGGTTCACCCGCTGAACAACCTGCGCGTGCTGCGTTTCCTGGTGCGCGACCTGAAGGTCTCCGAGGACGACAAGAACCGCTGGTATCGGCACTGGGTCGAGACCGGGCTGGAGACCGTCGAGCGCCAACTCGCGGCGCAGCCTTCGACCTTCTGCCACGGCGATGCACCGACGCTGGCCGACTGCCTGCTGGTGCCGCAGGTGGTGAACGCGCAGCGCTTCGGCTGCCGCCTCGAGCACGTGCCGAACGTGCGCCGGGTCTTCGACACCTGCATGGCGCTGCCGGCCTTCGCCGACACGCAGGCGTCGCGCTGCCCCGACGCCGAGGCCTGAGGCGATGCTGCTGCATCCCGAGTGGCCGGCGCCCGAGCGCGTCGGCGCCGCGTTCAGCACGCGCCAGGGCGGCATCAGCGCCGCACCCTTCGACAGCCTGAACCTGCGCCCGCCGGCCCTGCGCGGCGACGCCGTCGACGCGCCCGGGTCGGTGCAGGAGAACCAGCGCCGCTTCGCGGCAGCGCTCGGTGCGCGCCCGGTCTACCTCGACCAGGTGCACGGCGCGGCGGTCGTGCGGCTGCGTGGCGACGAGCCCTCGGATCTGCTCGCCAAGGCCGACGCCAGCGTGACGACGGCCGTCGGCGTCGCCTGCACGGTGCTCGTGGCCGACTGCCTGCCGGTGCTGCTGTGCACGGCCGACGGGCGAGGCGTCGGAGCGGCGCATGCGGGCTGGCGCGGCCTGGCCGGCGGCGTCGTCGAGGCCACCGCCGCGGCGCTGTGCGACGCCACCGGCGCCGCGCCGCGGGATCTGCTCGCCTGGCTCGGGCCCTGCATCGGGCCGCGCCAGTTCGAGGTCGGGCAGGACGTCGTCGAGGCCTTCGGCGGCGACCCGGCCGCCGAGCCGCCGGCCGATGCCCCGGCGCTGTTCCGTCCACGGCGTCGTGCCGACGGCGAGCGCCGCTGGCTGGCCGACCTGCCCGGGCTGGCGCGCCGGCGGCTGTCAGCGATCGGTGTCGATCGTGTCAGCGGCGGCGCCTGGTGCACCGTCGAGGACGGTTCACGGTTCTTTTCGTTCCGTCGCGACCGGATCACCGGCCGCATGGCCGCCGCCGTCTGGCGTCGCGGCTGAGGCTTCGGCGGCGCGGCGTGCGCGGCGCCGCGCTGGCGTGCCCATGATGTAGAGCACGATGGCGAGCGGCAGCACGCCGTACATCGTGAAGGTGACGATGGCGCCGAGCACGCTGCCGTGCACCGACAGCGCTTCGGCCAGTGCCATCATCAGCACGACGTAAATCCAGGCGATGGCGACGATGTACATCGGAGTGAGTGTGTTGCGGGACGTGAGTATCGCGGTGCGCGTCAAGCCGAGGTAAGCCGGCCGGCCTACAACCGTTGCGCGTCACGGGTCACGCCGACCCCGGCCGCACCGCCAGCGAGGAGACAGACGATGACGAGCAAGCGCAGCTTGCCGGCCGCCGACGGCACGCAGGCCGCGGCATTCGGCGCCGCCGTGGGTGAGATGCTGAAGTCGATGTCGGGACTGCGGGTTCCGCAGGAGACGCTGGCGGCGATCCAGGCGGACTACCTGAAGGCCGCGACCGAACTCTGGACCGCGTCGCTGCAGCGTGCCGGCCGCGAGAGCGCGCCGCCACCGGCCACGGGTGACCGCCGCTTCGCCGCCGCCGACTGGACGCAGAACCCCGGCGCGGCCTACGTCGCCGAGATGTACCTGCTGAACGCGCGCACGCTGCAGCGCATGGCCGACGCGGTGCAGGGCGATGCCAAGGCACGCGAGCGTGTGCGCTTCGCGGTGCAGCAGTGGGTCGAGGCGGCCAGCCCGAGCAACTATCTGGCCTTCAACCCCGAGGCGCTGCGCAAGGCGCTGGAGAGCCAGGGGCAGAGCATCGCCACCGGCGTGCGCCAGCTCGTCGAGGACCTCGCCAAGGGCCATGTCTCGCAGACCGACGAGACGCTGTTCGAGGTCGGCCGCAACGTCGCGACGACCGAAGGCGCGGTGGTCTTCGAGAACGATCTCTTCCAGCTGATCGAATACCGGCCGCTGACGGCCACCGTGCACCAGCGGCCGATGCTGTTCGTGCCGCCGTGCATCAACAAGTACTACATCCTCGACCTGCAGCCCGAGAACTCGGTGATCCGCTACACCGTCGAGCAGGGCCACCGCACCTTCGTGATGAGCTGGCGCAACCCCGACGCCTCGGCGCGCCACCTCGGCTGGGACGACTACATCGAGCGCGGGCCGATCGAGGCGATCCGCGTCGTGCGCGAGATCACGCGCTCGGAGACGATCAACACGCTGGGCTTCTGTGTCGGCGGCACCATCCTCGCCACCGCGCTGGCGGTGCTGGCGGCCCGCGGCGAGCGCCCGGCGCAGTCGATGACGCTGCTGACGACGCTGCTGGACTTCAGCGACACCGGCGTGCTGGACCTCTTCGTCGACGAGGCCGGCGTGCAGTGGCGCGAGATGACGATCGGCGCCGACGCGCCCGGCGGCCCCGGGTTGCTGAAGGGCCAGGAGCTGGCCACGACCTTCAGCTTCCTGCGCCCGAACGACCTGGTCTGGAACTACGTCGTCGGCAACTACCTGAAGGGCGAGACGCCGCCGCCCTTCGACCTGCTGTACTGGAACAGCGACTCGACCAACCTGCCCGGGCCGATGTACTGCTGGTACCTGCGCCACATGTACCTGCAGAACGAGCTGAAGCGGCCCGGCGCGCTGACGGTCTGCGGCGAGGCGGTCGACCTGGGCGCGATCGACGTGCCGACTTTCGTCTACGGCTCGCGCGAGGACCACATCGTGCCGTGGAAGGCGGCCTACGCCTCCGTCCCGCTGCTCGGCGGCGACAGCACGTTCGTGCTCGGCGCCTCGGGCCACATCGCCGGCGTCATCAACCCGCCGGCCAAGGGCAAACGCAGCCACTGGCTGAACGGCGCCAATGCGGCGACTGCCGACGAATGGTTCGCCGGCGCCACCGAACACCCGGGCAGCTGGTGGCCGGTCTGGAGCCGCTGGCTGGCCGGCCACGCCGGGCGTCAGGTGGCGGCACCCAAGACTCCGGGCAGCCGGCGCCACAAGGCCATCGAGCCGGCGCCGGGCCGCTACGTCAAGGCCAAGGCCTGATTTCCCCCAACCAGAGGAGACCCATGAGCACCGACATCGTCATCGTCGCCGCCGCCCGCACCGCCGTCGGCAAGTTCGGCGGTTCGCTGGCCCGCACGCCGGCATCCGAGCTGGGCGCGGCCGTGATCCGCGCGCTGCTGGAGCGCAGCGGGGTGGAAGGCGGCCAGATCGGCGAGGTCATCCTCGGCCAGGTGCTGCAGGCCGGCTGCGGCCAGAACCCGGCGCGCCAGGCGGTCATCAAGGCCGGCCTGCCGAACGCCGTGCCGGCCTACACGATCAACAAGGTCTGCGGCTCGGGGCTGAAGGCGGTGATGCTGGGCGTGCAGGCGCTGCGCGACGGCGACACCGAGGTCGTCATCGCCGGCGGCCAGGAGAACATGAGCGCCTCGCCGCACGTGCTGCCGGGCTCGCGCGACGGCCAGCGCATGGGCGACTGGAAGATGGTCGACACGATGATCGTCGACGGCCTGTGGGACGTGTACAACCAATACCACATGGGCATCACGGCGGAGAACGTCGCGCGCCACTACGGCATCACGCGCGAAGCCCAGGACGCGTTGGCGCTGGCCTCGCAGCGCAAGGCCGCCGCGGCGCAGGACGCCGGGCGCTTCAAGGACGAGATCGTGCCGATCGTGCTGCCGCAGAAGAAGGGCGACCCGATCGTCTTCGACGCCGACGAGTACATCAACCGCAAGACCAGCGCCGAAGCGCTGGCCGGCCTGCGTCCGGCCTTCGACAAGGCCGGCTCGGTGACCGCCGGCAACGCCTCGGGCCTCAACGACGGCGCCGCGGCGGTGATGCTGATGACCGCCGCCCGCGCCGAGCGCCTGGGGCTGCAGCCGCTGGCGCGCATCGCCAGCTACGCCAGCGCCGGCCTGGACCCGGCGACGATGGGCATGGGTCCGGTGCCGGCCTCGCGCAAGGCGCTGGAGCGCGCCGGCTGGAAGGCCGCCGACCTCGACCTGCTCGAGATCAACGAGGCCTTCGCGGCCCAGGCCTGTGCGGTGCACCAGCAGATGGGCTGGGACACCGAGAAGGTCAACGTCAACGGCGGCGCGATCGCCATCGGCCACCCGATCGGCGCCTCGGGCTGCCGCATCCTCGTCACGCTGCTGCACGAGATGCGCCGGCGCGGCGCCCGCCGCGGCATCGCCTCGCTGTGCATCGGCGGCGGCATGGGCGTGGCGCTGACGGTGGAGCGCTGAGCCGGCACGTCGTGCCCCCCACGCAGGGGAGGCGCTAGTGTCGTTGCCGATGGCGCGGGCCTGCCCGCGCCGCCAGGATTCGACGGAACAGTTCGGAACGGTTCAAAGGAGACAGTTCATGGCACAGAAGGTTGCGTACGTCACGGGTGGGATGGGGGGCATCGGCACGGCGATCTGCCAGCGGCTGGCCCGCGAAGGCTTCAAGGTCATCGCCGGCTGCGGCCCGAATCGCGACTTCCGCCGCTGGCTCGACGAGCAGACCGCGCTGGGTTACGAGTTCCACGCCTCGGTGGGCAACGTCGCCGACTGGGAGTCGACGGTCGAGGCCTTCGGCAAGGCCAAGGCCGAACACGGGCCGATCGACGTGCTGGTCAACAACGCCGGCATCACGCGCGACCGCATGTTCCTGAAGATGTCGCCAGAAGACTGGCACGCCGTCATCGACACCAACCTGAACAGCATGTTCAACGTCACCAAGCAGGTGGTGCCCGACATGGTCGAGCGCGGCTGGGGCCGGATCATCCAGATCAGCTCGGTCAACGGCGAGAAGGGCCAGGCCGGCCAGACCAACTACTCGGCGGCCAAGGCCGGCATGCACGGCTTCACGATGGCCCTGGCGCAGGAGCTGGCGGCCAAGGGCGTGACGGTCAACACCGTCAGCCCGGGCTACATCGGCACCGAGATGGTCCGCGCGATCAAGCCCGAGATCCTGGAGAAGATCGTCGCGACGATCCCCGTCAAGCGCCTGGGCACGCCCGAGGAGATCGGCTCGGTCGTCGCCTGGCTGGCGGGGCCGGATTCGGGCTTCACGACCGGAGCGGACTTCTCCTGCAACGGCGGCTTGCACATGGGTTGAGCGTCGCTCGACCTGCGGGAGGCGTGGACTCCCGGGGCCCCCTCCGGGAGGGGGCTCCATTCAGATTCTCGCGTCAGACCGCGGCGTAGCGGCCGGGGCGGTGGTTGACGGCCAGCGAGAAGTTCAGCGCGACGGCACCGATCACCGACAGCACGAGCTGCCACCCGCCCACCCAGGGGATCGCGGTCAGCAGGATGCTCACGTCCAGCACCATCTGGATCTTGCCAGCGCGCCAGCCGCGTTTTTCCTGCAGCCACAGCACCAGCACGTTGATGCCGCCCAGGCTGGCCTTGTGGCGGAACAGGATCAGCAGCCCGGTGCCCATCAGCAGGCCGCCGCCGATCGCCGCGAACAGCGGCTCGACCGACTGCAGCACCACCCAGCGCGGCAGCACCTCCGCCAGCACCGACAGCAGTGCCACCGCGCAGAAGGTCTTGATCGTGAAGCGCGCGCCCATGCGCTTCCAGGCCAGCCAGTAGAACGGCAGGTTCAGCGCGAAGAAGGCGACGCCGAACGGCACGTGCGTCGCGTAGTGCAGCACGAAGGCCATGCCGGCCGTCCCGCCGGTCAGCATGCCGGCATGGCGGAACATCACCAGCGCCAGCGCGACGAACAGCGCACCGGTGACGACACCCTGCACGTCCTCGAACAAGGTGTGGCGCTGGATCGGCAGGGCGTTCATCGTGGTCGTGCTCGCGGTCATTCGCCGACACCGTGGAGGAAATACTTGATCAGGCCCTTGGCGGCAAAGCCGACCAGGCCGAAGCCCAGGGCCAGGAAGAGCACGAAGGCGCCGAACTTGCCGGCTTTCGATTCGCGCGCGAGCTGGAAGATGATGAACACCATGTACAGCATGAACGCGCCGACCCCGAAGGTCAGCCCGAACTGCGCGATCTGGTCCTCGGTGTAACCGAACATCAGGCAGGCTCCGACATCCCGGTGGTGTCCACCAGGTGAAGATGGGCGTGCCGGCTGGCCTGCGCGAGCCAGGGCACGGTGATGACGGGACCGGGCGGCAACGGGGCCGCGGCGATCGCCGTCGGGACGACGGACCGCGGCGCCCAGGCCGTCGGCGACCGTCGGAGGAGGGCCGGCGTCACGCTCACGGCAAGACGCCTTCCGGCCCGGGTGGCGTCCCGACCGTCCGTTGCGCCAGCGCCTGCGCCGCACGCGCGAGCGTCGGCGCCTCGCCGTCGTCCAGCGGCACGGCCTCGGCCTGGCCGAAGCGGCTGAAGTTGCGTGCCGTCGAGCGCGCGTAGATCGGGTCGTAGTGCTCGGCGAGCAGCTCGCGTACCAGCGTCGGGAAGTCTCCGGCGCGTGCCAGCGCCTGCCAGCGCTCGACGGTGGCGGCGCCACGCAGCTCGCGCAGACGACTCAGCATTGCACACAGCGCCTCGGCGTCGGCGACGAGGTGGGCGTAGTCCTCGATCAGCAGGCGCACGCGGGCCTCCAGCGGCATCTCGACCGCCAGGCAGGGTGCGCCGCGCAGGCGCTCGAGCAGGCTCTCGGGCACCCGCAGCCGGCCGATCGTGCGGCTTTCGGCCTCGACGAAGACCGGTCGCGCCGGGTCGAAGGCGCGCAGCTGCTGCCAGATCCGGGTCTCGAAGGCCTTCTGCGAGGGCTGCGCCTGGTCGGGCAGCGGGCCCAGCACCGAGCCGCGGTGCGCGGCCAGCGCCTCCAGGTCCAGCACCTGGGCGCCGGCCGCGGCCAGCGCGCCGAGCAGCCGGCTCTTGCCCGAGCCGGTCGGGCCGGCGACGACCTGCAGCGTGAACCGAGCGGGCAGGGTCTCGAGGTCGGCGACGACGGCCCGGCGGAACTCGCGGTAACCGCCTTCGATCACGTTGACCGAGAAGCCGATCTGGTCGAGCACCAGCGCCAGCGCGCCCGAGCGGTGGCCGCCGCGCCAGCAGTAGACCAGCGGCCGCCACTCGCGGTCCTTGTCGAGCAGTTCGCGCTCGACGTGGCCGGCGACGTTGCGGGCGACCAGGATCGCGCCGCGCCTGCGTGCCGCGAACGGCGACACCTGCTTGTATTCGGTGCCGATGCTGGCGCGTTCGGCGTCGTTCAGCGACGGCCAGTTGACGGCGCCGGGCAGGCGGTCCTCGGCGTACTCGGACTCGCTGCGCGCGTCGACGACGGCGCTGAACTCGCCCAGCCGGGCGATGGCCTCGGCAGCGCTGATGCGGCGCAGGCTCATGGCGGGCCGGCGCGGCCGGCGGCGGCGTGGCGGGGCGTCATGCCGGGGCCGCGACCGCGTCGAGCAGCTCGCTCTCGATGCGCAGCTGCGTGCGCGGCTGCTGCAGCGCCGGGCCGTCGACGAGGAAGGTGTCTTCCACGCGTTCGCCCAGCGTCGTGATCTTGGCGAGCTGCAGGTTGATGTGGTGCCGTGCCAGCACGCGGGCGATGGCGTACAGCAGGCCCGAGCGGTCGCTGGCGGAGACCGTCAGCAGCCAGCGCTGGGCGCGTTCGTCGGGCGCCAGCGTCACGCGCGGCACGACCGGGAACGAGCGCACGCGGCGCGAGACGCGGCCCTGGCTCGGCTGCGGCAGCGGGCCGTCGGAGGCCAGCGCCGCCGCGGCCTGGTTCTCGACCAGCGCGATCAGGTCGCGGTAGGCCGCCGGGCTGGTGTCGGCCAGCCGCGTGCTGACGACCTGGAAGGTGTCGAGCGCGAAGCCGGCGCGCGTGGTGTGGATCTTCGCGTCCAGGATGCTGAAGCCGGCGCCGTCGAAGTAGCCGCAGATGCGCGCGAACAGGTCGGGCCGGTCGGGCGAGTAGACCAGCACCTGCAGCCCGTCGCCGACCGACGAGGGCCGCGCGCGCACCACCGGCTCGCGCGTCTCGATGTGGCGCCACAGCGAGCGCGCGTGCCAGGCGATGTCCGCCGCCTCGTGGCGCGCGAAGTAGCTGACCTCCAGCGTGCGCCACAGCGGCTCCTCGGTGCCGGGCAGCGCGGTGTGCAGCGCCAGGATCTGCCGCGCCTCGTGCATGCGGGCCTCGATCTCGGCGTCGATGTTGGGGTGCGAGCCGCCGAGCGCACGCAGCGTCAGCCGGAACAGGTCTTCCAGCAGCTTGCCCTTCCAGGCGTTCCAGACGCGCGGGCCGGTGCCGCGGATGTCGGCCACCGTCAGCAGGTACAGGCCGATCAGCTGGCGCTCGTTGCCGACCAGCCGCGCGAACGACGCGATGACCTCGCTGTCCGACAGGTCCTCCTTCTGCGCGATGCGGCTCATCGTCAGGTGGTGGCGCACGAGGAACTCGACGAGCTGCGTGTCGGGGCGCGACAGGCCGTGGTCGCGGCAGAAGCGCCGCACCTCGAGCGCGCCGAGTTCGGAGTGGTCGCCGCCGCGGCCCTTGGCGACGTCGTGGAACAGCGCCGCGATGTAGAGCAGCTCGGGGTGGTCCCAGTGCGCGGCCAGCCGGCTGCAGAACGGATACTCGTGCGCGTGCTCCGGGATGAAGAAGCGGCGCACGTTGCGCAGCACCATCAGGATGTGCTGGTCCACGGTGTAGACGTGGAACAGGTCGTGCTGCATGCGCCCGACGATGCGCCGGAACACCCAGAGGTAGCGCCCCAGCACCGAGGTCGAGTTCAGCAGCCGGAAGGCGTGCGTCAGCCCCGTCGGCTGGCGCAGGATCTGCATGAACAGCGCGCGGTTCTTCGGGTCGCGGCGGAAGCGGCCGTCCATCACGCCGCGCGAGTTGTACAGCGCACGCAGCGTGCGCGAGGACAGGCCCTGGATGCCCGGCTCCTGCGCGAAGACGAGAAAGGTCTCGAGGATCGCGTCGGGGTGCTGCTGGTACAGGTCGTCGCTGGCGACCTCGAGCATGCCGGCGCGGTCGAGGAAACGCTCGCTGATCGGACGGCCCGGCGCGGCCTCCGAGCCGTTGATGCGTTCCTCGATGTTGAGCATCAGGATCTGGTTGAGCTGCGCCACCGCCTTGGCCGCCCAGTAGTAGCGGTGCATCAGCACCTCGGAGCTGCGCTGGCCCTTGGTCGGGTGGTAGCCGAAGCTCTCGGCCACGGCGGTCTGCAGGTCGAAGACCAGGCGGTCCTCGCGGCGCCCGGCGACGACGTGCAGCCGGGCGCGGATCAGCTTCAGCGTGCCTTCGTGGCGCGCCAGCTGCGAGGCCTCGAACGGCGTCACCAGGCCCTTGGCGGCGAGTTCGCCCCAGGTGCGGCCCAGGCCGGCGGCACGGGCGACCCAGATCACGACCTGCAGGTCGCGCAGCCCGCCGGGGCTCTCCTTGCAGTTGGGCTCCAGCGAGTACGGCGTGACCTCGTACTTCACGTGGCGCTGCTGCATCTCCAGCGTCTTGGCGCGCAGGAAGGCCGGGGCGTCGACGGCCTGCATCGTCGCGTCGCGCAGGCCGTTGAAGAGCTTGCGCGCGCCGCAGATCAGGCGCGACTCGAGCAGCGCGGTCTGCACCGTGACGTCGCGCTGCGCCTCCTCCAGGCACTCGTCGAGCGTGCGCACCGACGAGCCGATCTCCAGGCCGATGTCCCAGCAGGCGGTGATGAAGCCTTCGACCGAGGCCCGCAGCGCGTCGCCGCCGGCAGCGTCGGCCGGCAGCAGCACCAGCACGTCGACGTCGGAGTAGGGGAAGAGCTCGCCGCGGCCGTAACCGCCGACGGCGACCAGTGCCGCGCCCGGCGGCATGCCGGCGTGGGCCCAGAGGTCGGCCAGCGTCGCGTCGACGTGGCGCGCCAGCGCCTTCAGCAGCTGGCGCGCGGCGGTGGTCGTCGGGCGCGCCGTGCGGAAGTGGCCGACGAGCGCGGCCTTGCCGTCACGAAAGCGCGCACGCAGCGCGGCGACGCTGCCCGGCGCCCGGGGAGGCGCATCGATCTGCGCGGACATCTCTCAGCTGGCGGCCAGGGCCGGCGTGACGAAGTCCGGCGGCGGCGGACTGCCGGCCGACAACGTCAGCACCTCGTAGCCGCTGTCGGTGACGAGCACGGTGTGCTCCCACTGGGCCGACAGCGACCGGTCGCGCGTGACGATGGTCCAGCCGTCGTAGGGGCGGTTGCCCTTGCGGTCTTCCTTGATGTCGCGCCGGCCGGCGTTGATCATCGGCTCGATCGTGAAGATCATGCCCGGCTGCAGCTCCTCCAGCGTGCCCGGGCGGCCGTAGTGCAGCACCTGCGGTTCCTCGTGGAAGCGGCGGCCGACGCCGTGGCCGCAGTACTCGCGCACGATGGAGAAGCCGGCGTTCTCGGCGTAGGTCTGGATCGCGTGGCCGATGTCGCCCAGGCGCGCACCGGGGCGCACCTTGACGATGCCCTTCCACATCGCCTCGTAGGTGATCTGCACCAGGCGCCGGGCGGCGATCGAGCCTTCGCCGATGACGAACATGCGGCTGTTGTCGCCGTGGAAACCGTCCTTGATGATCGTGACGTCGATGTTGAGGATGTCGCCGTTCTTCAGCGGGCGCTCGTCGGGGATGCCGTGGCAGACGACGTCGTTCAGCGAGGTGCACAGCGAGGCCGGGTAGGGCGGATAGCCCGGCGGCTGGTAGTTCAGCGTCGCCGGCACGCCGCCCTGCACGTTGACCATGTAGTCATGCGCCAGACGGTCGATCTCCTTGGTCGTGACGCCGGCGCGCACGTGCGGCGTCAGCATGTCCAGCACCTCCGACGCCAGCCGGCAGGCCCGGCGCATCGCCTCGATCTCTTCGGCGTTCTTGATCACGATCGTCATCGCCGGATTATCCCATCGGCCCCCGTAAAATCCCGGACCATGGCTTCTTCCGCCCCGCAACTTCTGCACTACGAGGGCGGCAACGCGCTCTCCCCGTTCCGGTCCCGCTCGCTGCTCACGCGGCTGCAGTCGGCCTGTCCGCGCATCAGCGCCGTTGCCGCTCGCCACGTCCACTGGGCCGCGTTCGACGCCGAGCCCGACGCGGCGACGCGTGAACGGCTCGCGGCGCTGCTGGCCGTCGGCGACCCCTACGACGGCCCCGCCGACGGCGAGCTCGTCGTCGTGATGCCGCGCCTGGGCACCGTGAGCCCGTGGGCGAGCAAGGCGACCGACATCGCGCACAACTGCGGCCTCGCCGTGCACCGCGTCGAGCGTGTCACCGAGTACCGGCTGACGGTCAAGGGCGGCTTCTTCGGCGGCGCCAAGCCGCTGGCCGACGAGGAGCGTGCCGCGGTCGCGGCAGTGCTGCACGACCGCATGACCGAGAGCGTGGCTTTCGAACGCGGCTCGGCAGCGCAGCTGTTCGCCGCCCAGGCCGCCGAGCCGCTGGCCCACGTCGACGTGCTCGGCCACGGCCGCGAGGCGCTGGTGCAGGCCAACGTCGAGTTCGGCCTGGCGCTGTCGGCCGACGAGATCGACTACCTCGTCGAGGCCTTCGGCAAGCTCGGCCGCAACCCGAGCGACGTCGAGCTGATGATGTTCGCGCAGGCCAACAGCGAGCACTGCCGGCACAAGATCTTCAACGCCGAGTTCACCATCGACGGCCAGAAGCAGCCGCTGTCGATGTTCGGCATGATCCGCAACACCGAGAAGGTGTCGCCGCAGCACAGCATCGTCGCCTACAGCGACAACGCCGCGGTGATGGAAGGCGGCCCGGTCGAGCGCTGGCTGCCGCAGGGCTGGACCGGCGCCCCGGTCTACGGCGCGCGTGCCGAGACCTCGCACGTGCTGATGAAGGTCGAGACGCACAACCACCCGACGGCGATCTCGCCGTTCCCGGGGGCGGCCACCGGCGCCGGCGGCGAGATCCGCGACGAAGGCGCGACCGGCCGTGGCGCCAAGCCCAAGGCCGGCCTGACCGGCTTCTCGGTCGGCAACCTGCGCCTGCCGGGCACGAACGAGCCCTGGGAGCGCGAGGACATCGGCCGCCCCGGCCACATCGCCAGCGCCTTGCAGATCATGACCGAGGGCCCGCTGGGCGGCGCCGCGTTCAACAACGAGTTCGGCCGGCCCAACCTGGGCGGCTACTTCCGCGTCTACGAGCAGACCGTGGCCGGCGTGCAGCGCGGCTACCACAAGCCGATCATGATCGCCGGCGGCATCGGCGCGATCTCGGACGACCAGACGCACAAGCTGCCCTTCGGCGCCGGCACGCTGCTGGTGCAGCTCGGCGGCCCGGGCATGCGCATCGGCATGGGCGGCGGCGCCGCCAGCTCGATGGCCGCCGGCACCAACGCCGCGGCGCTCGACTTCGACTCGGTGCAGCGCGGCAACCCCGAGATCCAGCGCCGCGCGCAGGAGGTCATCAACCACTGCTGGGCGCTGGGTGAAGCCAACCCGATCCTCGCGATCCACGACGTCGGCGCCGGCGGCATCAGCAACGCCTTCCCCGAACTCGTCGACGGTGCCGGGCAGGGCGCCCGCTTCGACCTGCGCAAGGTGCCGCTGGAAGAGACCGGCCTGGCGCCCAAGGAGATCTGGTGCAACGAGAGCCAGGAGCGCTACGTCCTGGCGATCGCGCCCGACAAGCTCGAGGCCTTCGAGGCGGTGTGCGCGCGCGAGCGCTGCCCGTTCGCCGTCGTCGGCGTTGCCACCGCCGAGCGTGAGCTGGTCGTCGAGGACGGCTCCGAAGCCGTCATCGACATGCCGATGGACGTGCTGCTGGGCAAGCCGCCGAAGATGCACCGCGACGTGACGCGCGTCGAACGCAGCGAAGCGCCGCTGGACCTGACCGGCGTGAAGCTCGATCAGGTGGCGCTGGACGTGCTGCGCCATCCGACGGTCGCCAGCAAACGTTTCCTGATCACGATCGGCGACCGCACCGTCGGCGGCCTGAGCCACCGCGACCAGATGGTCGGCCCGTGGCAGCTGCCGGTGGCCGACTGCGCGGTGACGCTGGCCGACTACGCCGGTTTCCGCGGCGAGGCGATGGCTATGGGCGAGCGCACGCCGCTGGCCGCGCTGGACGCGCCGGCCTCGGGCCGCATGGCCGTGGCCGAGGCCGTGCTGAACCTGCTGGCCGCGCCGATCGAGCTGTCGCGCGTGAAGCTCAGCGCCAACTGGATGGCGGCCTGCGGCGAACCCGGCGAGGACGCGGCGCTGTACGACACCGTCAAGGCCGTCGGCCTGGAGCTGTGCCCGGCGCTGGGCGTCGGCATCCCGGTGGGCAAGGATTCGCTGTCGATGAAGACGCGCTGGGCCGATCCGGCCAGCGGCCAGACGCGCCAGGTCACCGCGCCGGTGTCGCTGATCGCCAGCGCCTTCTGCACGCTGGACGACGTGCGCGGCACGCTGACGCCGCAGCTGCAGCGCGGCGACACGGCGCTGCTGCTCGTCGACCTGGGCGGCGGCAAGAACCGCCTGGGCGGCTCGATGCTGGCCCAGGTGCTGGGTGGCTTCGGCGATGCCGTGCCCGATCTCGACGACCCGGCGCGCCTGAAGGCGCTGGTCGCCGCCGTCAACGAGCTGCGCGGCGCGGGCACGCTGCTGGCCTATCACGACCGCAGCGACGGCGGCCTCTGGGCCGCGGTCTGCGAGATGGCCTTCGCCGGCCACGTCGGCGTCAGCCTGAACGTGGACATCCTGGTCACCGAAGGCGACGGCATCGCCGACAGCCGCGCCGACGTCGGCGACTCGAAGAACTGGGCCACCCAGGTCGCCGAGCGCCGCAACGAGCTGACGCTCAAAGCCTTGTTCAACGAGGAGCTCGGCGTCGTGCTGCAGGTGCCGCGCGAGCAGCGCGACGCCGCGATCGCGGTGCTGCGCGCCCACGGCCTGTCCAAGGACACGCACGTCATCGGCAAGACCAACGAACGCGGCGCGGTCGAGGTCTGGCGCGACACCCAGCTGCAGTTCTCGGCCCCGCTGGCCGATCTGCTGAAGCAGTGGGACGAGGTCAGCTGGCGCATCGCGCGCGAGCGCGACAACCCCGAGAGTGCCGACAGCGAACACGCCCGCGTGGCGGCGGCCGACGATCCGGGGCTGCACGTGCAGCTCACGTTCGACCCGGCCGAGGACATCTGCGCGCCGTTCGTCCACGCCGCGCGGCCGAAGATCGCGATCCTGCGCGAGCAGGGCGTCAACTCGCACGTCGAGATGAGCTACGCGATGCACCAGGCGGGCTTCGACACCTACGACGTGCACATGAGCGACCTGCAGGCCGGCCGCGCGGACCTCGCGCAGTTCCAGGCCTTCGTCGCCTGCGGCGGCTTCAGCTACGGCGACACGCTCGGTGCCGGCGAGGGCTGGGCGCGCTCGATCCTCTTCAACCCGGCGCTGAACGACGCCTTCGCCGCGTTCTTCGCCCGGCCGGACACGATCGCGCTGGGCGTCTGCAACGGCTGCCAGATGCTGGCCGCGCTGTCGCCGATGATCCCGGGCGCCGAGCACTGGCCGAAGTTCACGCGCAACAAGAGCGAGCAGTTCGAGGCCCGGCTGGCGTTGGTCGAGGTGCTGCAAAGCCCCAGCGTCTTCTTCGACGGCATGGCCGGCAGCCGCATCCCGATCGCCGTCGCGCACGGCGAAGGTTTCGCCGACTTCTCGCAGCGTGGCGACGCCGCCCGGGTGCTGCGTGCGATGCGTTTCGTCGACCACCACGGCCGCGCCACCGAGGCCTATCCGGCGAATCCGAACGGCAGCCCCGACGGCCTGACCTCGGTGACCACGGCCGACGGCCGCTTCACCGCGCTGATGCCGCACCCGGAGCGGGTCTTCCGCAACGTCCAGATGAGCTGGACATCGGGCGACAAGAGCGTGTTCAGCCCCTGGATGCGCATGTTCCGCAACGCGCGTCGTTCGCTGGGCTGAAGTCATGCGGGAGGCTCGGCCGCCGTGCCGGGTCTCCCGCGCAGAATGCGTGCCGCCGGCTTGGCCGGCCTGAACCAGGAGTCCGCACCCATGCGCCATTGATGCCGCCGTCTGCATGACGGCTTTCGCCCCTCCGGCAGCACCGGAGGACCGAATGCATCGATCGGAGCCCGGGATGACGGATCCTCTGCTGACGCTGGACGGCGTCGGCTTCCTGCTCGCCGACGGCCGGCCGCTGTTCGCCGACCTTCACGAAACCTTCGACCGCCGCCGCACCGGCCTCGTCGGCCGCAACGGCATCGGCAAGAGCGTGCTCGGCCGCGTGCTGGCCGGCGAGCTGCCGCCTTCCAGCGGCCGTGTGCGCCGCCAGGGGCGTGTCTTCCGCCTCGCGCAGCAGGCCGAGCCGGCGCCCGGCGCGACGCTGGCGCGGCTGGCCGGCGTCGCCGATGCGCTGGCCGCGCTGCAGCGGCTGGAAGCCGGTGACGGCGACGAGGCCGACCTCGTGCTGCTGGCCGAGCGCTGGGACCTGCGCCAGCGCCTGCAGGCCGAGCTGGCGCGCGCCGGGCTGCCGCCGCTGCCACCCGACACGCCGGCGGCCCGACTCAGCGGCGGCCAGGCGATGCGCGCCGCACTGGCGGGCGCCTGGCTCGCCGACGCCGACTTCCTGATCCTCGACGAGCCCAGCAACCACCTCGACCGCGAAGGTCGCCGTGCCTTGCTCGCGCAGCTGCGGCGCTGGCGCGGCGGCCTGCTCGTCATCAGCCACGACCGCGAGTTGCTGGAGACGATGGAGAGCATCGTCGAGCTGTCGCCGCTGGGCCTGCAGCGCCACGGCGGCGGCTGGAGCTTCTACGTCGAACGCCGCGACGCGATGCGGGCCCAGGCCGAAGCCGAACTGGAGCGCCGCAAGCTCGAACGCCGCCAGACCGCTGCGCGGCTGCAGCGCGAGGTCGAGCGCCAGCAGCACCGTCGGTCGCAAGCGCGTCAGGAGCGTGGCGACGGCAGCCAGCCGAAGTTCGTGCTCGACTTCCGCCAGGAACGCAGCGAAGCCAGCGCCGGGCGGCTGCGCCAGCGCCACGAGGCGGTGCGCGCCGAGTTGGCCGGCGCGGTGCACGAGGCGGCGGGCCGGGTCGCGGCTGACGTGGCCATCGTCGTGCCGCCGTTGCCGCCGGCGGTGCTGCCGCACGAGGTGCTGGCCTTCGACGGCGAACTGCCCTTCGTCGCCGCGCCGCTGGCGCGTGTGCAGCTCAGGCTGCACGGCGCCGCCCGGCTGGCGGTCTGCGGCCCCAACGGTTGTGGCAAGTCGACGCTGCTGCAGGTGCTGGCCGGGCGGCTGGTGCCGCGGGCCGGGCAGGTCGAACGCTACGTCCGCCACGCCTGGCTGGACCAGCGGCTGGCCGGCTTCGATGGCCCGGGCAGCGCACTGGAGCTGTTGCGCCCGGCCTGCCGTCAGCGGCCCGAAGCCGAACTGCGAACACGCCTGGCGCAACTGGGCCTGGGCGCCGCGGCGCTGGACACGCCGTGCGCGGCGCTGAGCGGCGGCGAACGCTTGAAGCTCGCGCTGGCCCACGCGCTGCTGGCCGACGAGCCGGCGCGGCTGCTGCTGCTCGACGAACCCGGCAACCACCTGGACCTCGCCGCGCTCGAGGCGCTGGAAACGATGCTGCGCGGCTGGCGTGGCGCGATCGTCGTCGTCTCGCACGACGAGGCCTTCCTCGCGGCGCTGGCGCTCGAGGAACGCCTGGACGCGACGCCTGAGGGCTGGCGGCGGCGCCCGTTCTGAGCGCCGGACAAAAGAAAACCGGCCCCGCGGGGCCGGTTTTCAGCGTGAGGCGGCAAGGGCCTCAGGCCTGGGTGTCCATCTGCTCGATGCCGGCGATGGCCCAGCCGCGGCTGTCGTCGCCGACCGGCTTGACCAGGTGCCAGACCTCGTCGAAGGCCACCGGCTCGGCGCCGGCTTCCTCGCGCACGCGGCCGACGTAGCGCACGCTGACGATCTGGCGGCCGTCTTCCTCGGCCACGTCGACGACCTTGGCCTCGACCTCGACCACGTCGGTGGTCTGGGTGCTGCTGCCCCGGTCCTGCAGGTCCATCTTCAGCTCGGCGAACATCTCCGGCGTCGTGAAGCGGCGCAGGTCGTCGAGGTCGGCGCTGTCGTTGGCCGCCTGCAGGCGCACGAAGATCGTCTTCGCGACACGCTCGAAGCTCTCGCTGTCGAAGGCTGCCGGCACGAAGGCCGGGGCCAGCGTGCGTTCGGCCGCGACCGGCGCGGCCGCGGCGACCGGCGCCGCGGACGGCACCGGCGTCACCGGGGTGGGCGACACCGGCGCCGGCGGCGGCGTCCAGTCGGCCGGGCCGGTGCGCAGCGCCCCGACACCGGCGGCGGCCGGCGCGGCAGCCGGGCGGGGCCCGAAGCGGCGCAGCAGGAAACGGATGACGAAGAACGCGACGACGGCCAGCAGCGCGATCGTCAGGAAGTTGGCGAACTCCGCCCCCAGACCCAGATGGCTCATCAGCGCCGCCAGGCCCAGGCCGGCCGCGATGCCGGCGATCGGGCCGAGCCAGGAACGCTTGCCGGCCGCCGCGGCGGCGCCAGCGGCCGCGCCGGCCTGCGTCGGGGCGGCCTGGTTCGGGGCTGCCTGGGTGGGCTGGGCAGGCTTGGCCGGCGTCGGTGCCGGTGCGGTGCGGTCGGGCATGCTGCGCTGCATGCCGGAGGACTTGCCGCCACCCATGCGTTTGGCTTCGCTCAGATCGGGCGCGAGCGTGAGCGCGAGCGAAGCGGCGAGCGCGACGAGCCAGCCGGATTTCATCGGAGTGTTTCCTCTTGTGAGAATGATCGAGGTGCCGAGTGTGCGCGAGGACCCGCCCGGCACCAAACGCCGCCCGCCAATCCCCCATCGGCCGTCGGACAGGGCTTGAATGCCGGCGCCTGCGCCCCAAGTGCCGACGGACCCTTCACGTCGAGAAAGAACGCGATGTCGATCACCCTGCTCTGGATGCTGACCGTGCTGCTGATGCTGGTCGGCCTGGCGGGCACCGTGCTGCCGGTGCTGCCGGGCACGGCGCTGGTGTTCGCCGGGGCCTGGCTGGGGGCCTGGATCGACGGCTACGAGCGGGTCGGCGTCTACACCGTCGTCGTGCTCGGCGTGATGGCCGCGCTGGCCTGGGCGCTGGACTACGTCGCCGCGCTGATGGGTGCCAAACGTGTCGGTGCCAGCCCGCAGGCGCTGGTCGGCGCGGCGATCGGCACCGTCGCCGGGCTGCTGGCGGGCTTCGTCGGCGTGCTCTTCATGCCGTTCATCGGCGCGGCGGCCGGGGAGTACCTGGCGCGCCGCGACGAGCAGCGCGCGATGCAGGTCGGGCTGGCCACCGGCCTGGGGCTGCTGCTGGGCATGGTCGCCAAGGTCGCGATCGCCTTCGCGATGGTCGGCGTGTTCATCGTCGCGTGGCTGGTCTGACGGCGCCCACCCGAGGCCGCGAAGCCAGGCTCGCCGTCGACCGGGCAGACCGCTGAGCCGTTGACGCGCGACGCTGCGCCGGCTCAGGCGCCGGCCAGCCGGCCGAGCCACTCGTGCATCGCGATCCAGCTCAGGCGATAGGCCTCGGGGTCGGGCAGCAGGTCGCCGCCTTCCAGCGGGCGCTCCGGCCGCGTGCCGGTGGGCGCCGCGACGAGTTGCATCGGCACGCCCTGGCGCGCCGCGGCACGTTCGAAGGCGGCCAGCGCGCGCCGCATGTGAAAGCCGTTCGTGACCAGCACGATGCGCGTGATGCCGGCCTCGTGCAGCAGCGCGACACTGTGGACCGCGTTCTCGTGGGTGTCGCGCGAGCGCGTCTCGGCCCAGCGCGGCACCATGCCGTGGTCCTCGGCCAGCGTGGCCGCCGCCACCTCGGCTTCCGAGGGCCCGCTGCGCGCGTGGTGGCCGCGGCCGCCGCTGAAGGCCAGCGGCAGCCCGGTGCGGCGGGCGAGCCAGACGCCGTAGCGCAGCCGCTGCGCCGACAGCGGCTTGAGCACCGCGGCGCCGTACTCCGGGGCCTCGGGGTAGATGCCGGCGCCGAGCACGACGATCGCCGTGCCGGGGGCGTCGCGCAGCGCCCGGACCTCGTCGGCGCCGAGTGCCGCCGGCGGCTGCGTCAGCCGGGCCACCAGCCAGTGGCTGCCCGCCGGCGTGCACACCGCCCAGAGGGCCAGGACGCCGGCGGCCAGCGGCAGCCAGCCCAGCGCCCGGCGCCGCAGCATCCAGGCGCCGAGCAGGATCAGCAGCAGCATCGGCACCGGCGGCAGCAGCAGCATCGCGAGTGCCGGCTTCCACGACTCGATGCCCAGCCGCACCAACAGGTCGTTCATGCGGGACGGATCGGGGGGATGGGCGACATTGTCACCGCGGGCGGCTGAGGCATCATCGGCTCATGCTCGCGAGTTCTGACAAGACGAGCCGTCGGCTGCGCATCGCGGCCGCACTGCTCGCCATCGTCGCCGCGCTGGCCGTGGCGGCGGCGCTCCTGGTCCCCCGTGTCGTGAAGACCCAGCTGGAGCAGCGTGGCAGCGCGCTGCTCGGCCGCGGGCTGCACGTGGCCGAGGTCTCGTTCTCGCCGTTGACGCTGACGCTCGAGCTGCGCGGCCTGCAGCTCGACGCCGCGGCCGGCGATGCCGGGGCCGGCCCGCAGGCGCGCATCGAGCGGCTGGCGCTGAATCTCTCCGCGCGCAGCCTGCTGGCGGGCCTCCCGATCGTCGAGGCGCTGCAGGTCGACGCGCCGTCGCTGCGCCTGGCGCGCACCGCGGCCGGCCGCTATGACGTCGACGACCTGATCGCCCGACTGACGGCACCGTCGCCGCCGGACGCCACGCCGGCGAGGTTCGCGCTCTACAACCTGCGCGTGCAGGGGGGCCGGCTCGACTTCGACGACCGCCCCGCAGGCCGCCAGCACGTGGTCGACGCCGTCGAGCTCGCCTTGCCCTTCGTGTCCAACGCGCCCGAGCAGGTCGACGTCGACGTCGAGCCCCGGCTGTCGCTGCGCCTGGACGGCAGCGCGCTGACGCTGCAGGGCCGCTCGCGGCCGTTCGCCGCGGATCGGGAGAGCCTGCTGACGCTGGAGCTGCCGTCGCTGGCGCTCGACCCGCTGTGGCCCTACCTGCCGCATTCGCTGCCGCTGCGCGGGCAGGGCGGCGTGCTGTCGGGGCGGCTGGACATCCGTTTCGCGCAGCCGGCCGGCAAGCCGCCCGAACTCGCGCTGCACGGCCCGCTGACGCTGTCGAGCATCGCGCTGGCGCGGCCCGATGGCGCGCCGCTGGCCGCCTGGAAGGCGCTCGAGATCGAACTCGAGGACCTGCGCCCGCTGGAGCGCCGCGTGGCGCTGAAGACCGTCCGGCTGGACACCGCGGTGCTGCACCTGCGCCGCGAGGCCTCGGGTGCGCTGGAGCTCGTGCGCCTGGCCGGCTCCGGCGCCACGGCACCGGCGGCCAACACGCCCGCCTGGCGCTGGGCCGTGGGCTCCAGCGAGGTGCTGGCGTCCAGCGTGCACTGGGAAGACGCCGCGCTGCGGCCGGCGGTGCCGCTGGAGCTGCGCGACCTGTCGCTGCGCGTGGGCCGTCTGGGCGAACCGCAACCGCCGGCGCCGGCCACCGTCGCCGGCGCCGTGCGGCTGGTCGCCGACGGCCAGGACGCGGGCCGTTTCGCCGTCGACGGCACGGCGTCGACCGTGGCGGCCGCCGTCGGCGTCGACATCGAGGCGCTCCAGCTCGCCGCCGCGGCACCCTATCTGCGCCAACAGCTGCTGCAGACGCCGACCGGGCGGGTGGACGGCCGCGTCGAGCTGGACTGGGCTGCAGGCCACGACGGCCGCCTGATGCTGCGCCTGCCGCAGGCCCGTGTCGACGGCCTGCGCTGGGGCCGCCAGGCGCTGGCCACGCTGGAACTGACCGGACTCGGCGCCGATCTGCGGGCGCGGCGGCTGGAGGCCGAGGCCCTGCGCCTGGACCGCCCGGCGCTCGACCTGGAACGCGACGCGCAGGGCCGCTGGAACGTGCTCGCCATGCTGCGCCCGCCGGCCGCCGGCGCGGCGCCGGCCACGGCCTCTGCCGGTCCGGCGTGGCAGGCCGTGCTGCGCCGGCTGAAGATCGATGGCGGCCGGCTGCACCTGTCCGATGCGGCCGCGGCGGCGCCGGTCGGCTTCGGCGTGCAGGCGCTGGCGCTGACGGCCGGCGAGCTGCGCTGGCCGGCCACGGCCCAGCCGTCGCCGCTCGAACTGTCGCTGCAGCTCGCGCCCGACCGCGTGTCCGGCGCGCCGGCTCCGGTGCCGGGCCGGCTGCAGGCCCAGGGCACGCTGGCGCTGGAGCCGCTGGCCTGGCGGGGCCGGCTGTCGCTTTCACGGCTGCCGCTGCAGGTGGCCGAACCGTACTGGCGTGCGCAACTGCCGGTGCAGGTGCGGCGCGCCGAACTCGGCTGGCGCGGCGACACCGAGCTGCGCCTGACACCGGGCGGGCCGGCCTTCTCGCTGCGCGGCAACGCCATGCTGGCGGACCTGCGTGTGCAGGCCCGCGGCGACGACGACAGCGGCGAGGCCGGCGACGAGCTGCTGGCCTGGCAGTCGCTGCGGGTCGAGGCGCTCGCGGCGTCGATGGCGCCGGGCCGGCCGCTGCAGCTGACGACCGGCCCGGTGCGCCTGTCGCGCTTCTTCTCGCGGCTGGTCGTCACGCCGCAGGGCCGCCTGAACCTGCAGGAGGCGAACGTCGCCGACGGCGCCGCCGTGGCCGTGCCGCCGCCCGCCGTCGCGGCGGCCAGCGCGCCGGCCGCGGCCGCCATGTCGCCGGTGCTCGACATCGCCGGCGTCGAGTTCGTCGACGGCCGTGTCGACTTCCGCGACCGTTTCATCCAGCCCAATTACTCGGCCTCGCTGAGCGAGCTCAACGGCAAGCTGGGCCGGCTGCGCTCGGGCACTCGCGAGATGGCGACGCTGGAGATCACCGGCCGTGCCGCCGACACCGCGACGCTGGAGGTGCGCGGCGCGCTGAACCCCACCGCCGACCCGCTGGCGCTGGACATCGCCGCCAAGGCCAGCGGGCTGGAGCTGGCGCCGCTGTCGCCGTACGCCGGCAAGTACGCCGGCTACGCGATCGAACGCGGCAAGCTCAGCATGGACGTCGCCTACCGCGTCGACGCCGACGGCCGGCTCGAGGCCCGCAACCGCATCGTGCTGAACCAGCTGACCTTCGGCGACCCGGTCGACAGCCCCGAGGCGACCAAGCTGCCGGTGCGGCTGGCGCTGGCGCTGCTGTCCGACCGCAACGGTGTCGTCGACGTCGACCTGCCGATCAGCGGCTCGATCAACGACCCCGAGTTCAGCGTCTTCGGCCTGGTGCTGAAGGTCATCGGCAACCTGATCGTCAAGGCGGTGACGGCGCCGTTCGCGCTGCTGACCGGTGGCGGCGGCGACGAGACCGGCGCGGTCGAGTTCCTGCCCGGCACCGCCACGCTGGCGCCGTCGGCCGAGGCGGCGCTGGACCGCATCGCGCAGGCGCTGAAGGACCGCCCGGCGCTGCAGACCACGGTGGCCGGTGCCGCCGATGCCCGCGCCGAACACGACGCGATCCAGGCCGCGGCGCTGGAAGAGCGCCTGCGCACCGAGCAGGCACGCGAGCGGGCGCGTGCACGCAGCGTCGCCCCGGGCGCTGCCGCGCCAGCCGCCGAGGAGCGTGAACGCACGCTGCGCCGCGTCTATGCCGACACCCGGCTGCCGGACAAGCCGCGTTACCTGATCGGCCTGGCCAAGGACATCCCCGCAGCGGAGATGGAGCGGCTGCTGAAGGCCGCGATACCGGTCAACGCCGATGTCGCACGCGATCTGGCGCTGCGCCGCGGCGTCGCGGTGCGCGAGGCGCTGGTCGCCCGCGGCCTGCCGGCCGAGCGCCTGTTCCTCGCCGCACCCAGGCTCGACGCGGCCGAAGGCCAGGCCGGCTGGACGCCGAAGGTCGAGCTGTCGCTGGAGATGCCTTAGGCCGCCGCCACCGCCGCCGCGACCTGCTCGCGCAGCCACTGGTGCGCCGGGTCGCGGTGCAGGCGTTCGTGCCAGAGCATCAGCATCTCGAAGCCGGGCAGCTCGACCGGCGGCTCCACGACCTGCAGCGCGCCGCCCGCACGCAGCTGGCGCGCCGGCAGCATCGCCACCAGGTCGCTGGCGGCCAGCGCCGCTTCCAGGAACAGGAAGTGCGGCACCGACAGCACGACGCGCCGCGCCAGCCCTCGTGCCGCCAGCACCGGGTCGGTCGCGCCGACGAAACCGCCGCCGTCGGGCGAGACGATCGCGTGCTCCAGCGCGCAGAACTCGGCCAGCGTCGGCCGCCGCTGCAGCGCCGGATGGCCGGCGCGCGCGACGAGCACGTAGCGCTCCTGGAACAGCGGACGGCGGCGCAGGTCGGGCGGCGCCAGCTCGGTGGCATGGAAGGCGAGATCGAGTTCGCCTTGCTCCAGCTGGCGGGCGAGCGTCGGCGGCTTCAGTTCCAGCACCGCGAGCCGCGTGCCCGGCGCCGCGGCACGCAGCCGGGCCAGCGCCGGCAGCACGATCGTCGACGCGCCGTAGTCGGTGGCCGCGACGCGCCAGGTGTGGGTCGCGTGCGCCGGGTCGAACGCCGCCGACGGCGCGATCGCCTGGCCGAGCGCGGCCAGCGCCTCGTGCAGCGGCGCGCGCAGCTCCAGCGCACGCGCGGTGGGCCGCATGCCGCGTGGGCCGGGCAGCAGCAGCGGGTCGGCGAAAGCCTCGCGCAGCTTGGCGAGCTGCACGCTGACCGCCGGCTGCGACAGATGCAGGCGCGCGGCGGCACGGGTCACGTTCTGCTCGGCGAGCAGGGCGTCGAGCGTGACCAGCAGGTTGAGGTCCAGTCGCCTCAGGCTATCTTGCATGGCTATACCAGGCGTCACTGCAATTCATTTCCAATATACAGCTGGCCTGCCTATCGTGCGTCGCATCTCCTGTTGGAACACGACGCATGAAAGTCCTGATCGTCTACGCCCACCCCGAACCGCGCTCGCTGAACGGCGCGCTGAAGGATTTCGCCGTCGAGCGCCTGCAGCGCGCCGGCCACGAGGTGCAGGTCTCCGACCTGTACACGATGCACTGGAAAGCGGCGCTCGACGCCGACGACGACCGCGCCCACCCGCCCGGCGCGCGTTTCGACGCCTCGGCGAACTCCAAACATGCCTTCGAGAACGGCACCCAGAGCACCGACATCGAAGCCGAGCAGGCCAAGCTGCGCTGGGCCGACACGCTGATCCTGCAGTTCCCGCTGTGGTGGTTCTCGATGCCGGCGATCCTCAAGGGCTGGGTCGACCGGGTCTACGCCTGCGGTTTTGCCTACGGTGTCGGCGAGCACTCGGACACGCACTGGGGCGACCGCTACGGCGAAGGCCTGCTCGCCGGCAAACGCGCGATGCTGGTCGTGACGACCGGCGGCTGGGCCTCGCACTACGCGCCGCGTGGCATCAACGGGCCGATCGACGACATCCTGTTCCCGATCCAGCACGGCATCCTGTTCTACCCGGGCTTCGAGGTGCTGCCGCCGCACGTCGTCTACCGCAGCGGCCGCATCGACGACGCCGGTTTCGCGCAGGCCAGCGCGGCGCTGGGCGAGCGCCTGGATGCGCTGTGGACGACGGAGCCGATCGCCTTCCGCCGCCAGAACTTCGGCGACTACCGGATCCCGGAGCTGGAACTGCGGCCCGAACTCGCGCCGGGCGAGTCGGGCTTTTCGATCCACGTCGAGCGCGCCGGCCGCTGAGCGGCCGGGCTCGGCTCTAGAAGAAGGCCTGCAGCCCCGTCTGCGCGCGGCCCAGGATCAGCGCATGCACGTCGTGCGTGCCCTCGTAGGTGTTCACCGTCTCGAGGTTGATCATGTGGCGGATGACGTGGAACTCGTCGTGGATGCCGTTGCCGCCGTGCATGTCGCGCGCCATGCGGGCGATGTCCAGCGCCTTGCCGCAGCTGTTGCGCTTGATCAGGCTGATCATCTCCGGCGCCGCCTGGCCTTCGTCGATCAGCCGGCCGACCCGCAGACAGCCCTGCAGGCCCAGCGTGATCTCGGTCTGCATGTCGGCGAGCTTCTTCTGGATCAGCTGGTTCTGCGCCAGCGGCCGGCCGAACTGCTTGCGCTCCAGCGTGTAGCGGCGCGCGGCGTGCCAGCAGAACTCGGCGGCGCCCAGCGCGCCCCAGGCGATGCCGTAGCGCGCCTTGTTCAGGCAGCCGAACGGGCCCTTGAGGCCGGCGACGCCGGGCAGCTTGTTCTCGGCCGGCACGAAGACCTGGTCCATCACGATCTCGCCGGTGATCGAGGCGCGCAGGCTCATCTTGCCTTCGATCTTCGGAGCCGTGAGGCCCTTCATGCCCCGCTCGAGGATGTAGCCGCGGATCGCTTCCTGGCCGCCGGCAGCGCCCTGGGCATCGGTCTCCTTGGCCCAGACGACGAAGACGTCGGCGATCGGGCTGTTGGTGATCCACATCTTCGAGCCGCTCAGCACGTAGCCGCCGTCGACCGGGCGGGCGCGTGTGGCCATGCTCGCCGGGTCGCTGCCGTGGTCGGGTTCGGTCAGGCCGAAGCAGCCGATCCACTCGCCGGTCGCCAGCCGAGGCAGGTACTTCTGGCGCTGTTCCTCGCTGCCGTAGGCGTGGATCGGGTGCATGACCAGCGAGCTCTGCACGCTCATCGCGCTGCGGTAGCCCGAGTCGACACGCTCGACCTCGCGCGCCACCAGGCCGTAGCTGACGTGGTTCAGGCCGGCGCAGCCGTAGCCTTCGATCGTGCAGCCGAGCAGGCCCAGCGCCCCCATCTCGGACATGATCTCGCGGTCGAAACGCTCCTCGCGTGCCGCGCTCAGCACGCGCGGCTGGAGCTTGTCCTGGCAGTAGTCGCGCGCCGCGTCGCGCACCGCGCGTTCGTCCTCGGCGAGCTGCTGTTCGAGCAGAAAAGGGTCATCCCACTGGAAGCGCTGCATGTGTCCTCGTCTCCGGATAATCCAGCGCGCAGTGTAAGGACCGGGCCGTGGCGGCCCGTCACCGCTGCGACAAGGAGCTTGCAGAGATGGCGGTGCAGACGATCACGCTGGGCGGCGGCTGCTTCTGGTGCGTCGAGGCGGTGTACGAGCTGGTCGACGGCGTGCTTGGCGTCGAGTCGGGTTACAGCAACGGCCAGGTGCGCCAGCCGAGCTACGAGCAGGTCTGCGAAGGCCGCACCGGCCACGCCGAGGTCGTGCGCGTGCGCTTCGACGACGAGCGCATCCCGCTGCGCGAGATCCTGGAGATCTTCTTCACCGTGCACGACCCGACGACACGCGACCGCCAGGGCAACGACGTCGGCCCGCAGTACCGCTCGGCGATCTACTGGCACACGCCGGAGCAGGAAGCGGTGGTGCGCGAGGTGCACGCCGAGGCCGACCGGGCGCTGGGCGGGCGGGTCGTCACCGAACTCGCGCGCGAAGACAACTACTGGCCGGCCGAGGCCTACCACCAGCATTACTTCGTGCAGCACCCGCAGCAGGGCTACTGCGCCTACGTCATCGCACCGAAGGTCGAGAAGTTCCGCAAGACCTTCCGCCAACGCGTGCGCGGCTGAGCCCGCGTCAGCGTTTGAGCAGGCCGCCGAGCGTGTCCAGCAACTGCTGCACCTCGGCCGTGCCGGCGGCCACGCCGCCACCCCCCGCGCCCAGCGTGCCGAAGTCCAGCGCGTACTCCCGCTGCAGCCGCAGCTGGTTGGACGGCAGCAGCTCGTACTGCTCGACCGCCAGCGACGGCGTGAAACGCGTGCCGACACGCGTCTTGCCGACAAAACGTGTGTAGCGGAACTGCGCCCGGCGCGACTCGCCCGGGGCCAGCGTGAACTGCGAACTCGCGCGTTCGCGTGTCGACACCGGGATGCCCTGCACGTCGCTGCGGCGGCGCGAGTCGACGGTGTAGCGCTGCCCGAGTTCGTCGAGCATGACGCCGGTGTCCTGCTTGTAGTTCAGGATCATCGGCTCGGCCGACCGGTTGTGGAACACGACACCGACGACGATGCCCTGGTTGTTGCCCTTGACCGCCTCGGGCGCCAGGCGTTCGACGTGCGCGGAGAGCGCGCCGTTGACGACGCAGCCCGGCCGGCCCTGGCAGGCGTCGCCGGGCGCGGCACCCACGTTTGCTGCGGCGGCCGCGGGCGGCGCCGCCGCGACGCCGTCGCGCAGGCCGGTGTAGCGCAGCAGCGTCTCGCGGCCCAGGCGCTGCTGGCCGCCGGGCAGCGGCTCGACTTCGCGCAGCGCCAGTTCCAGGTCGAACCGCGTGCCGTGGATGCCCTTGACGAAGGCCGTGACCTCGATGCGGGCGTCGCCCGCCTCGCCCGGCGCGAGCGTGAAACGCGGGTCGAAGCTCTGGCGCGTCGCCGCGCCGAGGCCGCGCAGCCCGGTGCGTGTGTTCGGCATCGTGTAGCGCGTGCCCTGGTCGTCGAGCGCGGCAGCCGAGCCGGAGACGTAGACCAGCGTCAGCGGCGCGCCGGTCTTGTTGCGCAGCCGCAGCGTCGCCGCCAGCGGGCGGTTCTTGTTGCCGGTCTGCAGCACGCGGAAGTCGCTCAGCGTGGCGCTGAAACGCGGGTTCTCGATGCAGGGTTCGCTGCCGCGGCAGTCCTGGGCGGCGGCTGGCAGCGCCGGCAGGCCGGCGAAGACGATGCAGGCCAGCCAGGAGGCGGCGGCGCGACGGCCGGGCAGGGCAATGGCTCTCATGTCGGCCTCCTCGTTCACAGCTTGGGCGCCTGGCCCTTGCGGGCGGCGTCCTGGACCTCGCGCTGGCGGCGTTCGGCGTCGCGCTGCTGCAGCGCCTGTTCGGTGGCGGCCACCCGGGCGTAGCCGCGGGCCTGATCGACGATGCCGACACCCATCGCCTGGGCCAGCCCGGGGTTCTCGCGCGAGGGGCGGATCGTCGCCACGACGACCAGCCCGCAGGCCTCGGACAGCCCGACGCCGGCGTCGACCGTCGGCACGATGCTGCATTCGGTGGCCAGGCGTTCGCCGGCGGCCACGCGCCGCCCGGCCGGGTCGTGCACCCAGCGCAGCTCGACGCTGCCGAGGCTGTGGTCGGCGCGGCGGCGCAGGTCCTGCGTCCAGCTCGGTTCGCCGTACTTGCCGAGCAGGGCCTGGATCACGCCATCGGTGGCCGGCAGCGCGTCGGCGGCGAACGCCTGCTCGCGCACCAGATGCGTCACACGTTCCTCGCCCGGCAGGCCCATCGTGCCGACGTACCAGCGCGAGAGCCCCGGCGCGAGCCCGGCGCGCACGGCGTTGTTGCCGCGTGCCGTCGCGTCGGCCTGCATCTCGCGCAGGATCTGCTGGCCACTCTTGTGCACCCGCGCTTCGGCCGGGCGGGCGTGGAAACCCTGTCGCACCGCAGGCTCCGACGGCGGCAGCCGGAAGCGGTTCGCCAGATCGGGCGCCATGACCAGCAGCGGTTCGCTGCACAGCACGCGCCGCACGGCCTCGTCCCAGGGCTGGCCCGGACGCACGCCGAGCACGTCGTCGACCGGCGTGCCGGGTGGCGGCGAGGCCGGCGCCGGTGCCGGGCAGCGCAGGTTGCCGCGCCTCTCGCGCGCCACCTCTTCGGCGCTGGCGTCGGCAGCTTTCGCGCCCTGGCGCGCCTGGGCGGCCGGCATCGGATCGGGTGGCGTGCGTTCGCCGCAGGCGGCGAGGGCCAGCGCGGCGGCCAGCGCGGCGGCCAGCGTGATCGGCATCAGCGAGACAGCGGTGTTCGGACGTGGCATCGGGCGCTCCTGAAGGCGCCCCCACTGTCGAAAGCCGGCGTTACCCGGCCGTTACCGCTCCAGCAGTGCCGCGCGTGCGGCCTCGCGCCGCGCCCGCGCCGCGACGCGTGGCGACGCCACCAGGGCGCGGGCGGCCAGCGTCCACATCGTGCGCGGCGCCAGGTCGATGGGCCGCGGCGCCGTCCGGGCCAGCAAGGCGCGCGCCTCGGCGGCCGCGGTCTCGGCGTCGCCGGCATCGCCGGTGTCGAGCAGGCAGCCGATGCGCAGCCAGCCGTAACGCGCGGCGTTGGCGTGCTGCTCGACCGCGTGCGCCTGTGCCTGCAGCCCGGCCAGCCCGGCAGCGGCCAACGGTGCCGGGCCGGCCAGCAGGCGTTCGGCCTGCAGCGCGAGGCTCTGCACCGGGTCGCCGGTGGCACCCAGCACGGCCTCGCCGGCGGCCAGCGCCGGTGCCGGGTCCTGGCCGCGTGCGCGTGCGATGCGCGCCGCCAGCACGTGGTGCCGGGCGGCGATGAACGGCGGGGTCTGCGCCGTCGGCGCCACCAGACAGGCCGCGGCGGCGTCGGTTTCGCCGCGCATCAGCTCGCCGCCGGCCATCGCGTTGGCGGCGATGACCGGCCACAGCGAGGCGCCGCCGCAGCGCTCGAAGGCGTCCCGAGCGCGTGCGATCGCGGCCAGCGCCTCGGCGATGCGGCCCAGCCCCAGCAGCACGTAGCCGTGGTTCAGGTCGACGTTGGCGCCGTGCACGCCGTCGGCCGGGCCGAGCTGGGTGCGAAGGTCGAGCGCCGCCTCGGCCGCGGCAAGCGCGTCGCCGTAGCGGCCCAGGCTGACCAGCAGGCTGGCCATGTTGCTGCTGCAGGTGCAGGCCTCCATCAGGTCGCCGGCGCGGCGGGCGAGCACGATGCAGCGCGCCAGCACACGCGTGCATTCGGCCAGCCGCCCGGCGCGGTGCAGCACCCAGCTGCGTGTGGACAAATAGGCGAAACGCTGGGCCGGCGCCGCCGCCAGCAGCGGCGCGGCCTGCTCCAGACCGTGCAGCGCCTGCGCCATGCGGCCGAACTGCACCTGCGTCGTCGCCAGGTGTTGCGCGGCACGCAGCTCGGCCGCGGCGTCGCCACGGCGGCGCGCCAGCGCCAGCGCCTGTTCGGCCAGCGGCAGCGCCGCCTCGTAGTCGCCGGCGACCTGCAGCACGCCGAGGTGCACGACGAGCACCGCCAGACGCTGGCCTTCGTCCTGCGCTTTCTCGAGCAGGGCGGCCGTCTGCCGGCGCACGGCTTCGGGACCGGTGGTGAAGAGCCGGGCCTCGACGCTGTCCAGCCGGTCGGCGAGCGCCGCGTCGGCACGGCCGCAGGCCTCCCAGGCGGCGATCGCGTGGTCCCAGAGCGTGGTTTCCTCCAGCGGCCGGGCACGCCGGCGCGCCTCGAGCGCCGCCGCACGCCATTGCGCTGCGGCCAGCTCGGGGCGGCCGGCCTGCTGCCAGTGGTGGGCCAGCCGTCGCGCCGGCACCGGTTGCTGCGCCAGCCAGGCGGCGGCACGGCCGTGAAGCCACGCGCGCAGCGGCGCGGGCAGCGCGTCGCGCACGGCGGCACGCACCAGGTCGTGCAGCTGGCCCTGCGCGTCCAGCCACTGACTGGACTGCAGCGTGCGCACCGCCGGTGACCAGTCCAGCGGCATGCCGCCCAGCATCGCCGCCGCGTCGCCCAGCGTCAGCGGCCTCTCGAGCACCGCCGCGACGCCGGCGAGCTGGCGCGCCGCCTCGGGCAGGGCCTGCAGCCGTGCCTGGACGACGGCAGCGGCGCCGGCCGGGGCGCTGCCGGGGTCGAAGGCCGTGCCGGGCTGCTCGTGCAGCGCGCGCAGCGTCTCCAGCACGAACAGCGGGATGCCGCCGGTGTAGCGCAGCAGGGCGTCGGCATCGGCGGCCGTGCCGTCGGCGACGTCGGCCAGCAACTGCTGCAGCTGCGCGGCGTCCAGCGGCTGCAGCGGGAGGTGGCGCGGCGGGTCGGACGCGGCCATCCAGCGCACCAGCGCCGGCGGCTGCTCGCCGCTGCGCACCGCCAGCCAGCACGGCAGACCGTCGCCGGCCAGCGCCGGCAGCAGCTCCAGCGTCGCGGCGTCGGCCTGGTGCACGTCGTCGAAGGCCAGCAGGCGCAGCGGCGTGCGCCCCGGCGGCGGCCGCAGCGCCTGGGCCAGCGCCCGCTGCAGGCGCAGCGCATCGAGCCGGGGCGGGGCCTCGGCGCCGAGTTCGGGCAGCAGTGCCGAGAGTTCACGCCGCGCCCAGCCGGGCAGGGCCTGCGGGCCGTCGGGCCAGGGCGCGTCGCTGTCGAACCAGAGCCGCGCCAGCAGCCGCGCGAGCAGCGCGTAAGGCCGTTCGGCGTCGCCCGGCCGCGCCGCCAGCCGCAGCACGCCGTCGTGCGGCTGCAGGAAGTCGGCGAGCAGGCGGGTCTTGCCGAGCCCGGCGGCGCCTTCGACGAGCAGCGTCGCCGCGTCGCGCCAGGCGGCGTCCAGCAGCTGCCAGGCAGATTCGCGGCCGACCAGGCGCGGCGGCCGCCGCAGCACCGGCGGCAACGGCCTCGGGGCGCGGCGTGGCGCCTCACCCTGGCGCAGGCTGGCGGCCAGTGCGGCGGTTTCGTCGTCGGGCAGTTCGCCCAGCTCGGCGTCCAGGCGTTCGGCGAAGCGGCGGTAGACCTCGATCGCCGCGCCGAGATCACCGCGAAGATGGTGCAGCCGCATCAGCCGGCGCGCGGCGTGGTCCGACAGCGGCTCGTATTCGGCCAGGCGCTGCGCCAGCAGCAGCGCAGCGGCCAGACGCTGTTCGGCCTCGAGCGTGCTGGCCACACGCGCCAGCGCCTGGGCGCGCAGCAGGCGCCAGCGTTCACGCGCCTGCGTCAGCCAGCGTTCGACCTCGGGGCAGTCGTCGAAGGCGAGCCCTTCCAGCCAGTCGCCGTCCAGCGCCGAGGCGTCGGCGGCCAGCGCGCCGTCGGGGTCGAGTGCCGGGTGTCGGAGTGCGGCTGCCGGGCGCAGGCGCTCGTCGCCGTCGACGACGGGCTGCCCGGCGCAGCGGGCCAGGCGAAAGCGCCGCTGGCGCAGGCTGGCGAGCGCACGCGCGGGGTCGGCCCCGGGCCACAGCCAGCGCGCCAGCTGCTCGCGCGCGGCGCTGCCGTCGAGCGCCAGGATGGCCAGCAGCGCGGCGTCCTTGCGGCTGAGCTCGTGCACCACGGCGCCGGCGTGCAGCCGGTGCCGGCGCAGCAGTTCGAGCCGCAGCACAGGCGCGGGCGAGGGCGGAGGCGGCGTCGCCGCAGGGCCGTCCGGCGTCGTCATGGCGCCGATTCTGGCCAGCGCCGCGCGCTGCGCCTACCGCGCGATCCGGCGGTGGGTTCAGCGCGTCAGGACGCGGCTGGACAGGAAGTCGGTGGCCGGGGCGCCGCAGCGAAACAGCGTGTCCAGGCTGGCGCGCAGCAGCGGCTCGAGCGCCGACTGGCCGGCGTCGGCCAGCGCCTCGAACACGGTGCCGCGCAGCAGCCACAGGTCCGACGGCTGCTCGGCGGCCCGGATCTGGCGGCGCACCCATTCGGCGTGCGAGCCTTCCAGGCCTTCGACGGCGGTGAGGAAGTCGTGTTTGGTCGTCACGAAGGCCCGGCGCTCGGCCAGCCGCGCCAGGCGCGGGCCGGCGAGCGCGACCGCCCCGACCACCGGGTGGACCGCGATCGGCGCACGGGCGACGGAGCGCAGGGTGAGCGTGTTCATGGCGCCTTCAGCCGGTTGCGGCCGCGCTTGGGGAAGTGGGCGTTCAGGCGGGTGACGCGGCGCTCGGCCTCCGACTGGCTGCGGTGCAGCGCGACGACGCGGTAGACGTCGGCCCGCAGGTGCCACAGTTCACGCAGCGTGCGGGCCTGGCCGATGCGCTCGGCGAGCCGGCCGACGTCAGCCCCGGCGAGATCGTGCAGGCTGTCCAGGAACTGCTGCCGCGCCCGCGGCAACTGGCTCAGCGGCGGCGCCGCGTCCTTGGCCGCGGGGGCCGTCAACCAGAAGACGAAGCGGTCCCAGGCAGCCGTCGGCGCGGTGCGCAACGACGGCGGCGGCACCGGGGTGCGACCGAAACCTGCGTTGTCCGCTTGATGCGAGGTGTTCCAGGGCGACATGCTCGAACTGGTCATGAGCGTGATATCGGCCACGAATGGCGCTGCTTGAGTCCATTGTGTGCGGCTCGACCCAGGTTTAAGCGCCGAACAGCGTGGCCGATGCCGGTCAGTTCTGCGTGAGCCACGCGCACGTGGCCGCGGCGCCGGCTGCACGCCGACGCGGCGCGATGCCGGCCACGCAGCCCCGGCAGGCGGGGGATCGGACGCGGCGGTCAGGCGCGGCGATCAGGCGCGGCAGTCGGACCCGGTATGGCAGGACTCGCCGCGATCAGCAAAACCTGCCGACGGTTTCAGACGACGCCGTGCCGGGCCTTGCGTTCAGCGGTGTAGCTCCACCACGGGCGCGGCTCGGCGCCACGCATGAAGTCGACGGCGGCCATGAAGGTGTCGAGCACGCAGGGGTCCTGCCGCTTGCCGGTGGCGTCGCAGAGCGCGCGGTACAGCGCCAGCGCGTCGTGTTCGGCCAGCTCGCGCGGGTGCTGGATGCCGAGCAGGCGCAGGTCACCGGCAATCGACGGGCCGATGTTGGGCAGTTGTTCGAGCAGCTCGCACTCGTCGGCCGTGCGCGCCTTCAGCGGCCGCGGCGCCTTGGGGGCGCGCGGCGGGCGCGCCGGCCCCGGCAGCGGCGGCGCCGAAGGCAGCGTGCGACGGGCGTAGGGCGCGGCCATCACGCTCACATCAGCATCGTGTTGCGGATCAGGCCGACCGCGATGCCTTCGAGCTCGAAACCCTGGTCGCTGCCTGCCAGCGGCACGACGATGGTCTGGAAATCGGGGTTCTCGGGGATCAGCTCGATCGCCGCCTTGGTGCGGCGGAAACGCTTGACGGTGACGTCGTCGCCCAGGCGCGCGACGACGATCTGGCCGTTCTTGGCCTCGTGCGCCTTCTGCACCGCGAGCAGGTCGCCGTCCATGATGCCGGCGTCGCGCATGCTCATGCCGCGCACCTTCAGCAGGTAGTCGGGCTTGCGCTGGAACAGCGAGGCCTCGACGACGAAGCTCTGGTCGATGTGTTCCTGCGCCAGGATCGGGCTGCCGGCGGCGACGCGGCCCACGAGCGGCAGCGTCAGCTGCGCCAGGCTGGGCAGCGGCAGGCTGAACTGCTTGCCGTGCTGCGACAGGCGCGCCTCGGCGAGCGCACGCAGTGTGTCAGACTTCAGCCGGATGCCACGCGAGGTGTTGCCGACGAGTTCGATGACACCTTTGCGGGCGAGCGCCTGCAGGTGCTCCTCGGCCGCGTTGGCCGAACGGAAGCCCAGCTCGGCGGCGATCTCGGCCCGGGTGGGCGGGGCGCCGGTGCGCTCGATCGCGCTTTGCACGAGGTCGAGGATCTGCTGCTGTCGCGGCGTGAGCTTGGGGCTGTCGTCCATCGCGTGATCCGGTCTTTGAGACTGGAGATTCATCCAGATCACTGTATTTTCATCCAGAGGACCACGGAATGCAAAGCGAATCGCGTGTCGTCGCGCTGGTCGCCACCGGCGGCACGATCGCCGGCACGGCTGCCCGCGGCGACGATCTCGTCGGCTACGACGCCGGCGCGCTGTCGGCCGAACAGCTGACCGCGGCGGTGCCGGCGCTGGCCGGCGAGGCGCTGGAGACCTGGACGCTGGCGCGGCTGGACAGCTGCGACATGGACCACGCGACCTGGGCGCTGCTGCGCCGCGAGCTGCAGTCGCGGCTGGCCCGGCCCGAGGTCGCCGGCGTCGTCGTCACGCATGGCACCGACACGCTGGAGGAGACCGCCTGGTTCCTGCACCGCACGCTGGCCGCGCCCAAGCCGGTGGTGCTGACCGCCGCGATGCGCCCGGCCAGCGCGCCGTCGCCCGACGGCCCGCAGAACCTGCTCGACGCGGTGCGCCTGGCGCGTGAACCCGGCGCCCGCGGCGTGCTGGTCGCCTTCGGCGGCAAGGTCTGGGCGGGCGGTGAGCTGCGCAAGCTGCACGGCTGGCAGCTGGACGCCTTCTCCGCCGGCGACGCCGGGGCGTTGGCGCTGGTCGAAGACGGCGTCTTCCGCCGGCTGCGCGACTGGCCGGCGCCTGAGTTGCATCCCGCGCCGGTCGGCGAGGTGCCGCCGGGCCAATGGCCGCGCGTCGAGATCGTCACCAGCCACGCTGGCGCCAGCGGCCGCATCGTCGATGCGCTGGTGGCCGACGGCGTCGACGGCCTGGTGATCGCCGGCACCGGCAACGGCACGGTGCACACGGCGCTGCGCGAGGCGGCGGCGCGGGCGACGGCGGCCGGGGTGGCCGTGGTGCGCGCCTCGCGCTGCCTGGCGGGCGGCGTCGTCGGCACGACCGACGGCGCCTTGCCGCACTACGGCGCGGCGACGCCGGCGCAGGCTCGCATCGAGCTGATGCTGGACCTGCTGGCGCGCCGCACCTGAGCCGCCGTCAGGCGACCGACAGCGCGACGTCGACGTTGCCGCGCGTCGCGTTGGAGTACGGGCAGACCTCGTGCGCCTCGGCGACCAGCGCCTCGGCTTCGGCACGCTCGAAGCCCGGCAGCGACACCGTCAGCGCGACGGCGATGCCGAACGCACCCGGCTTGCCGGCGTGCGGGCCGATCGAGACTTCGGCGTGGATGGCCACGTCGGCGGGGATCGCCTTCTTGTGGCGGGCGCCGACGGCCTTCAGCGCGCCGATGAAGCAGGCGGCGTAACCGGCGGCGAAGAGCTGCTCGGGGTTGGTGCCGGCGCCGTCGTCGCCGCCCAGCGCCTTGGGCGTCGACAGCTGGATGTCCAGACGGCCGTCGTCGGACTTGGCGGTGCCGGTGCGGCCGCCGGTGGCGGTGCCGCGGGCGGTGTAGAGCGCTTTTTCGATGGCCATGGGAAGTCTCCTTGCAGTGGCGTCGTGACGGGCGGCCTCAGGCCGCGCGGGGAAGGGATTCGTTGATGCGCCGGCGCAGCGCCTGAACACGCTCGACGAGCACGGCCAGTTCGGCGGCGTCGCAGTCGACGCCGGCCAGCAGCCGGCCTTGAAGCTCGACGGCCCGGTCTTGCAGCGCGACGCCGGCTTCGGTCGGCTCGACGTAGACGCGGCGCTGGTCGGCCTCGTCGCGCTCGCGGCGCACCAGACCGGCGCGTTCGAGCCGCCGCAGCAGCGGCGTCAGCGTGCCGGACTCCAGGTCCAGCCGTTCGCCGATGCCCGACACCGTCTGCCGGCCTTCGTGCCACAGCACGAGCATCACGAGGTACTGCGGGTAGGTCAGGCCCAGCGGGTCGAGCAGCGGCCGGTACAGCCGCGTCATCGCCAGCGAGCCCGCGTAGAGCGCGAAGCAGAGCTGGCGTTCCAGCGGCAGCAGGGCGGGGGCGTCGGTCGAGGCCATGGGCCGCACTGTAGACAGTTGCGCGCAACTCGGTTGCGCACAACTTGATACGCCGACGGCGCGAAGGGTCGAAGCCGGCGGCGCCGGCATCGACCTCAGTTTTCGGCTTGCAGCGCCTCGATCTCGGTCTGCAGCTCGAGCCAGCGTTCCTCGAGCATGCCGGTCTCGGCGGCGGCGTGGTTCAGGCGCCGGCCGGCTTCGGCGATCTCGGCGCCGGACATCGTGCCGGACGCGAGCTGGGCCTCCAGCTCGGCGCGCTCGGCGGCCAGCTTTTCCAGCCGGGTGTCGATCTGCGCCAGTTCGTTGCGCAGCGGGCGCGTGCGGTTGGCCAGCGCCTGGCGCGCCTGCGCGGCCTGCTTGCGGTCTTCGCGGCGGTCGCCACTCGGCTGGGGCGCCGGACGCGCCGGCTGGGCGGCCTTGCTCTCCACCGGCGTTGCCGGCACGAACGCCGCCGGCCGCGGCGGCGGCGGCGGTTCCTGGCCACGCGCCGTGGCGCGCGAGACCTCCAGCAGCCAGCGCTGGTAGTCGTCGAGGTCGCCGTCGAAGGGCTCGACGCCGCCGCGGCTGACGAGCCAGAACTCGTCGCAGGTCTCGCGCAGCAGCGCGCGGTCGTGGCTGACCAGCATCACCGTGCCTTCGAACTCGTTGAGCGCGATCGACAGCGCCTCGCGTGTCGTCAGGTCCAGGTGGTTGGTCGGCTCGTCGAGCAGCAGCAGGTTGGGGCGCTGCCAGACCAGCATCGCCAGCACCAGGCGTGCCTTCTCGCCGCCGGACAGCGAGCCGACGGCCTGCGTGACCATGTCGCCTGTGAAGCGGAAGCGGCCGAGGAAGTCGCGCAGTTCCTGCTCGCGCGCCGCCGGGCCGACGTCGCGCGCCAGGCGCACCATGTGCATCAGCGGGCCGTCGCCCAGCGACAGCACGTCCAGCTCCTGCTGCGCGAAGTAGCCGATGACCAGGCCCTTGCCCTCGGTCATCGTGCCGCCCAGCGGCGGCAGCGCGCGCGCGATGGTCTTCACCAGCGTCGACTTGCCCTGGCCGTTGGCGCCCAGGATGCCGATGCGCTGGCCGGCCAGCACCGAGCGGCTGACGTTGCGGACGATGGTCGTGCTGCCGTAGCCGCAGACCAGCCCGTCGAGGGACAGCATCGGGTTGGGCAGGCTGACCGGCTCGCGGAACTCGAACTCGAAGTCGCTGGCGGTCAGCACCGGCGCCAGCTTTTCCATGCGCGCCAGCGCCTTGACCCGGCTCTGCGCCTGCTTTGCCTTCGTCGCCTTGGCCTTGAAGCGGTCGATGAAACGCTGCAGGTGCGCGATCTTCTCCTGCTGCTTGGCGAACGCCGCCTGCTGCTGGCTCATGCGTTCGGCACGCATCTCCTCGAAGGTGCTGTAGTTGCCGCCGTAGCGCGTCAGCGTGCAGTCGTCGAGGTGGACGGTGACGCGGGTGATCGCATCGAGGAACTCGCGGTCGTGGCTGATGACGACCATCAGGCCGTCGAAACGCTTGAGCCAGGCTTCGAGCCAGACCAGCGCGTCCAGGTCCAGGTGGTTGGTCGGTTCGTCGAGCAGCAGCAGGTCGGCCGGGCACATCAGCGCGCGCGCCAGCTGCAGCCGCATGCGCCAGCCGCCGGAGAAACTGTTCACCGGCGCGTCGAGCTGGTCGCTGCGGAAGCCCAGGCCCAGCAGCAGCGCCTGGGCACGCGAACGCGCGTCGAAGGCGCCGGCTTCGTCGAGCCGCATGTGGGCTTCGGCGATCGCGTGGCCGTCGCCCGAGGCTTCGGCCGCGGCCAGCGCGGCCTGGGCCTCGACGAGCGGGATGTCGCCCTGCAGCACGAAGTCGGTCGCGCCGTCGTCGGTCTCGGGCATATTCTGCGCCACTTCGCCGAGGCGCCAGCGCGGCGGGATCTCGACGTCGCCGCTGTCGGCCTGCAGCCGGTTGGTCAGCAGCGAGAACAGGCTGGACTTGCCGGCGCCGTTGCGGCCGATCAGGCCGACCTTCTCGCCCGGCTGCAGCACCAGGTTGGCGTTCTGCAGCACGACCTTGACGCCGCGGCGCAGCGTGATGTTGCGCAGCGTGATCACAGGCCGGCCTCCAGCGCTTGCGCGGTCAGCAGCAGCACCTGGTCCTCGCCGGCGCTGGTTTCCAGCCAGACAGCTTCGAGGCGCGGGAACGCGGCTTCGAAATGCGCGCGTTCGTGGCCGATCTCCAGCACCAGCACGCCGTGCGGCGACAGGTGGCGCGGCAGCTCGGCCAGCAGCAGGCGCACGAAGTCCATGCCGTCGGCACCGCCGGCCAGCGCCAGCTCGGGCTCGGCGCGGTACTCGGCCGGCAGCGCGGCCATCGCCTCGGCGTTGACGTAGGGCGGGTTGCAGAGCACGAGGTCGTAGACGCCGTCGGCGGCCGCCAGGCCGTCGCCCTGGCGCAATCGGATGCGCGACTGCAGGCCGTGGCGCGCCACGTTGATCGCGGCGACGGCCAGCGCGTCGGCGCTGAGGTCGCTGGCGTCGACCTCGACCTCGGGCCAGGCCATCGCCGCCAGCACGGCCAGGCTGCCGTTGCCGGTGCACAGGTCCAGCACGCGCCGCGTCTGGTCCGAGAGCCAGGCGTCGATCGCACCGTCGGCCAGCGGCTCGGCGATCAGCGAACGCGGCACGATGACCCGTTCGTCGACGCTGAAGGGCACGCCCTGCAGCCAGGCTTCGCCGGTCAGGTAGGCGGCGGGCTTGCGCGTGGCGATGCGTTCGGCCAGCAACGTCTCGCAGCCGGCGACGTCGGCGGCCGACAGTTCACGCGCGGCGTGTTCGTCCAGCGCGTCCAGCGGCAGGCCCAGCTTCCACAGCACGAGCCAGGCGGCTTCGTCGAAGGCATTGGTGGTGCCGTGCCCAAACGAAACGCCCGCCTCGGCGAGGCGGGCGCTGGAGGTCTCGATCAGCTCGATCAGGGTCATCGGAGATAGTGTTCCAGCGTGCGGCGGTAGACGTTCTTCAGCGTCTCGACCGAGGCCGCGTCGACGTGTTCGTCGATCTGGTGGATGGTGGCGTTCAGCGGCCCGAACTCGACGACCTGCGGGCAGATCGCGGCGATGAAACGCCCGTCGGAGGTGCCGCCGGTGGTGCTGAGCTCGGGCTCGACGCCGCATTCGGTGACGATGGCCGCGCTCAGGGCGGCGATCAGCGGGCCGGGCGTCGTCAGGAAGGGACGGCCGGAGAGCGTCCACTCCAGCCGGTGTTCGACGCCGTGGCGCGCCAGCACCTCGGCGACCCGCGCCTGCAGCGACTCGGGCGTGGACTCGGTGCTGAAGCGGAAGTTGAAGTCGACGACCAGCTCGCCCGGGATGACGTTGCTCGCCCCGGTGCCGCCGTGCAGGTTGCTGACCTGCCAGCTCGTCGGCGGGAAGAAGGCGTTGCCTTCGTCCCAGCGCATCGCCGCCAGTTCGGCCAGCGCCGGCGCGAAGACGTGGATCGGGTTCTTCGCCAGCTGCGGGTAGGCGATGTGGCCCTGCTTGCCGATCACGGTGAGCCGGCCCGACAGCGAGCCGCGGCGGCCGTTCTTGACCATGTCGCCCAGGCGCGAGACCGAGGTCGGCTCGCCGACGATGCAGGCGTCCAGGCGTTCACCACGCTGCTGCAGCAGCTCGACCAGGCGCACCGTGCCGTCGACCGACGGGCCTTCTTCGTCGCTGGTCAGCAGGAAGGTGATGGCGCCGGCGTGGCGCGGCTGCGCGGCAATGAACTCCTCGACGGCGACGACCATCGCCGCCAGCGAGCTCTTCATGTCGGCCGCGCCGCGGCCGTAGAGCCGGCCGTCGCGGTGGCTGGGCACGAAGGGGTCGCTGGTCCAGCGGTCCAGCGGGCCGGTCGGCACGACGTCGGTGTGGCCGGCGAAGGCCAGCACCGGGCCCGGCAGGCCGCCGGCGCGGCGCGCCAGCAGGTTGGTGACGCGAAAGTTCTCCGGGCCGCAGACGATCGTCTCGCACTCGAAACCCAGCGCCGCCAGGCGCGAGGCGATCAAGGCCTGGCAGCCGGCGTCTTCGGGGGTGACCGAGCGGCGCGCGATCAGCTGCTCGGCCAGGCGAAGGGCGTTGTTCATCGCACCGTCCAGGGGGCGGCGCCGCTGCGGCCGTCGTCGGGGCGCACGTCGATCGTGATCTCGGTGAAGGTCGCCGGCTCCAGGTCGTCGGCCGGCTTGGGCGGCGCGGCCTTGGCGGTGGCGCCGCCGGCGGGCTCGTTCTGCAGCCGCCACAGCAGGTTGGTCGGCGAGTCGGCGTAGGCCAGGCCTTCCTCGCGCGTGATGACGCCTTCGTTGATCAGCCGCGCCAGGTCCTGCTCGAAGGTCTGCGAGCCTTCGGCCAGCGACTTCTCGACGGCTTCCTTGACACCGGCGAGGTCGCCCTTCTCGATCAGCTCGGAGACGAGCTTGGTGTTGAGCAGCACCTCGACGGCCGGCACGCGCCCGCCGGTGGTGGCACGCAGCAGGCGCTGCGAGATCACCGCACGCAGCCCGGAGGCCAGGTCCGACAGCAGCGTCGGCCGCGCTTCCGGCGTGTAGAACGACAGGATGCGGCCGAGCGCGTGGTAGCTGTTGTTGGCGTGCAGCGTGGCCAGCACCAGGTGGCCCGACAGCGCGTACGAGGTCGCCGCGGTCATCGTCTCGCGGTCGCGGATCTCGCCGATCATGATGCAGTCGGGCGCCTGGCGCAGCGCGTTCTTCAGCGCGATCTGCAGGCTCTGCGTGTCGCGGCCGACCTCGCGCTGGTTGACGATGGACTTCTTGTTCGAGAACAGGAACTCGATCGGGTCCTCGATCGTCAGCACGTGGCCGGTGACCTGCTGGTTGCGCCACTCCAGCATCGACGCCAGCGTCGTGCTCTTGCCGGTGCCGGTGGCGCCGACCATCAGGATCAGGCCGCGTTTCTCGGTGACCAGCTGCGACAGGATCGTCGGCAGCCCCAGCGTGTCCAGCGCCGGGATCTGGTGCGGGATGCAGCGGAAGACCGCGGCGACGGTGCCGCGCTGTTTGAACGCCGACAGCCGGAAGCTGCCGACACGCGGGATGCCGATGCCGACGTTGAGTTCGCCGGTGTCGTCGAGCTCCTCGAGCTGGTGCGGCGTCAGCAGCTCGGCCAGCAGCTGGCGCGTCTGCGTCGGGCTCAGCAGTTGGTCCGACAGCTGCAGGATCTGGCCGTGGATCTTGATGAGGATCGGCGTGTTCGCCGACAGGTAGACGTCGGAGGCGTTCTTCTCCGCCATCAGGCGGAGGACCCGTTCCATGTTGCCCGACATGCCGATCCTTTCGTCGATCCTGCCGGGGCTCAGGCCCGGAGAAGGTCGTTGATGCTGGTCTTGGCGCGCGTGGCCGCCGTGACCTGCTTGACGATCACCGCGCAATACAGGCTGTGGCTGCCGTCGGCCGCCGGCAGCGAGCCGCTGACGACCACCGAGCCGGCCGGGATGCGGCCGTAGCTCACTTCGCCGGTCATGCGGTTGTAGATCTTGGTGCTCTGGCTGATGTAGACGCCCATCGAGATCACCGAGTTCTCCTCGACGATCACGCCTTCGACGACTTCGGAGCGGGCGCCGATGAAGCAGTTGTCCTCGATGATCGTCGGGTTGGCCTGCAGCGGCTCGAGCACGCCGCCGATGCCGACGCCGCCCGACAGGTGCACGTTCTTGCCGATCTGCGCGCAGGAGCCCACCGTCGCCCAGGTGTCGACCATCGTGCCTTCGTCGACGTAGGCGCCGATGTTCACGTAGCTGGGCATCAGCACGACGTTCTTCGCCTGGAAGCTGCCGCGGCGCGCGACCGCCGGCGGCACGACGCGCACGCCGGTGGCACGCAGGGCCTCGGCGTCGGCGCCGCCGTACTTGGTCTCGACCTTGTCGAAGAAGCTCAGGTCACCGGCCTGCATCAGGCGGTTGTCGTTGAGGCGGAAGGACAGCAGCACCGCCTTCTTGACCCACTGGTTGACGGTCCACTGGCCGACGGCCTGGCGTTCGGCCACGCGCAGGCGGCCGGCGTCGAGTTCGTCGATCACGTGCTCGACGGCGTCTCGCACCTCGGGGGCGTTGACGGCGTTGATCTCGGCACGCCGTTCCCAGGCGAGGTCGATGGTGGCTTGGAGCTGGGTCGTCATCGGGTGAGGCTTTCGGTGTAGGAAACGATGCGCTCGGCGGCTTCGAGGCATTCCTCGAGCGGTGCGACGAGCGCCATGCGGACGCGGCCGGCGCCGGGGTTGCGGCCCTGCACGCTGCGCGCCAGCAGGCTGCCGGGCAGGACGGTCACATTGTATTGAGCGAGCAGGCCCTGGGCGTAGGCCACGTCGTCACCGCCGGGGACGGCCGCCCAGAGGTAGAAGCCGGCGTCGGGCAGCGCGACGTCCAGCACCTCGGCCAGGCGCGGCGTCACGGCGGCGAACTTCTGCCGATAGGCCTCGCGGTTGGCGACGACGTGCGTCTCGTCGTTCCAGGCGGCGACGCTGGCGCGCTGCACCAGCGGGCTCATCGCGCTGCCGTGGTAGGTGCGGTAGAGCAGGAAGGCTTTCAGCAGCGCGGCGTCGCCGGCGACGAAGCCCGAGCGCAGCCCCGGCACGTTGCTGCGTTTGGACAGGCTGGTGAACGCGACCAGGTTGCGGAAGTCGCTGCGGCCGAGTTTCGCCGCCGCCTCCAGCCCGCCCAGCGGTGCCTCGTCGCGGAAATAGATCTCCGAATAACACTCGTCGCTGGCGATGACGAAGCCGTGGCGGTCGGACAGCTCGAACAGCCGCGCCCATTCGTCCAGCGGCATCACCGCGCCGGTCGGGTTGCCGGGCGAGCAGACGTAGAGCATCTGCGTCGTGGCCCAGGTCGCGTCGTCGATCGCCGACCAGTCGGCGGCGAAGTTGCGCGCCGGGTCACTGGGCGCGAACGCGGTGCGGGCGCCGGCCAGCAGCGCCGCGCCTTCGTAGATCTGATAGAACGGGTTGGGGCAGACGACGGTGGCGTTCTCGCGCGTCGGGTCGATCACCGTCTGCGCGAACGAGAACAGCGCCTCGCGCGAGCCCAGCACCGGCAGCACCTGGCTCGCCGCGTCGACCGTGATGCCGTAACGCCGCACCAGCCACGCCGCGCAGGCTTCGCGCAGCGCCGGCTCGCCGGCGGTCGCCGGGTAGGCGGCCAGCGACTTCAGGTTGGCCACCAGCGCTTCCTCGAGCAATGCCGGCGCCGGGTGCTTGGGCTCGCCGATGCCCAGGTTGACCGGCCGCAGCGCCGGATTGGGCACCAGACCGCGCGTCAGCTCGCGCCAGCGCTCGAAGGGGTAGGGGTTCAGGCGGGCGAGCAGCGGGTTCATGGCGCGGATTATCCCGGAGGGGGATGCGGCGGCCGGTGGACACAATCGGTCGCCACCGTTGCACTGCCGGTTCCGGCACGATGTCCCCCGTCCAACCTGACTGGAGAAGCCCATGAGCCTTCCGCGCGAGATCTTCGTCGTCGCCGCCGCCCGCACCGCGATCGGCACCTTCGGCGGCGCCCTCAAGGACGTGCCGCTGTCCGAGCTGGCGACGCTGGCCGTCAAGGCCGCGCTCGATCGCTCCGGCGCGCCGGCCGCCGCCATCGGCCACCTGGCGATGGGCACCGTCGTGCCGACCGAGCCGCGTGACGCCTACCTCAGCCGCGTCGCCACGATCGGCGCCGGGCTGCCGCAGGAGACGCCGGCCTTCAACGTCAACCGGCTCTGCGGCTCGGGGCTGCAGGCCATCGTCTCGGCAGCGCAGGCCATCACGCTCGGCGACTGCGAGCTGGCCATCGGCGCCGGCGCCGAGAACATGTCGCGCGGCGCCTACCTGATGCCGGGCGCCCGCTGGGGCGCGCGCATGGGCGACGCGCAGATCCTGGACTTCGTCGTCGGCGCGCTGAACGACCCGTTCCACAAGGTGCACATGGGCATCACCGCCGAGAACGTCGCCGAACGTTTCGGCATCACGCGCGAGCAGATGGACGCGTTGGCGGTCGAGAGCCACCGCCGCGCCGCCGCGGCGCTGGAAGCCGGCTATTTCCGCGAGCAGATCGTCCCGGTGGTGCAGCAGACGAGGAAGGGCGAGGTCGTCTTCGACACCGACGAACACGTCAAGCCGGCGACGACGCTGGAAGGCCTGGCGAAGATGAAGCCGGCGTTCAAGAAGGACGGCACGGTGACCGCCGGCAACGCCTCGGGCATCAACGACGGCGCCGCGGCCGTCGTGCTGGCCAGCGCTGACGCCGTCAAGGTGCACGGGCTGAGGCCGCTGGCGCGGCTGGTGGGCTACGCGCACGCCGGCGTCGAGCCGGCGATCATGGGCATCGGCCCGGTGCCGGCGACGCGTGCGCTGCTGGCGCGCACCGGGCTCAAGGTCGGCGACTTCGACGTCATCGAAGCCAATGAAGCCTTCGCCGCCCAGGCCTGCGCGGTGTCCAAGGAGCTCGACCTCGACCCGGCCAAGGTCAACCCCAACGGTTCGGGCATCTCGCTGGGCCACCCGATCGGCGCCACCGGCGCGATCATCACCACCAAGGCGATCCACGAGCTGCACCGCATCGGCGGCCGCTACGCGCTGGTGACGATGTGCATCGGCGGCGGCCAGGGCATCGCCGCCGCGTTCGAGCGCGTCTGACGGCCGGCGGCCGCTGAGGCGCGGTCACGCTGAGGTGCGGCCACGCTGAGGTGCGGTCAACGCTGCGGTGGGGTCAGGTCTCTCGTGCGGTGGGGTCAGGTCTCTCGAGACCTGACCCCGGCTTTTCGGCTTTCCGGCGGCCGCAGAGGTGGGGTCAGGTCTCTTGAGACCTGACCCCTGCATTCCCGACTGCCGCGGCGCCGCAGGCCTGTCAGTTACAGCGCCCCGCGACAGCCGGGCGCGCCGCAGCGGCACGGCAGCGTGCCGCCGTGGTGCGTCTCGCCGTAGTCGACGGTGATCTCCTCGCCCGGGGCGATGGCGCGCAGCGAGAAGAACTCGACGCGGCCGTTGTCCAGCACCAGCCGGGCGTTGGCCTGGCAGCTGTGGTTGGTGTAGCGCATCGGGTCGGTCGACAGCGTGAAGTCGATCGCGCGCTTGGGCGACAGCTCGACGATCATGATGCGTTCGTGCCGCGTCGCCCGGATGCGCGCCTGCTCGACGCTCAGCGCCTCGCCGCGGATCTCGCCGATCTTCACGCGCGCCGGGATGGCCTCGGCGGCGAAGACACCGTGGCCGTCGATGGCGCTGACAGCGACGTCGACCGCGTACTTCTGATAGGGCCGTCGTTCGACGCGCGGCGCCTGCGGCACGTTCACGCCTGCGGCGCCGGCAGCACGACCGGCGCGGCCGGCTTCCAGCCCTTGGCGCGGTGTTCGACGGTGACGTGGGTGCCGATGCCGCCACGCACGAACCAGTTGCCGTGGATGCGCAGGAAACGCGGCTGGATGGCCTTCACCAGGTCCTCGAGGATGGTGTTGGTCACCTTCTCGTGGAACGCGCCTTCGTTGCGATAGCTCCAGAAATAGAGCTTCAGGCTCTTCAGCTCGACACACAGCTGGTCCGGCACGATCTCGATCGTGAAATGCGCGAAGTCGGGCTGGCCGGTCAGCGGGCACAGGCAGGTGAACTCGGGCACGTCGAAGCGGATCACGTAGTCGCGTTCGGGCGCCGGGTTCGGGAAGACCTGCAGTTCCTTGCTGGGCTGGGTGGGCG